>JAFQEF010000029.1 GCA_017399165.1 Akkermansia sp.
ATACTTCGCACACGTTCTTAGTGAGATCCAGCCCGTAGGTGTACCACGTGCCGTCTTTTTGGATGGCAAGGGGGCGAGTGGCAATAGGTTGGGTGGAATCCCACATAATCAGCCACAAGCAGGGATGATTACTACGGGTGATGTCGCAACAGGCAATTTGTAAGTAACCTCGGTAAATGTAGCGTTGATGCAGGGTTACTTCTCCATTGACGGTTACTTTCTTATAGCTGCGGCGTCCCATGCTGTCGTAAGCGCATTCTACTACGGTGTTGCTTGCGGTATTGGTGAAGCTTGTGGGACGATTTTCTGTATCATACACGGCAGACCATATACCCGTGGCGGTTTTGAGGCGGGTTTGATTGCCGTCTGCATCGAATTCGGGGAGGACCGGGGGTTCCTCATTTTCCTGAATGGAGGTGTATTGATTCAGCGAGTTGGTAACATACGTGGTTGTCACAGCGTCGGTGTCATCCTCCGCTCCTGCGGAGCTACGGCTTGACAAGCGGTTGCCGATGTTATCGTAGGCGTATTGATAAGGAACATTGTTTACGGTAGCCGCCGTCAATTCTGAGCGGGTGTTATGGGTAAAAGAATCGTTCGCAACGCTGCCCTGGCGTGCAGTGCTGCGCGAGGTGGGCCGACCAAGGGTATCATACACATATTCACGTTGCGTCACCAAGGTGTTACCGCGATGATAGGCTATATGAGTAAGCAAATCACGTGAGGTTTCGTAGCTATATGTCTGTGTCATACCGTTGGGCTTGGTAAGTATCTGCAACAGGTTGCTGCCGGGCAAATAGGTATAGCTGAAAATCTTGGATTCGCCACCGTGCTGGAACCCGGCGGTGCTGATACGCCCATCCGTGCCGTAGCCGGTGTTTACGGTCTGCTGCACAACGCCGTTTTTGGCGTAGGTGTAGCCGATATTGCGCCCGTAAGTATCCCGATTTTCCGTAATGAGGTGAGTGACACCATCGGTAAGCAAGGAATCCGTTTCTTGTTCTCCGTAGCTGTTATAACCCAAGGTGCGAGCTCCAGCAGCATCCGTAATTTGCACTATTTGCCCGAGGTGGTTATAGGAGAATTGGCGTGTTAGGGTATTATCCGTGTAGCTTGTACTCAAATGCAAGCCGCGAGCATGCTCATAGGAGTGTGTTTTGATGTTCCCCCTCGCATCTGTCTCCGTCGCTAAGCGGTTGTAAGCATCATAGGTTTTAATAACAGATGTGCCATCTGCATAGGTTTTGCGCAGCTCCAACCCCGTGGAGGCATGATATTCCCACGTGGTTATATCTGCATCCGTACGCTCTGACGGATTGCTTGATATGGTTTCCGCTCCGGCTCGGAAGGTTTTGAGCATAGTCATGTTATCCGCATCGTCATAGGCATAACATGCGGGCTGAATCGCTGTACCCCACTCGGCTGTTTTTCTGCCTCTGTGATCATATTGATAGCATGCGGTGTTTTGCAGGGCATCCGTCACCACGGCGGGCAGGTCATGCGCAGTATCATAGGCGGTGGTGGTCGTATTCCCGGCGGCATCCGTTACACTAACAGTACGTCCGGCAAGATCCGTTACAATCGTGGTGGTGTTGCCGCGCCCGTCCGTTTGCGTAAGTACCATACCTGTTGCCGTGTAACTGCGGCTTGCCGTGGTTGTAATCCCCGCATGGTCGGTGTGAGAAACGGTAAAGCCATCCACATCCAAGGTTTCTGCAATAATATCGGAGGTGGGGGCCTCGCTATAATGCGTCACCTTGGTAGGGGCGGTATATTCGCTCCAAGAGGTACTGATGTTCCCGCGCTCATTGATACTGATGCTCTTGCTTGCAAGTGTGGCAGAGAGCTCTGATATCAAGCGTTTTTCTGTGCTGATTAGTGGTTCTCCCGCTGCATTGTAGCGAGTGCGGATGGTTACGGCATACTCACCATCGGCAGCGGCTTCCACACCGTAAGCGCTTTCCTCAACGGGAGAATTATTCGCAGTGGGCGTATCCGCAAGTGACAGCGTTTGCTTGGTGATATTGCCAAAACCATCATACTCGTACAACATGGGCGCGGTGGCGGCGGTGTTCCACCCTGTGTCTGTATATTGCTTGATTAACTGTCCCCGGGCATTATATTCGCTGCGGGTGTATATATGCCCGCCGACAGACGGCACTGCCTGCATCACCGTTTGCCCGAAGCCATCTGTCACGGATTGCCCTATGATGGTATCATCAACCAATGTTTCCGTGGTGCGAAGATTGCTGCCGTTGAGGTCATACGTATAATAGCGGGCACGCTGTGCTGTGCCGGTAACGGATACCGTGGAGCCATCCGTATTGCGGGTGGTAACAGTTGTAGCCCCGGCAGGTGTAGTAACGGTTGTCACTAAATCATCTGCACTGTATACCGTAGTGGTCACTCGCCCTAACACATCTGTGGAGGAAACCATACGCCCCAATGAATCATAGGCAGTAGAATCGCTTGTCACCATCTCCCCCATGGCGGTCATGGTGCCGATGCGCCTGTCGGCTGTATCCAAATTGTATGCAGTAACCGTAGCGGGGGTGGTTGCCGTGGCACTGCGCTCCATACCGATAAGCCGTTTGGCAGAGTCGTAGTTATAAAGCGTTACCACGCCATCTTCATCCGTTTCGGAGAGCAAACCACAACACATCCAAACCCTGCTGCTGACGCGTCCGTTCCCGCGTGTGCAGGAGGTTTCCCTCAACAGGGTATCATACGTATATGTCTCATGCTCTAACAAGCACCATTCCCCGCTTGAGGTAAGGGCATAGGACTCAGTGCGCACTACTGTGCCGTTAGCAGCAATATACTCCGCCGTGCGGCGGGATTGCCCGTTCACCACGCCCCCCTCAACCCGAGTTTCAGTGCAGTGAAGAAACGCCGCACCATGCAGTTGCGTAGCCTCGTAGCTATGCCAAGTTTGCACCCCGTTTTCCTGCTGCTCAAACTTGACTCGCCCGCGAGCGTATGGTAATGCGGCCGCCATGCCGAACCGCTCCGTTATGCGGACTCGGGATTGCGCAGAGCCCGCCGCCGTGCGGGTTATCGTTACTTTGTGTAAGGAATCGGAGTCCTCATAGGCGTAAGACGTTGTAGATAATACGATTTCTGTGCCGGAAGCGGTAATCAGCACCTCTTTTTCCGTTGCGGGGCGGTGCTCATTAAAGCGAGCGGTTGCATACGTGGTGCGCGTGCCTTTCTCTGCGTAGCCGCTTATGGCAGTGGGGCTTGCAAGCAGCACTATACGCCCCTCTGCATCATATTCATAACGAGTGTAAGAACCGTTATGATTTTGTACACGAATCACACGTCCATAATGAGGGTGCCCGGCAATCTCACCGTAAAGATAACGCGTCGTTTGAGCCTCTGCCCCATATCCCAAAGTGCGAGAATCCACCACCTGCCCGAACGCCGCCTTGCGGTATTGTACCTGTTCTGCGCTGATAACGTTTCCCTCAGCATCGGTAAACGAGTTGGTCTCACTCCACACAGTGGGGGAAAGCACATTTTGCTCATGCACCTGCGTTACCCCCGCAGACTCCGTACCGCGTAAAAAATGCCAGATTGCCCCGTTTTTTGTCCATTTATAGCGGGTTGTAACACCATCTGCCGTGTCTTCAATCACATTCAGCACAGAGCCCACCACACCGGAAATTGCCACCGTTTTCAAGGGTGAACCACTTGCCGTATAAAGCCCGGATTCATCCTTAGCCCCCACCTGAGAAAGCGGATAAAGGCTTAACATATAGGCAGACGCCCCATAGGTGGTGACCGTCAGCAAACCTGTGGAAGCTGCGTATATTTGCCGGATAACACCATCCTCACCACGTACAATATCGTAAGCCGCAGCAATTTCTGCTACAGAAAAAACGGTGTCCGCAGCCGTGCGAATACGCACAGGAGCCCCACCCGTTATCGGATAAATCACCGCAGAATAGTCGCTGTAAACCTCCTCCAGATAAACGGGTGGATTCTGCGTATCGGCGGCAAAATCGGCATCAAGCGTGCGTACACGTGCCTCACTTGCAGCAGAATCATGCAAAGGCTTGCCCGTGGCAAGACTATAACGCGTTACTGCCCCGTATTGCGGTGTTACCGTTGCCGTATCTCCCTCAATACTCAAGGTGTTCAAAATAGGGTGCTCAATACGCAGTGCGGCGGGGGTGAAATCTTTTGCAGCTAATTCATCGGAGAACAAGCCGACCGTAGCCGCAGGCATATCTGCCATGTTCGGGAAAAGCCCGAATGCCATATCCCACACCGCACACCCGCAAGTGGCAGTGCTTGAGCCCTCACTGCGGCAGCTGCATGCCCCGGCAGTAACTGCCTTTTTTTGAGGCTTTTGCCCCTTGAGCAGAACATACAGCTCAATATCAGGCGCAGTGGAAAAGCTGCGGCTAAAGGTATTGCTGCCGGAATAATCACCATCCGGAATCGGTTCCGTATCATGAGATACCTTCAACGCAATAGCGTTGGCAGAGCCATATAAAATATTGTGCAGAGACAGCTCAGAAATACGATAAAATCCGGCAGGCATGCCACTTGCCTCGCCACGGTTGATATTTAAACTACCGGATGCCCTTTCAACATCCACTCCCATGGCAGGGATAACGAGGCGCGCCTTATCATCTGCCTCCACCGCAAAATACTGTGTTCCCGGCTGAGTGACACGCATGTACAAATCATAGGCAACAGCATCATCTTGTGTGGACTGCTCCATGTCAACCGTGCCCAAACTTGCAGCCCCCTCCTGATAACGCCCCACATAGCGCAGTGTTTTCTGTTGCGATTCACTTTGAATGGGCTGCAGCACATCTGCCCACACACGATACGCTGCGCACTTATTTCCCAACACCGCCGGCTCCGGTAACGCTGCACCGTTTTCCAAAACAACTACTTGCGCCTCCGTCAAATAATTGGGAGCAGTCCAAGATAACAGGTCTGCATTTACAAGGGAAGTAGTCATATAATGAGGATAGGTTATAAGGTTCGCTTATCCGTAAAATAACAAAGTAAGAATAAAGTGTCAAGAACATATTTTATTCCATTATAAAAAAATTGAAGAGTTGTGGAGAAAAAGTCTTGCATATCTCCAAAATATGGCATGCTGATTTTGTGGTTGCATGATGAAGTGTTTTTAAGATGTTTCTTTTTCGTGCTTATTATACTGCAAATCAATGATTTATACAACCATAATCTTCAATTTTGCTAATTATTCCCACGCGTGATGACACTTTTTTGTTATACGAGTTGTGATGCGTTTGAATTTTTTGCTTGCTTAATCCCATTATTCTTGTATGATAATGCATGTATGAGGCTTTCATTACTTGTTCGGCGTGTTATATTGGCTTTTACTGCTATCAGTTATGCTGTATCGGGTACACTTGTGGCAGACCCGATTCAGATAGACGTAAAAACGGGGACTGATGTAAAAGCCGCGACGGGTATAAAAGAAGAATATGCGCTGAACATCATAGGAGATGTAACGGTAAAAGCCACGGAATTAAATTCTGTTTGGGGTACTTATGATGAATTGTTTTTTGGGAGCGATTATACGATTTCATCCGAAGATGGGCAATCGTCCCTACATTTTTCCGGAAAATCCCGCACGGGGTTAGAGAAGTTATTTTATGATTGCAATGTAACGATCAGCAATTTAAAAGATGTTTCTATCTCTGATCATTACAACATGGCTTCGACTCCGGACTATGAGCATGGCACATGGAGCCAACCGTGGAATTATACTGCCCGTGAATTCGGGGCCTTGATTAATAGCACGGTAGTTGTAAAAGATTTAGGCGGCTCGTTTACCATTCAAAATAACAGTACGGAGTCCAGCCATTGGGCCATTAGTCAGGGTGATGCGACTGTTAACGGTGGCCTGCTTAATATTTACGGTAGTTTCATTAACATAAGCGGAGGTGTTAATATCACCAACAACTATGTTAAGGAGGCCCCCTCCATCTCGCACCTTATCGGTAAGTTTGTCGACCGTGAGTTTTATGTATATGGTGGTATGGGCGACGTTACTAATCTTAAGTTTATGGGGAATCGCACCGGTATCCATATAGACGGTAATTATGTATACCAGGAATTTTTCAGAGGGACGGAAGGCCAAGGTTATGGTGGTGCTTTTTGTCTGAGCGGTGCTGAGGGAACTATATTCAGCGGTAATGCCGGGTTATTGTCGGTATCCGACAATTACTTGCACATGGCGACCATTGCCCAAGGCGGTGCCTTTTATTTGTGGCCGAAATGTGGCCTTACTATTACCGGGCAAAAAGATGATACGGAAAATCAGATTGCTGCACATGTTCTATTTCATGGCAATCATCTGGATATAAAGAACATAAGAGGTATAGAACGGTGGGAAATGGCGGCAGATGGCGGGGCTGTTTATTTGAGTAGCTCCTCTGTATTCACGATTTCTGATAATGCCGGAGTTGTCGAATTCAGCGACAATAGAATTTTTGCGGATGCTTCTGAGGTAGGGAATGACCATGATATTGAATGCACCGCGAGAGGTGGTGCCGTTTATTTGGGCGACAGTGCTGAGTTTCAAATTACCGGTAATGAGACTGTTCTTTTTAACGGTAACACTGTGGAGATGGATTATCCCGAGCAGAAGGAAACGACGCGATGGACTGCCGGTGGTGCTATTTTTGCAGAGAAAAACTCAGCTATTGAGTTTAGCAATAACAGCAATCAGGTGATATTTTCCCATAATTCGGCACTTGGAATAGCTGAGGATATAGCGGGTGGTGCTATTGCATTGTATCATGGTAGTACCCTTACGTTCAAGAACAATGTACCTGCTACCTCTACATCTAAGCCCGGTGTTTTGTTTGAGGGTAATACCGCAGAAGAAGGCGGGGCTATTTACATGGGGGCAGACACCCGGCTGTCTTTAGAGCAGAATCAATGGGTGGAGTTTCGGGATAATCAGGCTGTTTACGGCGGTGCCCTCTGTGCACGCGGTAACACCGGTTTGCAGATGAATGACAATGTGTTATTTACGGGCAATACCGCAGAAGTGGGGGGTGCGTTGTATGTATATGGTGAATTAACCATAAATGGCGAGCTCCTCTCCTTGGAATTTGACGGTAACAAAGCATATTACGCCGGGGCTATTGCTGTGGCATTAGAGTCTTCCCTTGTCATTTCCGGGAATAAGGTCGACATCTTATTCCAAAATAATGAGTCCGTGTATGGCGGTGGGGCTATTTATTCGTATTCCGATTTTACGTTTGCAGATAATCAAAGCGGGCAAATTTGTTTCCGGGATAATACGGATTCAACGCATGGTGGTGCCATTTATGTTGCAGGCCAGGCCGAGTTTTCGCGTAATGGCTCAGCTATTCTTTTTGAGGGCAACTCTTCTCAGTTGGGCGGTGCCATATGTCTCGAAGACACTTTACTCTTTTCTGATAATCGGGGGGCGATTTCTTTTGCGGATAATCGCTCGGCAACACAAGGCGGTGCCATTGCCTCTGTCTCAACCGTTACCTTTGATTCTAATACAGGGGTGATATCATTTGATGACAATGAGGCTCAAAGCGGCGCAGCTATCAGTACCGCAGTGCTTAATATCCTTTCTAATTCCGGGGGGCTGAAGTTTGTTAACAATTCATCTCATGCAGGTGCGGGGGCTATAGATGCGGCGGTAGTAAATATCAGTGGTAATGAGGCTCCCATTGCCTTTGCCGGCAATAGTGGTGTGTATGGTGGTGCTGTGGCAGGTGCAGAGCTGACTTTCAGTAACAATAAAGGTGCTCTTGCCTTTATTGCCAATGTTGCCCGCGGTAGCGACGGCTCTGCAACGGATGCTTTCGGCGCAGGTGGGGCTCTCTACATATCCCCGGATTCCTCAGCCGGGGCTGCCGGTGTAGCGAATCTGAGCGATAATGCAGGGCGCTTATTATTTTTGGCAAACCGAGCGGACAATACCGGTGCCATGGGCGGTGCTATCTATGCAAAGGACTCTACGCTGAACATTTGCAATAATGAAGGCAACATTCTGTTTGCGGCTAATGAATCTGCCGGTTCGGGTGGTGCCATTGCGCTTCAGGGCTCCGTGTTGAACATACAAAATAATCAAAGCGTGGAGTTCCTCTATAATACAGCGGCAGAGACGGGTGGGGCTATTGCTGTAGATGCCGATAGTACCATGCAACTGCATGATAATAAAACGGTGCTTTTCTCCCAAAACTCGGCTGCGTACGGTTCTGCTATTTATTCAGAGGGCATTGTGTCCATCCGCAATAATGAGAGTGTGATTTTCTCCCATCAAGCGGGCTCTGCCATTCATTTAGCAATCGATACCTTGAAATCCGACCCGAATCGTGCTCAGTTATCTCTCTCTGCGGCAGAGGGTAAGAGCATCCTGTTCGACGGAACCGGAATCCGTACACAGCGCACGGGGGGGAGTAGCTCTATACGCATAGATTTGAATGCGGATGATGGGGCTAGTGCTCTATACCAGACCGGGGATATCGTGTTCCGTGGCACGGACAGCAAGTCCAATCTGTACTCTGCTGCCGTCACGCTTCATGGTGGTCATTTGCTGTTGCAGGACAAGAGCCAAATGTATCTGGATGGTTATTTTAATAACCACGCGAACGTTGAATTGAGTGATGGTGCTCAACTCTCTGTTACTAACTATAGCGGAACAAATAACAGTACCTTACAGGTGCGTGACAGTAGCTTGCTGGCTCAAACTGTCAGCTTGGAATATGCTTATGCCCGATTTGAAAACGCTCAGTTCGGAAAACAGCCCGGTGCCGTGAACGCTGCAGAAATCAGCGTCGATTCTTACAGTGAGTTAACATTAGCAGGTGGTAATACCATTGATGGCAATATATCTTTAACAAACGGTGGCATACTTTCTCTTTCCGGGCATAATGTCTTGAATGGTACCCTGAATGCTTCAAAAGGGGAAGATTATCTTCGGTTCTCCATTCAGGATGATTCCAATCTGCTCTTTTCCTACAATACTGCGGTAGAGGTCTCTCAGCTTAGGGCTGAGACAATGACTTGGGAGAATCTGAGAGAACTCTCTGACAAATGGTATCATGAAGTAAGGTTGGACATTGATTCGACTGCTGCCGGCGGTACCTATGTGTTGTTGTCGTTGGAAAACGGTATTTCCGAACAGTCTTGGAAAGATAATTGGACTACCTCGCCAAACGTCTATTGGCTGGATGCCAATACCTTGGTGTACAAACACGAGGTAGATGATTTGGTGTGGATGAACGGTCAGGAAACCTATCTCTGGAATTCCTCCGATACCAATTGGCAGAAAATGAAAGACGGCAGCCCTGCCGGGGTGGATGTAAGCTACTACAACGGTGGGCGTGTATATTTTACGGATGCTTGCCAAGATGCCAAGGCTGTGGTGCTGGTGGAAGACGTGTTCATGGAGCAAATGACGGTTTCTGCCACCCGTGACTACGAGTTTGTCAGCATCGGCGGTAAAATTACGCACGATACTGTTTTGGTTAAGGAGGGTAGCGGCAAATTATCAATTAACTTCAATAATGATTTTGTCGGCGGAGTTGAGCTGAAGGAGGGGACCATCCATGTAGGGGCAGATTATGCCTTGGGCAAGGGAAAACTCGTTACTAAGGAGGGGACGGTGTTGGAGATAGGCTCCGGCGTGCATGCCATGATTGAGCATGGTAGCAGCTCGGTGAGCGGCGCGATTGCTTTGGCAGACGATGCTGTTATAGAGTTTGGTGGTAATTTCCTTGCCAGTGGCCCACAATCCCTTAGCGGCAACGGCAAATTGATTTTGTCTGCCCCTAAGGCCGGATTATCCGTTTTGGGGGCCTATGCGGGCAATGCAGATTTTGAGGTGACGGGAGCCAATGCCGAGCTGCGTTTTTACAAGAGCGCAGATTTAGGTGAGGGCAGCTCCATAAAGCTTCGCAATGGGGCAGGCTTTTTCATGTACGAGGCTCCCCTTTCTCTTACCGGAACCATTGTGGATGCTGCCGGGGTGGCAAATGTTCTGTCTGCGAGCCCGGGGCTCAGCATCGGCAGTTCGAGCACGGCTTTACATTTTGATATTTCGGGTGATAATCTGTATGCCAATGAATCAACGGCGAATGCTATTCTGAAGGTTGCTGGGGAGGTGCAGCACCAAGGCTATACCCTGCATGTGGATGCTGCCGGGCTGGAAGATGGCGAGACCTACGTGCTGATGACCTGCGATTCTAGTTTTGCCACCGGGCAGGATGTCAACGTAACCGGGGCGGCAACGGCTACCGATTTGCAGTGGTTGAATAATAATACCACCTTGGTGTATAAGCATAGCGCTAAAGAGTATGTATGGATGAATGATACCGGCTCCGGCGAATGGAATAAGCACGATGCAAATTGGCATTATGGTGATTCTGTTGTTGTATACGGCGATGGTGTCAACGTGGTGTTCAATGATGCTTGCACGAATGATTCCGCCGTTACCTTGGTGCAGGATGTAGCCCCCGAGTCTGTTTTGGTGGATGCCGAGCGTGATTACACCTTTACCTCTGACGGTGGCAAGATTACCGGTGCTACCGGTATCACCAAGAATGGCAGCGGTACATTAGAGCTGCGGTTGGATAATGATTCTACGGGCGGTGTGATGCTCAATGAGGGTACTCTGGTGGCTGCGGCAGACCATGCCCTTGGCAACGGGCTCTTAACGGTGAAGAACGGCGCTACTCTGGAGATTGCAGGTCTGGGCACCCACGTGACGACAACCGGTAGTTCTATCGCCGGCTCACTTAAGGTTAATCAATGGGCTCAACTGAGTGTGGAGTCGCCCGTGCAGTTCTCTGCCGCCGCCTTGCAGGTGGATGGTACTTTGCGCTTGTCAACTGCCGCTCAAGATGCGCATGCCGATTCTCTGAGTGGCGCCGGGCAAATGTATGTGAGCGGTGGTGGCAGTGTTTCCTTGGGCTCTTTGGCTTCCGATTCCGCAGAATTCGGCGGCACCTTGTCTGTAACAGGGGCTCATGTCACCTTGCAGAATGCCGATTCGATAAGTAAAGGCACTATTGAGTTACACGGTGCAGGGGCTTCAGTGTCCTTGCAGAGCACGGGCAATACCTCATCTTTCATACAGCAAGCCTCCCTGTCTATGGAGAATGGTGCTCGCGTGCAGTTGCCCGGCGTTACAGACACCGAAAAAGGTACGCTTCACTTGCAAGGGGCTACCTTGAGTGTGTCCGGCTCCGGTAATGTGGTGGATGGGCATCTGAAGTTCTCCATGCATGAGTCCAAGCCCGTCACGCTCAACTTTACGCTCACCGGGGAGGAGACCGCCCCCTTGCTGCATGCCGATAGCCTCGATTGGCAAAAGGGAGTACAAGCTACAATCAACATTGATTTTACGGGTGACATAGTGGAGGGGCGTTACGTTCTGCTGGATTTGGATTCCTCCATGCCGGCAAATAATGTTACCGAAATGCCGGAGTGCTGGTCTGCTGCTTATGTTAGCGTGACCGGCGATGCAAGCTTTGCAGATTTAGAATGGGTATGCAAGGGGGATGCCATGTTCGGGCAATTGGTGTTGGATGCCGCTCCTATCAACGGCTTGGTGTGGAATAATGCTTCCGGTACTCGACTCTGGAACTATACAGATGTGAATTGGCGTAATGCATCCGGTGATGTGTCGTACATTAATGATAAGACGATTTACTTCCTCGACTACAAGGGGCCGGATCGCATAAAGCCGTTAGATAATGCGGATTACACCGTTCATCTTGATCCCGGTGATGATCTTAACAATCCCAATGTGTTCCGCCCGCAGGAAATTATTGTAGATACGGAAAAACGCTATGAGTTTTATGAGGTTCAATATGCCGAGGCTCCGAGTGGACGTATCGAAGGGGCAGAGCTGATAAAAAAAGGGACCGGTACCCTGGCGCTGTATGCAGATAACAATGTGTTCTCCGGTATTCAATTGCTGCAGGGTACTCTTGTGGTAGGTTTTGACGGCTCGATTGATATAGAGCCGGGAGAAACGGGCACCGGGTGCTTTACTTCGGCTGTCGGCACCACTTTGCAACTCGAGAAGCGCGCCTCCGCGGACATAACAACGGATGGTAGTTCTATTCGCGGTGCGGTTGTGATAGATTCTACCTCCGAGCTTATTTATTCCGCCCCGCATGGTTATTGGGCAGAGTCCACGCATGTGGAGGGCGATTTAACCTTCTCCGGGGACTTCCGTAGCTCTACAAATGTTGCCAATAGTGTGAGCGCGGGTGAGCTTTCGGGCTCCGGCGCGGTGAATCTGGCGGCTGCAAGAGCAGGGGCTTTGGCCTATTTTGCCCGCAATAACGGTTTTACCGGTAATTTGAATGCCGACAATGGCGGCACGCTCATGTTCGGTGAGGGCGGCTATGCCTCGGAGTCGGGCCGTTTGTTCGCAAAGAACGGGGCGCAGATTATTTTCCGCTATCAGGAGGTCAATTTAAGTGTTTCTTCCGGTATTTCTTTGCAGCAGGGGGGCACGTTTGAAGCCCATACGGTCAAAATTGCGTCCGGGGCGACTCTTGAGGCAACGGGTGCGTACAACGTGTTGCAAACTAACGGAATCCTTTTGGAAAACGGATTCGTTTCCCTGCAGTTCGGGGCGGATAATATCTATACAGAGGACGGCAATAATGCCGTACTCACTGTGAATGGCGGTTGGAATGTTGCCGGTAACAATACCTTTACTTTTACCAATGCGGAAGGTATAGAGACCGGTGTCTCCTATTACCTTTTATCGGTAGAAAAAGGGTTTGATATTTCGAAGTGGAATACCGAGTCCACGACGGTACAAGGTGTTGCATTCAGTGATTTGAAATGGATTGATGACAACACTAAGCTGATATATCAGCATAGTGCGCAAGACTTGGTTTGGATGAATTCTGCCGGAACCCAAAAGTGGGATTTCCGGGATGCGAACTGGGTGCAGAAAGACTCCACCGCAGTTATGTTGTTCCATAACGGGGACTCCGTACATTTTACGGATGCAAGCCCGAGCTCGGCCAACACCGTTACTCTTGACACTGCTGTTGCCCCCAAAAACGTGTACGTTGAGTCGGATGCGAATAACTTTATCTTTACCGGAGAGGGTAAGCTGACCGGTGATTTAGCGTTGTACAAGACCGGTGATAGCACGCTGACGATTAAGACTAACAATGACTTTACCGGTACGGTACAGCTGAGCGAGGGCTCGCTTTGCCTGTATGCCGATGCTGCGTTGGGGTCAGCCGCGTTGCAAACGTCAGGGGTCTCAACCCTGCGCGTGGGGAATACGGCAGATGTTTATTTGAATACCGCCGACTCCCGGATAAACGGTAATGTGGTGGTGGATACCGATGCAGAGCTGCGCGTGGGTAATGCCGTGGTTTGGGATAACACCCGTACCGAGGTGAATGGCACCTTGGTATTTGAGGGGGATTTCTCGCAGTCGACTGCGGTTTCCGGTGTTGTGGCAGGCACGGGTACCATTGTGCATGCCGGTACGGCTGAGCATGTGGATGGCAATGTGATTACCATTCGTGGCTTTGAAACCAGCCCGCAAGTTAACTTTACCGCAGAAAACAGCGGCATCATTCATTTTGATTTGGAGGACAAATATTTCGGCGGAGGTGTGTTTTCTGCCTCTTCCGGTGGTACGCTCCGCTTTAACCAAACTGTGTATTTGCACCTCGGCAATTTCGTTTTGAATGACGGTGGTATCATTGAAGCTCCCGAGATAATTGATTCGATAACGAGTGCGTACATATTCGGTGTTAATAATCGTGTGGAGACGGAGAAAGGCATGGGGATTAGCACCTTTTACTTCTTCGCCGGCCAAGCCAATACCTATACAAACAGCTCAGATGTTGCAGCCTTGCAGGTGAAAGGTGATTTTTACAGTTATTCTTCAAATTATTATCTCACCCTTTTAGAAGCCGTTTCCAGCGGTACTATGTTGTTGCTGATGAATCTTGAGAAACCCAACCCCGATTCCAAGGACCCCGAAAAGCTGCATTTGCCCGAGCATTGCATGTGGATTGAGGGGGACTCTAAATTGGTGTATGTTCAGCCCTCTCAAGATTTAGTATGGATGAATAGCTCTGCCTCCGGGGTATGGAATCATGATGATGCTAACTGGCAGGTCGGGGAGTATGCTAACGCCATTTCTTTTACCGATGCGGATCGTGTATTCTTTACGGATGCCTGCACGGATGCGAGCGATGTGCAAATATCCACGGCTGTGGCACCCGCCCATATAGAGGTGAATGCAGAAAACAGGGATTACGTGTTCTCCGGCAACGGCAAGATTACCGGTGAAACCGCCTTGGTTAAGAAGGGGGCAGGCTCGTTAGCCATTGCTACCGATAACGACTTTAGCGGTGGTGTAGACCTGCAGCAGGGTACGCTGCGTTTGCGCGCAGATAATGCTCTGGGTAACTCCGTCCTTAAGACCGAGTCCGGTACAACGCTTGTGGTGGAAAATGAGGCAGATGTGTCGCTTAACTTTACCGCTGAGGATTCCCCCCTTAAATCTGATATTCAGGTGGATACCGGGGCGTCCCTCACCTTGGCCGGCAATTATTTTGCAAGCTCTTCCGTAAGCCTTGCCGGCAATGGCAAGCTCCGCTTTAATGCAGAGAACGGGCAAATCCTTTTCTCGTCCATGGCTGCCTTTGATGGTGAATTGTCGGCTGTTGCTGAGGGTAGTGCCGTTTCTGTGGAATCCGGGTATAGTGGCGCAGCGGCATTGCGTGTGCTGGGCGCTGAGTCACAGATGTCGTTTGCCGGAGACGTGCTTCTGGAACATGGGGGCTCTTTGCAGGTGGCTGAAAATGCCGTATTTGCTATTGACTCCATAACGGGTAGCTTAGAGCTTGCCTCCGGCGCAACCTTGCATGCCGGGGGGGCTGCCATAGCCGCAGCTTCTTCTCTTGCTTTGGATGTTGTTGCTTGCCCCGCACTGGCTGTTCAGCATGTGGAGCTGTGCGGTGGCTCCACCTATGTGCAAGATGGTGCGTATTTCACGCTGACGGGGGATGCCGACTCGCTTGCCTTTAAGGGCGATGGGGTAATCCGCCTGAAAACTACATTGGATTACACTGTAACGGAGGACGGCCTCCATCGTTTCATCCTCTTCGATGGTGTGGAGGAGAGTATCACTCTCTCGGATTCCGTTTCCTTCTCCATTGTCGGTTACGAGGGATTGGAAACCAATGTTGTACAAATAGGTTCCTCCGTATATTTGCAAGTGGTCCCCGAGCCCGCTACGGCCACACTCGGCTTGCTCGCCCTGGTGGCACTCACCGCCCGTAGACGCCGCAAATAATCCCTTCCCGTACGCGTGGTGACAGATAAATTGGGCATCTCTAAAAACTCGATAAATGGTAATTTGTGGGGGATACCCTGCGGGCGAATGCCCGCCGAAATCAGAGCCCCGGAGGGGCGATATATGGTAGCCCGGCGGTGGAGCCGCGTCAGCGGCGGAACCCCGGGGAAACGGACAAACAAATAGGAACCCCGGTTGAGGGGTGACATAATGCGTGGCTTAAATATGG
>JAFQEF010000030.1 GCA_017399165.1 Akkermansia sp.
TATAGGGTGAACTGTACCCTAATGAATACAGAAAGACGAAAAATGCGCCGAAATAGGCGCATTTTTCGTCACCGGCTCTCTATGACTTTACTTCATACTGCCCGGTCTTGTCTTAATTTGAGTTTTTAGAGGTCCCCAAATGGTAAATTGTACATTGTAAATAATGGACTTACTGGGTTCATTGTCTAATGCGTTTGCCCTGACGATGCCTCCGTTTCAAGCGACACAAATACCCGATTAAGAGCATGAGAGCCACGGGAACTGCCGCCGTGTAAATACAAGAGCCCTGCCCAACTATAAGGAGGGCTATTGTGAGCAGCGACAGCTCCGCCTGCAAAACCGCCCCCGCCGTCAGCAGTCCGCCGGAAGCGAGGTATGGCAGCCAACGCAAATGGCAGCATAACAACCGCACTACCAAGCACCACCAACAGCATACAAAGAACCCCAAAACTGTACAAAATACATTGATTGCCAAGGTTGTGGCAGACGTGTATCCTCCTGCTTCATAAAAGCCCTCTGCCAGGTATGCCCATATTACCACCCCGGTGCCGGCAGCAAGAATCAGCACAGCAGGCAGCAGCACAAGCGCGGCAAGAAAATACACCACCGCCCAGGCAGCGTGCCCCATGCTCCACTTATGCTCCACAAAGAGCGCCAGCCGCTCTACGCGTGTCAATTTATTTTGGTACCCCGGCTCCATTTACAATCTCCTTGCCTCTATATTACAGGTTCCCGCCCCGAAAGTGAAACATAAACAATGCCGAGAATGCGTTTTTGCAGGCTATGAATCATTTTTGGGGAGGGGGCGGGATTAATAGGTATCTGCGCTTACAATCCAGTCGTTTTGCTCTGCATTGTAAAAGAAGTAGTAGCAACCGGCATCCGCAATGCTTAGCCCGGCCTCATCATCGTAATGGATTTGCATGATGAAGGGGTAGTCTGCCGACTCATCGCCATCTTGAATGAAGGTGGGGTAGCCACCCATTTTGTGCGTTTCGTATGTTGCATACAGGGTGGGTGATGAGAAATACCCCGCAGGGAATTTCCGCATTTCGTGAGTATAGTACTCGGCATCGCAGACGTGAGTCTCGTATTCGAGGCGGTGTTTATCCTCCAGTTCAACAATGGTATCCCACAGGGCATCTCCACCACCACAGCAACGCCCACTAGGCATATCGTGTTCAACAGCCTCGGGGGTAAGAATGCAGGTGTTCCATACTGTGGATTCATAATTGCAGGGCTCAAGCTCACGGAGTGAGGCATAGGTGCGGATAACACAGCCCAGTTGCGGCACCTCCGGGTCTTCCGCCCAGGCCTCCTCCGGTGCAAAAATGGTGATAAGCGCCACATTGCGGAGGGCCGGCGGCACCCCGGGCAAATCGGGCACAAAAATGGTAGCCAGCGGCTCCAGTCGGTCTCCGGAGGCATCTGTCGGCCATTCTTCCCCGGGTAACTGCCACGTTACACGCCCCAAGCAGCTTACATAACCTTGGGGCACTTGTTCTGCGCGTGAGCTTCTGAAAACAATGGCTTTTTTGGACAATTTGGCTCGCAGCTCAGAGATGGTGGCCTTGAGGGTTTCGTCTTCAATTGCATTGCTTGGTGCTTGCTCGTCGGCAAAGAATCGGTTGTATATATACATACCCAGCGAAACCACCAGCAAGATGGCCAGCTCATAACCGATAGCCCTCCTCATATCAGAGCTGAGCCATTCTTTCAACCCAAAGCTGAGGGATACCAGCTTTGATATCAGCAAGGTCCACCCAATGGCAACGAAAACGGTGTAGAGAGCAGAGCGCAACTTTTTCATGCCCCGTATTATATATGATTCTCTATTGTTGACAAGTCAATAAATGAATGCAAACCGCATAAATGAATTTAAGGTTATGATACTAAATCCATACGGGGCTTACCGTCTGAGGTGTAGAATTGTTGTCCGGCATATTGTGGCGGGTAGAGGATGCAGGAATCGAAGCGGGGGTGTATGCGTGGTTCCCAGCTGATGCCGTGCTCTGCCAACAGAGTACGCAATTTTTCTACCGTGGGGTGGTGCAACACAAAATCTGCCCCGGAGCCATCGGTAAACAAGAACTCCATGTGGGCGTTTTCGGGGATGGAAAGGGCATCTTCCTCCCACCATTCTACCAAGTAGCGCAGCTCTCCGTTCGCCAATTTGCGGCGAAGCTCCGGCTCTTGCTCCGAATAGTATTTACAATCTGCAGCCGTTATATCCGCAAGACGCTGCGCATCGGCTTTTCTGTACTTCTCTTCAAATCTTTTTGAGCAAAACAAAATAGTTGTCACACTCCCCCAAAAAAGCACCAGCAGCCAGGAGGCAATACCGGGCTCATACACGGCCATAACAAGAGACAAAGCGGTGAATAGCATCGCCCCCCATGCAGTATTTTTGAGTCTTGTCAGCATTACTCCCTTGGTTGTTGCCCGTAGTATTGTACCGTAAGATTCTGATTTTTCAAGCACAAACACACTTCTTAAAATATACTTTAAGAAATATGCCATTTTTCTTAAAGTATATTTTCATAATTACTTGACATGTACTTTTAAATGTTTATAATAAGCTCAAAACAGAAGCGACAAAACATGCTGGAGGACACACAAATCAAACAATTACTGTACCAATATAATCCATGGTGGAATAACAGTGCACCGGCGGAAGAGCTACCGACCACCCACCGTTCTGCGTACTATGACACGCTGGACATTATCAAGAGTACAGATGTGCGTCGGTTTGTTGTATTAAGCGGCGCACGGCGCATCGGCAAAACAACAGTCATGAAGCAGGTAATCTCTCAACTGTTGAGCGAGGGAGTTGCCCCACAGCATATTTTTTACCTTTCATTCGATAATCCCCTTTGTAAATTGGTGGGATTTCCGCGTATTCTTGCCGAATACGATGCCATGGTACCCCGAGAAACGCAAAAATACTTTTTTTTAGATGAAATTCAATATGTTGAGGACTGGAGTTTATGGCTTAAAACGCTCTACGACACACGCCCGAACCTTAATCTGACCGCTACCGGGTCTGCAAGCCCCAGCATCGAAAAGGGGGTAGCCGACAGCGGGGTCGGGAGATGGAGAGTATTGCGAATGCCTACGCTCACCTTCCGCGAATATTGCGATATCGAGCAGAATTCCCCCCATGCCGGCATCTCACAGTACACCCTTGAAGAGCTCTCTGCCATGTCATCCGCAGAGTTCTCCATGCTGATGTTCAGTGTTGGTGATATGCAAGCTGCGTGGAACCGCTACCTTGCGTTGGGAGGTTTTCCGGAGCTGTTACGCATATCAACCTTAGCGAGAGCGCAAATGCTGCTTCGGGAAGACGTGGCAGACAAAGTGCTCAAGAGGGATATTCCGGCACTGTTTGATGTTCGAAACTCCCTGCAACTTGAAAAGATATTTCTGTATCTGTGCCTGCATTCCGGTTCTATCATCAACATGGCAGAGATGTGTACTAAGCTGGAAGGCGTAACCATGCCTACGCTGCTACGTTATATTCAATACCTGATAGATGCCAACCTTATTTATGTATGCCATAACGCCAACTATACCGGCAAAAAAATTCTTTCTGCACAAAGTAAGATATATGTGGCAGATTCGGCCCTGCGTAATGCATGCCTGATGCTCTCCCCTGATCTACTGAGTGATACTGATATGGGCGCTTTGGTGGAAAGCATTGTCTATAAACACCTACTTCATACATACGGCAATACTCACAAAATCGGCTATGTAATGATGAAAGGGAAAGCTAAAAAGGAAGTGGACTTCGCCATATCTCGCCCCACCGATGAACGTTTTTTGTGTGAAGTCAAATATAAAAATGATTCTTCCATTTCCCGGCATGATGCCATTGCGCAGCTCTCCGCAGGATCAAGCACATTAGGGGCATTCCTCATTACGCGAAACCCCGGGGATTTCGGGATGGCGCGCCTCACAGAGTCTTCAAAACCCATTATTAGAATCCCGGCAGCAACATTCTGCTATCTACTAAATAACGTAAACCATTGATAAGAGAACATTAAACACAAAATGAAAATATACTTTAAGATTTTCGCCATTTTTCTTAAAGTATATTTTCATTTTTAAATCTGGTGAGCTTATAGCATTTATCATAAGCGTGTTACAAATAGCATTTACAAACAAGGCATCTGTGATACAATAGGAGCATGTCGAAAAAGGGGCAAAAGAAGAAGATACGACTTTTTAATTGTAACAACGTAAAAGCCGACCGAAAGGCGCAGGAGGAGGCAGCCGATTTTTTAGCAAGAATTGAAGGCAGTCGACGCGCCTACAAAGCAGATGATACCCCCCTTACCCGCTTACAACAACAATTGGCAGAGCAAATTGAGCAAGCTTTTGCCGGGGTGAGCTGCCAAGAAACAGCCCATGTACTGCTTTGTGGTGAAGCTGCAGATGATTATGTGAGCAACGAGGCACGGGAGGTGCTGGCCACAAAAGAAATACGCGATGACTGGCACCGCATACCGGATGATTTGCTTTCTGCCTGTTCTTTTTCGCTCTGTTATGCGGATGCGGAGGCCTACCGCTTTTTGGTGCCTCGCTTCATGATTGGGGCATTACACGGCGTAGTAGAGTGCTACCCGGGTATAAGCCCCAAGAATGAAAGGTTAGCAGAATATGAGCGCCAACAGATGCAACTGCTCACCCCGGCACAACAGCAGTGTATATCAGACTTTTTGAGTCTCGATAATGTGAATGAGCAAGATAACACATACTACGGGCGCAACCAATTTACCCCCATGGAATTAGATGAATACCACGCCCGTTATGAGCAAGAAATGACGCTCCGCGAATACGGAGCCATGCTGATGAAACGCTATGCAGAGCGCGTGGGCATCGGGCAATAAAGGAGCAGCGCAGTCTGAGCATGCGACTACTTAACCTCGGCATCCACAACGCCTTGGGAGAGGGTGATGTGCAGCGGAGTGCCGGGGGGAAGCTCTGCGGCGTTGCGTGCCAAGGTGCCATCCGGCTTACGGACGAGGGCGAAGCCACGATTGAGCGCATTTTGGGGGCTGACGGCACGCAGCTCTGCCTCTTTGACGCGTAAGGCAGCGTGAGCAGATTCCATTTTACGTGCTACAGCATGGTGCATGCGGGATAAAGCGGCATCCAACGCGTGATGGATGGCCTGAAAACGCGGGTAAAGGGCACGCGGGGAAACGCGGGCAGCCAATACCTGCAAGCGTGAGGTTGCAGCGCTGTGGTGCTCTCGGCAGGTGCGGCGCAGCTCCTCCTCAAAAACATCCAACCGTTGAGCAAAGGGGGCCAAGGTATTGAGGGGTTGGCGCAAAGGCCCCTGCTCTGCCAGGCGCAGGCGCAGGCGGGCATGCTCCAGCGCGCGGGTGCAAGCGCGGCGCAGGTAAGCCTCCGTTTGTTGCAGGCGTGTAGTGAGCTCTGCGGAGTCCGGGGTGGTGAGCTCAATGGCAGCGGTGGGGGTGGGGGCCCGCAAGTCTGCCACAAAGTCTGCAATGGTAAAATCCGTTTCATGGCCCACGGCAGATACAACGGGGAGCTTGCTGGCTGCAATGGCGCGGGCCAGAGACTCTTCATTAAAGCACCACAAATCCTCCAACGAGCCGCCGCCACGGGCAATGATAAGGTAGTCTACCTGCGGTAGGGAGAATCGCTCCGCTTGGTTCCACTGTTCAATGGCGCGGGCTATGCCCAGCTCTGCCCCCCTGCCTTGCACCTGCACGGGGTAAAGGTATGCCAGCATCCACGGGGCGCGGGATTCGAGGCGGTGGCGCATATCCTGAATAACCGCCCCGGAGGCAGAGGTAATAAGCCCCACGCTTTTGGGGAATCGGGGGATGGGCTTTTTGCGGGCGGGGGAAAAGAGCCCCTCTGCCTCGAGCTTGCGTTTGAGTGCCTCGAACTGCTGTTGCAGAGAGCCCAAGCCGGCCTCCCTCACGCTGCTGACAACAAATTGCAGGCTGCCGCGGCCCTCCCACACAGTGGGTTTACCGGTAAGCTCCACGAGCATGCCCTCCCTGAGGCGCACACGGCAATACATGGCCTGATAACGGTAAAAGACGCACTGCAGCTGGGCAGAGGCGTCTTTTACGGTAAAATAAGTATGGCCACTACCGGCCATTTTGCAAGAGCCAACCTCGCCCACAACGCACTGCTCGCCCACCCCGTATTCGACAGCGGATTTGAGGCGAGACACCAACTCTGTGACACTCAGAGGCATGCAGGGCTATCAATCGCGGGGCACCAAGGGGGCGTTGGGGTCTGCCCAATCTGCGGAATAGCCTTTGGCGTAGGAGAAGAGATCCCTGTGGATGTACTCATAGTACAGCTCACGTTGCTCCTCTTGCAAGCGCTCCCAAATGGCAACATTAAGGGCACGGGCCACTTTTTGCATCATTTTAAGAGTGAGCTGGCGGCCCATGCGGGCCTTTTGCACCTGTTTGTGCGTGAGTTGCTCCAGGGAGACATTGACAAGGTCATGATTATCCAGCCCCCAAGCCTGCATGATATCATCTATACGCTGGGGGCCGTGGTTACGTTCGTTTGCTTCGTTCATCTTTAAGGATACGTTTATTTAAGGGAGAAAACGGGGAGGCATCAGAACCCCGGCACATGGCGCACATAGAAACCGGCGCACTTGCGGGATTTTGTGTACCAACGCGGACCGATACCCGTGCGCGTGCCCGAAGTATCGAAACGCAAGCCGGCTACCACCAAGAAGACGTGGCCGCGCTTTACATACACGGTGAGCCACTTGCCATAGCCGGGCTTACCCCAGCTTAAAAATTGACGACTGGTACGGTATTGCACACGCCCCATCATGCCGGCCTCGCGCAGCACGAAACCAACGGAGCCGGAGCAGTCATAGCCGGTGTCTACATGCCTGCCATGGCCACCGCCACTGCGGTACGGGCAATGCACAATCTTGTTACCTGCGGCAATGAGCTTTTTGATACGCTTAGGAGCCTTGGAGGGCGCCACAGCCTTGTTGCCGCGCATATACGCGGTGTAGCCTTCCACGTACACATACTCAGGCGTGGCGGCGTTTTGTTGCAACTGTTGTTGTTGCTGGCAACCCGGTTGGGTTATCAGCATAACAGTGAGCATAAGAGCTGTTAAGAACCGAATCATTGTGAGAGGTATATGATAGAGTGGGTGAGAGTGATGTGGGCGGGACTTTACCACACATGTAACAATTAGGCAAGCCGAATCCGAAATTTATTTGCATTTTTTATCTGTTTTCCTTGTAAAAGTGACGCTACGTCTGGATTTTTCCCTCTTTTTCTCCGAAATTGCCGCATTTTGAATGCTCTTTATTTGTTTAAGCAGCCTTAAATATCATGCCACTTAAGTAGTTTCCGGGGGATTCTGATCGTGTAGGGGGCTTTCGCCCCCTCACACACCACCGTACGTGCCATTTATGGCATACGGCGGTTTCTCGGCGTGTGATTGGTCCCGGAACTAATGTTCCTGCCGCAACTCTTTTATCTCTCCTCGCCGGATACCCTGTCA
>JAFQEF010000004.1 GCA_017399165.1 Akkermansia sp.
AATTAAAAATGGCATAATAATTTTAAAAGAATAGACATTTTCCTCTTCTATAGACACGCCCACAACAAAACCTCCCATCACTTCGATTTCTGTGATAGGTATCTGCTGATTCAATCTAAGATAAGTCATATATAATGGCAAGTTATCTTCTATCTGCTCCACAGAAAAAGAGCTTTCAGAATAAAACGCTTTACCTCTATTATCTGCTATTAATGCTTGAGATAATATTACAATTATTGACGCTATAATTGTGATCATTTTCATAAAGCTATAAGACGATTAAAAATACCAAATACATACATTTCAGATTTTATCCTTCGTATAAAGTCTCTAATATATTTCTAATTTTTATATATAACGAACTCCCCATTGTCAAAAGCGTTGTATTAATTACATAATCTACACCATACATTGCATATAAAGATTTAAACCATGAACTGTTTTTGCTTATTTTTTTCTTTCATTATAAAATCATTGACGCTTGTACAATAAAATCTATCATGTGCAGAAAATAATTTTTTTATTCCTTTATTAATAACAATTACAGGAAAATTTTTCTTCTGTTCTTTGAATAAATATTCACTTAAGATAGAATATTCGCTATTGTCATGGAACAAATAAAATCCGTTTTCATAAAAGTTGGCCCAATATAAATCTTCTTTCGGTCGTATCTTAACGGTAAGAATAATATTGTATACAATGTTTGTAGCTATGTATTCAAAATGAAAAAACTTAAAAATGGCATTGAGTATTTTCTCCAAAATGTTCAATTCCACTACTCTGCTTTTTTTTATTATAAAATCCGGAACCGAATTTTTATTTCCTATAAACATGCTTATAGAAAATGTTTCTATATTTTTTTCATAATTAGAATTTCCCCAGTCTCTGTTATATAGTACATTAATTTGCCTGCTAATTATATAACGGTATAAACGTCTTTTAATAAAATATAAACGTACAATTATGTAAACAATGTATAATGCGCGGTATGTATACACCGCAAGTATACCACTCAACCCGCCTAATATATAGGCAAAAATCCAATATAAAAACCAGCCAATTACCTCATAATACTCTATAAAAGAGTACGTAAAAGAGTACACCAAGATAGAAGGTATAATTAACAGTATGCAGATTGTAATTATGTCGTCTTTAATATCCATTATTTTTTTTGAGCTTGTTTTATACCTACCACTATTCCTATTCCAAACGCTGAAATCATTGCGACATCAGCACCATATATAAATCATAGGCAACAGCAACATCTTGCATGGGCTGCTCCATGTTAACCGTGCCTAAACTTGCAGCCTCCTCCTGATAACGCCCCACATAGCGCATTGTTTTCTGTTGCGATTCACTTTGAATGGGCTGCAGCACATCTGCCCACACACGATACGCCGCGCACTTATTATCCAACACCGCCGGCTCCGGTAACGCTGCACCGTTTTCCAAAACAACCACTTGCGCCTCCGTCAAATAATTGGGAGCAGGCCAAGATAACCGGTCTGCATTTACAAGGGAAGTAGTCATATAATGAGGATAGGTTATAAGGTTCGCTTATCCGTAAAATAACAAAGAGAGCACGAAGAGTCAAGTATAATGTATATTTTTTTCATCAACGTTAACAGCCCCATGCCGCGCGACATGAGGCTGCTGTTGGAAGAGGGTGAGAAAATCTGTTTACGGTAAACGCCAGCTTGGGCGCAGGCGTGTGTATTCTGCACGGGGCAGGAGGATGTAAACGGGCTTACGGGCAGGGTTGAGGCGTGCGATGATGGCGCGCAGGTGGGGCTCTGCCATGGAGGTGCAGCCCGCCGTGGGGGATTTGCCGCCATTGCGCCAAATATGGAAGAAGATGGAGGAGCCACCGCCCACAACAACGCCGCCTTTACGCTCGTGAGTGTTGTGGCAAATGAGCATTTTGATGCTGTGGGGGTAGTCCGTTTGGCGCATTTGCTCTTTAAGCTCCCACGGGGTGCGGGCGGGGTGATCCAAGCGCACGTGGCGGTTGTAATAGCGGGCATCTGTGGTGTTAGTGACCCATAAATCATGGGGGCCTACCTTAACATACGGAATACTGCTGTTGTGTTTTACCGGTGTTTTGTGTGTAACCCAAAGGCCGCCCAAGGCAAAGACCCCGGCGGGGGAGCGGCCATCGCCCTCTTTTTTGAGGGTGACCCCGCGAGCATTTTGGTGGAGCCCCAGCCCCCAAACAAGCCCGTTTTTGCCGAGTCTGCCTTGGTAGGGACCCAACACGCGCACCCATTGACCTTTTGCGTTTTTCTCTACCACAGAGAGCGTTACATGAGAGTTGTTCCAGCCGTCTGCAATGCCGATAATGGCTTGCGAGCAATCACGGGGTACGGCAGCATAGGCCATTTGCAGCAACCCGAGTAACAGTATCAATAAAGGCAAAAGTTTATTCATCTCGCCCGTCATTGTAACAGCATGCTTGCGGGGTTGCAAGCATGTGTCTTGTCAGTAAAAAGCAAGAAAAAGCTGAAAAAACGCGGTTTGTGGCGAAATCCGCGCTTGCCATGGGGGGCGTATGCGGGTATATTAGGCGCGTAAAGTTATGAGCCAAATGAAAGACCGACTGTTCGAAGAGATATTGCAGGCGCGCCAACGTGTGTATGCCGTGGGTGAGCCTACACCGCTCAATAAGCTGAACCTGCCCGGTGTGGATGCCGTGGTGTTTGCCAAGCGAGAGGACCTCGGCCCCATTAAGGCTTACAAGTGGCGTGGTGCATACAACTGCATGGCCAAGCTGAGCGAGGAACAGCGAGCCGGCGGCGTGGTGGCGGCCAGTGCCGGTAACCACGGGCAGGGCGTGGCCCTTGCCGCAGCGCGTTTGGGGTGCAAAGCTCATATCTTTATGCCGCGGTCTACCCCCACGGTAAAGCAAAATGCCGTGCGCATGCATGGCGGGGATAATGTGGAGATAGTGCTCACGGGCGACTCTTACGATGCTGCCTCTGCCGCGGCGCATGAGTTTGCAGATGCCAACAACCTGACCTTTGTTCACCCGTATGATGACCTGGCCACCATGGGCGGGCAGGGCACTTTGGCAGATGAGGTGGTGATGAGCGGGCAGGGAACATTTGACCGTGTATACCTGCAAATAGGTGGCGGTGGTTTGGCCTCCGGCTGTGCCTGCTGGTTCAAAAAGTTTTGGCCCGGTTGCAAGTGCATTGGTGTAGAGGGGGTTAACCAAGCCTCCATGAAATTGGCGGTGGAGACGGGGGAGCGCCGCGAGCTTGCATACGTGGACGTGTTTTGTGATGGCACAGCCGTGCGCAAAGCCGGTGAAAACACCTTTGAGCTGTGCCGTGAATTGTTGGATGATTTTGTGACGGTTACCAATGATGAGGTGTGCCAAGCCATACGTGCCCTTTGGAACAGCCTGCGCGTAGTGCCCGAGCCCTCGGGGGCAATGGGGCTGGCGGCCCTGCTGCAAGATTGGGATGCCGGCAAAATTGCCCCCGGTGAGAAGTGCCTGGTGGTGCTCTCCGGCGGTAACATGGATTTCTCTCAACTGGGGGTGGTGGCTGCCCGCGGTGGCGTGCGAGAAACCAACCGCAGCTTGCGCTACCTGCGTATACCCATGGAGACCAAACGTGGGCAAATCCTTAAATACCTTTCTCACATACCCGCAGGTGTGCAGTTGATGGATGTGCAGTATGGCCGCATCGGCGGGGATATCCAGTACCCCGTGTTCGGTGTGCTGGGTACGGATGCCCAGTTTGAGCAAATACGTGACGGCTTGGCACAGCGTGGATTACAGGCTCAGGATGTTACGAATGATGACGATGTGCTTTTCCGTATGATTTCATACGATCGCGTGCATATCTCACACCCCGTGTTCTTTGTGATAGAGTTCCCCGAGCGCCCCGGTGCGTTCCAGGAGTTTATGAGTGCTGTGGGTAAATACGCCAACCTGTGCTATTTCAATTATCGCTACTCGGGCGAGCAAGTGGGCCGCGCCATGGTGGGGCTTGAGTTCCTGACCCGTGAGGACCGTGATGCCTGCCGCAAGCTTGCCGAGCAAATGCAGGGTACTACTATTCAACGTATTCATGAAATGCCGGATGATGTGCGCCGCCGCGTGCTGGATAACATGTCTCCTGCGGCTGCGGAGTGATCCCTATGTTGATTCTGGCATCTCAATCCCCCCGCAGGCGCGAGCTGATGGCTCGTGAGGGGCTGGATTTTACCGTGGTGGTTCGTGATACGGAGGAGGTGCATGATGCCTCTTTGCCGCCGGAGGAGCTGTGTGCGCGCAACGCCGCCGCCAAAGCCTTGGCCGTGGCGGCAGAGTACCCGCAGGCAACCGTGATAGGGGCTGATACATTGGTGTTTATTGATAATACACCGTTAGGCAAACCGGCAGATGAGGCTGAGGCCGTGGCCATGCTCACCCGCTTGCAGGGGCGTACGCACTGTGTATGCACGGCTGTGGCGGTGGTGATGCCCGATGGCTCTCGGCGTGATTTTGCAGAGAAAAGTTTTGTGACATTTCGCCCGTTGACGCAAGAGCAAATTATGCACTATATGAGCTTGGTTCACGTGTACGATAAAGCCGGGGCATACGCCATACAGGAGCACGGGGAGCTCATTATTGAATCTTTTGAGGGAGACCTCGACAACGTTATAGGCCTGCCGGTGAAAGCACTTGTGCATAAATTGCACGCTTAATCAAGAAAAGGCGGCAAGAGGGAGCCCCCGTTGAGGTAACTGTACAGCGCCATACCGGCATAAAATGTCATGAGGAGCACGAGCAAAATTTCTATGATACCGGTGCCTGTGGTGCTGAAGTCGTTTGCAACGGGATTGAGCTTGTTGAGCGTTTTTTTCAGCCAATGTAACGGTAGCTTGTTCTTTTTGCTGCGCTTGACGTGGCGTTGGCGCTTGGGGGTGGTGGTGCGAGACTCTTGCCGGGGCTCTTTTTTCTCCTCTTTTTTATTTTCTGCGGGGGAGTCGGCTTTATCTTGCTGAGTTGCCGGGGTGGGTGGGTCTGTGGGGGCCACCATGAGAGAAAGCCCCATTACCTGAAACTCTGCATCGCCGATGGTGTATTTTACACCCTCTTTCAGGGGGGTATCTTTTTCCAGCTTAACGGCATTTGCATAAATGCCGTTGGTGGAGCCCAAGTCTTTCAGAATAAAATCCGTGCCGGTGGCGGTGATGCTGCAATGCTGACGTGAAACCCCGGATGCCTCCGGCAGCGGGATATCGCACGCTTCATCTCTGCCTATGATGACAACTTTGCCCGGGGTTGCCTCTAAAATGGCTCCCTTCTTTGTATTATTAACGGTGATGACCAGTGCCGGCATTGTTGTACGTGTGGGGTTATCAGTTGACTTCTACGTGGCGCTCTTGGCGTTTTTTATCACGTTTCTCTTTTTCTTTTGCCTTTTTCTTTTCTCGTTCTGCCCGGCGTTCTTCGGGGGTGGTTTTGTGCTTAATGTTGCCCCACAGGTTCATCAACGTGGGGGAGAGCTGCCCGTAGTCCGTGGCGGGGTCCAGCTTATTGACTTTGCGTATGAGCCCCTTGAGGCGGTTGCCTTGAATATGCTCGCGGCGAGATTGCCCTATATACAGGTTATAAGCAGCTTGGCGGTCTCTGGTGCGCAAGGCTTCATCTTTGAGCACGGCCTCGCATTTCTGCATGATTTTGCGGTAATCGGGTTCAAAATCAGGGGCTAAAAAGCCATCCTTCGTCTCCAGTAATTCATACATGAACATCAGGGCATTAAACTCCATCCTACGGGCATAGCCGAGCTTATCCTTGGGGTCTGCCGCTTTAATATCTTGCAGCAGGTTGCCCGGTGCTTGTATGGGTAAATCCGCCACTTGAGCCAACAATTTTGCCTTATCTTCCCCCGTTTTCTGTTGCGCTTGATCCAAGAGCTGCTTTTGTTTGCGCAGGTGGCCGATGGTTTCTTTAATGTTTTTCACACCCAAGGTGCAAGCATCATCCGTGCCCAAGTAATCCGCTCCTTGTAAACATGCATAGCGGCGCCCGCTTTTATCAAAGAACATAACGGTGGGGCAAACATCAAACGGGGGTGCAGGCATGCGCCCCCGAATACCGCGCGCTGCCTCTGCTTCTTCACTATGCTTGTTTTCGTAAAACGGCACGGCTACCAGCACGGCATCCCCCGCTGCTTCCTCCGTTTTGGCATTTTTCCAAAAGCTGTTGAGCAGTATCACGCTGCGCCTGTTCCAGTCCGGCCCGTAGCAATAGGCAATAACGCCGTCTTCTCCGGCTTTTTGCAAAGCCTCGTCAAAATGCTCTGCCCGTTGAGCCGCTTCACTTGCAGAAAGTAAAGCAGCTGTAAGGGTTATGATGCTACTTAACTTTCTTATTATCATATACAAGAATAGCTTTTAAATTGATTTGAGCTTCGCCCGATACCGCGTGGTCTGTAATGCGTATAAACTTGGCAGAGGGGTGGTTGCGGGTAAGGTTGAGGCGTGCCAGCTCCTTGCCGGATTCCTCTCGGGATAGCTCCACCAGGTGTTTCCAGTTTTTGCCGTCCGTGGAAATCTCCACAACCAAGTAACCGCGGACGGATAACACACCGTTACCCACCAGCACAATGCCGCCTATGTGTTCTTTTTCAGGCAATTCAACGGTAACAAAAGCCTGTACGTTGGGTTGGGTGCAGATGCTGCCTCCTTTCTCCGTAAGAGCAGCGGCATGGTGCAGCACCAGGCTTTGGTCATCTGCATATGAGCCGAGCTTTACCAAGCCCCCGGCAGAAACCAAGTTGCCGCCAACGGGTTCAAAGCTCGGCATGTTTTTGCCGGAGTCCAAATAACCCGTGCTCCATAAATTGGCAAGCTCGATATCGCCAATCTCTTCTGCACCGCGAATAATGCCGCTGCACACGGCATCTTTGGTTTCGGGGTGGCGAGCCACGGCGGATTCCAGCATGCCGAGCACTTTTTTGAACATGCTCTTGTTCTCTTGATGAGCCGTGATAACGGCCCACGCCACCCAGTGCCCGAACTCTGCGCTTTTCGCTACATTGTCAATGAGCATTTGCATGTAATGCTCCTTGTGGGATAATGCCTTACCGAGCGAGTTGTATTGAGCGGTTAAGAGCGCGCGGTAGTCCCATTGCTCTTTTTCATTGGTGGTCAGGTTGGTCAGGTAGGCCTCATACGCCGCCAGTTTTTGCTTGGGAGAGCGCAGGGCGGTGAGCATGCCGGGGTAAACGGACTCTTGCAAGAGCAGCGCACAAGACTTGGGGTGCTGCGGGGCAATGCTGTTGCATACAAACTCGTTAACACCCAGCCAGCGGCGTGGGCGCTTGCCCAGCGTTTTTGCCGCTGTGCTCAGGTAAAGCCCCCACACCGGCTTGTATAAAGGCTGCATTTGCACGGCAAGCTCATAGAGGGGTAAGGCAGAGAGCGGGTTGCGGTTTTCTGCCATAATGGAGGCCATGGTAACAATCATTTGGGCGTTTCTTGTGATGGCACCACGGGTGTACATGTCCTCCTGCAATTGCAGGGCGGCCCAAGTGGTTTCTCCCCAAATGCTCCAGTGGGGGGATCTGCGCTCCTCGGGGTGCAGGGAGTTGGCAGGGTGCCACGCACCGTCAAAGTACACGGCATAGGCGCAGTGAGCGGGTTCTCCCATGGTGATGGCGGGCACACCGTTGGCGCAGGCGGATGACGCCCCGAAGTGCGACAACCCGCCACACACCGCACCTACATCGCGGGTCTCCTTAGCAAAATTGCCGGGGTAGAGCACATCGAACGGCTGGTAGTACCACTCGCTGTGAATGGAATCCCCGTATACATTGGTGGGCAGGTAGGGCACTTGGCGGCACATGTTCACATAGGCTGCCGCAGGGGCTGCACAGTTATCCCGCAGCCAGCGCATGGTGCTTGCCGTGCCGAACGGGCTGTTGCCTTTCCACCCGCACACATAGTGCAGTTGCCAAGTGGGCAGTTGCCAAAACGAGGTGTGCAGCAGCCCCTTGTCAATGCTTTCTGCAAAGTACAGGTAGCGTTCTCTGGCGGCGCGGTAAACATCCTGCTTGTTGCGGCCTCGCTTGCGCTCCCCCGGTAAAGTCGGCATGAAATAGCCCAGCTTTTTCATTTCCGCCAGTTCTTCTTTGGTAAGCTCTTTATCCTCCCCATACCAGCCGTGGCGGGTAAACTGCGTGGCGATAGCCCCGGCCACGCGGCGTTTTAACCATGGGCTGGGCTTAATACCCTCGTGCTGCACGTCTTTCGCCATATCGGGGTCCACCTGCTGAAAATGCGCTATCATGGCCAAGGCTATTTCTGCATTTTGCAGCTCGGCATCGTACACAAATCCGCTCACCCATTCCAAATCATTCAAAAGCGGGGTCAGGCTCTCCCTGTACCCGGTATTGCGCATGAGTTTGCCCAAGGTATCCAAGTTGCTGCGGTTCAACAGCTCCCATTGTGCCAGCATGAGGCGCACCTCGGGGTCCAACAGCAGATTCTCCACCGATTGCTGGTCCGTTCCTTTTAAACGGCTTCTCACTTTTGCCGCTAAGTTACGCTTAAGTGTTTTGGGGGAGTTCCAAGCTGTCGGGTTGAGTTTGCCGGTAAACGTCTGCTCGCGGAACGGTTTTTGTGGTTCATTCTCCGCCCCTTGATACTTAGGCTTGTAAGTGGTAATGCGGGTGGGGGTGGTGTTGTTGCCCTCGGGGTCATCCTCCTCAGGCTCCTCCGGTTCGGGGAAAAACACATCGTCTTCCTCAGCTCGGCTGTCGTCATCCGCAATAAAGTCTGCGTCATCCGTATCGTCCGGTATTAAGTCATCACTGCCGGTGGGGTATACCGTGGGCTGCTCATCTTGTCCGGGGGTATCAACGGGGGGCGTTTGTGCAGTCGGTTGCGGTTCTCCCGCATTCTGTTGCAGTTGATTAAGACTGTGCCTGAGCAACGGCAGCAAATCCGGCGCCGCAAGGTAGCCGGCCGTTATACCGATAATAGCCGTCAAAAAGAGAGTATGTGCCGGTTTCAGTTTCATGCGTTTGCTGTATGCATAATGTTACTAGCCGCAGTTATTGTATCATGATATAACAGCGTTGCAAGTACATTTTTGTGGGCGTGTGAAATGAAATGCCGAAATGGTGCTTGTCAGTCGGGGGAATCGGGTGTATAATCGCTGCGCCGTGATTTATTTCTCTCTCCTGGGTGTGCATGTGAAGATTCAGCCTTCCTTTTGGGTAACGCTGGCGGTCATGGCGTATTTGTTATGCGGCGCAGAGCAGGGGGTGTTAGGTATGGCTCTTTTTGTGGTGGCCGGCTTCTTTGGTGTTTTTGCTCATGAAATGGGGCATGCGCTTGCGGGGCGTTGGTCGGGGGCTTGCCGCCCCGTAATCGATATGGCATGGTTGGGTGGCAGCTGTACCAACAATGTGTGTCAATTGTCTCGGGGTAAGTTGATATTGGTGGCACTTGCCGGGCCCTTTACCTCTATGGCGTTGGTGCTGCCTGTGTTGTTGTGGATGATATACTCTTATGGGGATGCGGATGGTGCAGCCTTGCGCTTGGTGGCATTGGTGTGTGGCATGGTGCCGGCCTCCATGTTTGAGTTTTGCCCGCCCATGGTAGTTTTGTTCTGCACGTATATGGTACAGGTTGCGGTGTGGTGGTCCTTGTTGAATTTGCTGCCCATATATCCCTTGGATGGTGGTGTAGTGGTGGGGCATCTCATCGATGGCCCGCGCAAAATGCACAGTATCTGCATGGGGATTGGCTGCATACTGGCAGTTGCTGCGTTTGCTTTGGGCTATTATGCCATGTTTTTTATCCTGCTTTTCCTTATTTTCATCAATTACCACGGTTTGAAGAACTCGCCGTATTGAAAATGTATTGACTTTTTTTCATAATTCATTAGAATCTCCACCCGTATGGCACAACAGAACGCAATTTCACCCACCCGCGCGGAGGATTTCCCCGAGTGGTATCAGCAAGTCATTAAAGCCGCAGACCTCGCGGAAAACTCTGAGGTGCGCGGTTGTATGGTTATTAAACCCTGGGGCTACGCTATTTGGGAGCTCATCCAGCAGCAAATGGATGCCGAGTTCAAGCGCACCGGCCACACCAATGCCTACTTCCCCATGCTCATCCCGGTCTCCTATCTGGAGAAAGAGGCGGAGCACGCAGAGGGCTTTGCTACTGAATGTGCCGTAGTTACCCACCACCGCTTGGAGGCCGTTAAAGACCCCGAGACCGGCAAAACCAAGATGATTCCCTCCGGTGAGCTGACGGATAAATACGTTATCCGCCCCACCTCCGAGACCGTTATCGGTGCGGCTTTCTCCCGTTGGCTGGAGAGCTACCGCGACCTCCCCTTTAAAGTGAACCAGTGGTGCAACGTAATGCGTTGGGAAATGCGCCCCCGCATCTTCCTGCGCACCGCAGAGTTCTTGTGGCAGGAGGGGCACACTGCTCACGAAACCCGCGAGGAGGCCGAGCAGGAAACCGCCGTGATGCACAAGGTGTATGAGGATTTCCAGCGAGACGTGCTGGCCGTGCCCTCCATCCCCGGTGAAAAGACCGCCCACGAGCGTTTCCCCGGTGCCGTGCGCACCTACACTGTTGAGGCTATGGTGCAGGACCGCAAGGCTATTCAGGCCGGTACCTCTCACTTCCTGGGTCAAAACTTTGCCAAGGCTCAAAACATCTCCTTTGCAGGGCGTAACAACGAGCGCCAGTTTGCCTGGACCACCTCTTGGGGTGTATCCACCCGCATGATTGGCACGCTCATCATGGCTCACTCCGACGACGATGGACTTGTGTGCCCGCCCCGTGTGGCTCCCAAGCAAATTGTCATCATCCCCGTCACCCCCAAGGCAGACTCCAAACAAGCTATTTTGGACCACTGCCAAGAGCTTGCAGACAAACTCAGCGCCATGAGCTTCCATGGCTTGCCCGTGCGTGTGCAGGTTGATACCCGAGACCTCAACGGCGGCACCAAAAAGTGGGAGTGGATTAAGAAGGGTGTACCCCTGCGTGTGGAAATCGGCCCGCGTGACTTGGAGAAAGGCTCCATCTGCCTGGCCCGCCGAGACCAAGCCTCTAACGAAAAGAGCTTTGTCTCTGAGGCTGAGTTTGTGGATAACGCCGTGGCCCTGTTGGAGGACGTGCAGAACAGCCTGCTGCAACGCCAGCTCAGCTTCCGCGACAGCCATATTCGCCCCTGCAATAGCTTGGAGGACCTCAAGGCAAACTTTGCCGCCGGCACGGATGCCGACTGGCTGCTTTGCCCCTGGGATGGCTCCCCCGAGGAGGAAGAAGAGCTCGGCAAGAGCTTGCGCATCTCCATCCGCTGCATTCCGCACGGTGAAATGGGCGTGGGGGCGGAGGCTCCCTGCATCCTCACCGGTCGCCCCACCACTCGCCGTGTGCTTTGGGCTCGCAGCTATTAATCAGCTTTTACAGTCAAAAAATTGTGGGCATCTCATTGGGAGATGCCCACAATTTTTTTGTGATATCGTTAAAGGATTTGTTGCAACCTTATTGATTCATTTCATGGGGATGGCGTTTGCGCCATTTCCACGGGGCCTCGGGGTTAGGGGTAGTCCAAATGCCGACTTTGGCGGCGCGCGCCTCTTTATCGGCGGCTTTCAGGGCTGAGTCATTGGGCGCATGCAGGGATGAGTACCAAGAGAGCCCGCAGCGCACCATCTCTGCATTAATGTAGGTATCCCCCTCATACACGGCGGCATAATGGCGGTTGTTCTTGGCCTCTGTAACATTTACAGCCAATTCTTTACCGAGAATCAGGGCGCGGAGCTTTTCCTCTGCGGCACGGCAGGTGGCGGGGGCTTGCTCCTGCTCGGGTGCATCCGTGCCGTTAAGGTACACGTGTAGTTGCTTACCATCGCTTGTTTTCAGGTAAAACTCCTCGCCGTCTTTAACCTCGGTGCAAGTGCCACGGTAATTGCCCACCGTAGCCTGCACAATGGGTGAGCCCTTTTTCTCCTCGTGAGCCGTTTGGTGGTCTCGTCTCCAATCCTTAGGGTTAACGGGGGCGGCATCCTGCCACAGCCCTTTTTTAGCCTTGCGGGCTTTTGCCTCTGCTTTTTGAAGGTCTTTAGCCCCTTTGGCGTGGTGCTCATAGTACCACGCGAGGCCGCTTTTCACCATCTCCAAGTTCACGTATGTTTTGCCCACGTACACCTTACCCACGCTGCGGCCGTAGGAGTCCGTATCCTGCACCTCTATACGCACCTGTTTGTTGCGGATGAGCTTAATGAGCTTCTCCCTGGATTGCTTGGCATAATCCTGCCCTTTTTCCGGGGCATCAATGCCGTAAAGGCGTATCTCCGTTTCATCCGTTTCTCCCTCCCTTATCGCGGAAAAAGAATCGCCGTCAAACACGTGTTTACATTTGGCCGTAAAGGTTTCGGCATTTGCCGTATGGTAGCCGAATATCATTAAAATCAGTGCAAAAAATCGTTTCATGGTATGCCGGGTGCAGTCTATTACCATAGGCAATTGTTGTCAAGATTATTTTCATTCACGCTTAGTCCATATGGTAAATGCTCAAATTTTGTTTTTTTGCTTGCAGGGAGGGGGGATGATTTGGTATTCTATAAGAAGAATAGGAAATTAAGCATGTTAGAAGCCCGTAATATCTGTTTAGAGGTCGATGCAGGGGAGGAACCGCTCTTTTTGCTCAACGATGTCAGTTTCTGTGTGCCGCGAGGTCATTTCATGGCTATTGTGGGCCCCAGTGGATGTGGTAAAACCACGTTGCTTAAGTCTATTGCAGGCATTAAGGATATTACCTCGGGCTCTTTTTGCTGGGAGGGTCGAGACCTGACGGAAGAGGGTGATTTTGAGCCGCATGAAATCGGCTACGTGCCGCAGTTCAGCATTGCGTATGATGAGCTGACGGTGGATGAAAGCATTGAGAACTCTGCCCGCCTGCGTGTCAAGGCAGATGAAGATGAGCTTAACGATATTATTGACAATGTGTTGGCTGAAACCGGGCTAACGGATATTGCAGACCGCCAGGTGAAGCTGCTTTCCGGTGGTCAGAAACGCCGCTTGGCATTGGCCATGGAGCTGGTGAGCGGCCCGCGTATTTTGTTGTGTGACGAGGTGACCAGTGGCTTGGACCCCCGCTCCGAGCGTGAGATTGTGGAGCTGTTGCATGAGCTGAGCATGAAGGATGGACGCATTGTCATCTCTGTAACTCACAGCTTGGCTCAAATGGAGCTTTACGATAGTATCATGGTGATGCACCGTGGTAATTTGGCATACCACGGCACCCCCAATGTGATGTGCCACTACTTCTCCGTCAATAACTTTGAGGAGGTGTACCCCCAACTCAGCGGGCGTGAACCTGAGGACTGGAGCCGCAGCTGGCTCAAACACCGTGTGGACTACTATAAACGACTTGAAAAAGAACACTTGCAAAAGTTCATGCAGCGAGGGGAAGAACCGCCGCCCCCCAGCCCCCGCTCCGAGGAGGATGAGGAGGAAACCATCACCCCCGGCTTCTTCTCTCAGCTCTCTACGCTGTTGAGCCGCCGTTTCAGCATCTTCTTCAGAGACCGCGGGCAGCTTACCCTGCAAATCGCCATGATTCTTATCTTCCCCATTATGGTGGCATGCTTTACGGATCAAGGGTGGATGGCGCTCACCAACCTCAATGACTCCGCCGGGCAAACACCGGCAGAACTGGCACGTGCCATGAAGGACCAAGCCAACCAAAATGCGCTGGTGGGGTCCGCTATTTCCGGCATCATCATGTTCCAGGTGATTTTGCTGGGGTTGATGGGCTCCAACAACTCTGCGCGAGAGGTAGCGGGAGAGCGCCTCATTATGGAGAAAGAGAAGTTTGCGGGCGTGGGCTCCATGGCGTACGTATGCTCCAAGGTTGTGTTTTTGAGCGTGTTGGTGCTGGTGCAGTGTTTATGGATGTTCCTGTTCGTGCACTATTTCTGGGGCTTTAAGGGAGATGTGATGAACCACCTCAGCTTCTTGCTGCTGGCCAATGCCGCCATGACCAGCGTGTGCCTTGGTATATCCGCCAACTCCAAGACGGCAGATCAAGCATCCCTGCTCAGTATTTACCTGGTGGGTTTCCAGCTGCCGCTCAGCGGTGCCGTATTGGCCTTGGATGATGTGTTGGCTTCTGTCACGCAGCCCTTTATCTCTGCCTATTGGGCATGGAGCGGCAGCCTCTCCGGGGTAGAGAATACGTATCGGGACGTGGTGGATAACATTGTGCAAACAAGCTTTGCCCCGTATAATATGTGCCTGCTGGTACTGGGGGCTCACATTGTGCTTGGTATCATTTTGACATATATAGGTGTTCGCAGAACTCGTTGGGAATAAACTTTAACAAACAAAAATCCGTATGGCCAGATCCAGAAGAAAAAGAGGAAAATCAAGCAACAACATGCCTGTGTTGTATGTTGTCATAGGCATGGTCGTGGTGGCTGTTGCCGCGTTTGCTTTCAAATCCGGTTCCAATAGCACAAGTGAAGAGGGCTCCGACTTTTCCGCCGCTCAGTACATGAACCGTGGTTCTGCCGCCGTGGGTAACACCTATCGCATACCCGCAACGGTGGCAGAGGTAAACTCCCACGGGGGCAGCCGTATCATTGAGGTTCTCACGCAAGATGACAAACGCATCGGCCTTTTTGTGCCCGCAGGTACCACGTTGAAATCCAACGTGCGCTCCGGTATGGAGTATGTCTTTACCGTGCAGGGGCGCAATGGTCAAAAGGAGGACGGGTCTCCCGTTAAAGGTATTTTGGTAGTAACAGAAGCAGAAGCAAAATAATGAAAGCTCTTTACATTTTACCCCTTATCCCGTTGGCAGCAGCCGTGGCTACGGCTCAAATGCCCACTAACACCCCACAGAGCTTTGACCTGAGTGGCAAGTCTACCCAAGCGCAGTCGGGTGTACGCAATGACGACCCCAACAGCTTTGGCGAGACCCCGCCCCCGCAGCTCTTGGGTATGGAGCTCCCGCTGCTGGATCCCTCCACAGATACCGTCTCTTACGGTGGTGGTAAGTTTGATGTAGGCAACAATGCCATGGTGCGCGAGCGTTTTGAAAAATACCTGAATCAAACGCCTGATGATACGGAGGCCTCCCGCAAGTATCGCCGCTCTATCGAGAAACTCATTGACCTTACCCAAAAATACTCAAAGAATGCCGGCCCGGTGGGCAGCAAGGTTTTAGTCAAAATCGGCATGACACTGTACGATATCTCTGACTACCCCGGAGATGGTCAACAAGCCGGGGCTCTGGCCAGTGGTATGGTAAGTGCTTTGGATGCCCAGCGCGCTAACCTGCGCCGTGATAAAGCCAACCAGAAGATTGATGACGATATTGAAAAACTCGTCAAGAAGACCAACTCTCTCACCAACCAAAACACCCAGAAGGGCAGTGGTGGTGGCTCTATCGGCAATATTCAAGGTAAGTCGGGCTCCGGCGGTGGCGTGAGCCATACGGTGCGCATTGCCTTTAATACGCAAAAGATTGCAGAGCATAAAGCAAAGCAGGGGGCTAATGTTGCCGCCAGCGAGGCCTCCTTGCTCAAGGCCAAGATTCAGTACCAGGCACTGTTGCTCTCCATGTTCTTGGAGCGCCGTTTCGACCACACGGTTATCGGCGCCCGTGTATACCGCCATCTTTTCCGGGATGGTGATACCACCCTCAACATGGAGAAAGACTCCGATGCGTACAAGATGTTCACCGGTATCTCCGGCATGCCGCCCACGGTAAACGCCTTGGACAGCGCCGCCGCCAATGCCCGCCGAGACATTGACCAGAGCATGGATGCCATCTCTAACCTCATTGCCCAAAATAAGCTCGGCGAGGCTACCAACCGCCTTATTACCGCCGTGGCTATCGGTGAGTTTATGCAGAGCGTGGCCGTGTTCCCCGCAGAGTCACGCCGCCGTGTTGCCGAGTATTGGAACCTGCGCAAAAATGCCATGGTTGCCCTCAATGCCCGAGACTATGGCGAGGTAGAGCGAATCTCCGGCCGCCTTAAAGAGCTGGATGTCGACTATAATGACTCGCTGCTCATGTCTTACACCGAGGCGAAAAAGACCCAGAGCGATGGCTACCTGCGTCAAGCCAGAAAAGCCCTGCAAGCCGGTAAGGAAGATGAAGCCATGGAGGCCATGGCCAACGCTGCCGTTGTGTGGCCCCGCAACCCCAATATCCAGGAGGCACGCAAGCAGGTGGAAAAGGTGGATGGCTTTGACAAGGAGAAAATGGAGTTTGCAGATCTGCTGAGTGCCAAACGATTCCGCGATATTTACAAATCCCGCAATCGCCTCAAGGTGGTTGCCGCGTTAGATGAAACCATGGCGCAGCAGTATGAGGCTGTCATCCGCTATATCGAAACCATTGATAATTCCCTCAAGCAGTTCAAGGAAATTGCGGAGGAGCAGGGTACCATGGGTGCCGGTATGGCTTATGAAAAACTCGTGGAAATGCAGGCGGAGAATGATACCTCTGCGGAAGAGTTGTTCCGAGGTGAGCTGAAAAATGATAAGCCGTTCTCAGATGCCTTGCGAGACCTTAGGGATGCCGCCGGTGAGTTTACGGATGCCCTCATTACCGCCCAAAAGCATGAAAAGAGAGGTGAGTACGGCTCTGCCCTTGCTCTCTTCTACCGTGCTTTGGAGCTCAACCCCACCTCTACCATGGCAAAGGATGGTATCAAGCGCGTGTCGGATGTTATCTTTAACGCCAAGTTCTGATTCCTGAGCATAGTTTGTGGTGGGCAGCTTCTTGCTTACTTTGTACATTGTGCGTTAACATAGGGAGAATATGATAAAAAAACTCATTTTATCGGCAATGATACTCGTAGGTATTGGCGTAAGCTGCGTCAATACACCCAAAACCGCAGTCTACCCCCACACCCCGGCATTGAAGGCCCCGGCAATAACGCAGGCGGATTCTTTTGCCATACAAGCCTTCAGCACACTGGCGGCAGCTCAACAAGAGGATAACCTGGCCTTTTCTCCTGCCGGATTAGAGGCCGTTTTGCATTTGCTGCAACAAGGCGCACAAGGCAGCACTGCGGCAGAACTTGCTGCACTGCCACTTGGCAAAAAAGGAGTGTACTCTGCCATGCAACCGGCAGAGGCCTACGCCCTATTTGTTGCAGACGATTTGACGCTTACCCCCGGTGTACGCACCGAACTTGTGCAACGAATGCCCTTTGCCTCTGCTCCGGGCAAGGCATCCAAAGCCATCAATGAATGGGCCAAGAGACAAACCCACGGGCTTATCAGCAACGTGGTGGATGCCGTCAGCCCCGCTACCCGACTCTTTGCTGCCAGTGCCATTTACCTCAAAGAAAAATGGCTACACCCGTTTGACAAAGGTGAAACCGAATCATTCTACCGTTTCACCTGTAACAACGGCAGCACCACTTATGTGGACATGATGCAATGCACCGAAGCCTTTCGCTATGCCGAAGGCGAGGATTGGCAAGCCGTAGCTCTGCCCTATAAAACAGAGGGACGTATCGGCGAGCCGGGCTACTTCATCGGCATATTGCCCAAAGGCAATGCGCACCAATTCGCGGCACAGCTTACCCCCAAAAAATACCAAAGCATACGCCGGGCTCTTGCCAGGGAAGACTGCACCCAAACACTCCTCGTTAAACTACCGAGATTCCGAATCGACACGGGGCGTATGCAGCTCAACGAGTTGTTACAAGTCTTAGGTGTAAAAAAAGCATTTACGAGAGAAGCAGATTTTCGAGGCTTTGCCAAAGAGCCTCTGTATTTGAACGACGTCTCCCAATATTGCATTGTCATTAACGACGAAGAAGGTACGGAGGCTGCAGCCGTTACCATTGCCGACATAGATTCCTGGTGTCTGGAACCGGAACAGCCCCAAATAAAAGAATTGATTTTTGACCGCCCCTTCCTCTGGATTATCGGCGATTTAACCACCCCGGCACCACCCTACTTTATGGGTATTACAGCAAAACCATGAAAAAAACAGCACCACTTCTGCTCCTTAGTCTTGCCCCCGTTTTAATTATCAATTAGTCGTTGTTGTTTTGCGTACTCGTTTTGCTCCATCGCCCAGTGGCCCTCTGCATGTGGGGCATTTGCTGGCCGCCATACAAGCCCGTCGCTTGGCAGATGCCAATGGCGGTGAGTGCCTGTTGCGTATTGAGGATATAGATACCACGCGCACCCGTAGTCAGGAGTGGGTGGATTTAATGCATGAAGACCTCGCGTGGCTGGGGCTGCATTTTGATGGCGAGGTTATGGTGCAAAGCAAGCGTTTTGATGTGTACGCCCGTGCGCTGGAGCAGCTCAAAGCCATGGGCCTGCTTTACCCATGTTTTTGCACGCGGGCAGAGATTAAAGCGCAAATTGCGGAGATGGGGCGCGCGCCGCACTCCACCTTGGGGTATCAATACCCCGGCACCTGCCGTCATATATCTGCGGATGAAGCTGCTGCACGCATAGCCCGTGGGGATGCCCACGCTTGGCGCTTGGATATGCGGCGTGTGCAAGATCTGATAGGCACCCCGCTGTGGGCGGATATGCACCGCGGTGTGCAGCGTTGTGTGCCTACTGCCTACGGGGATGTTGTGCTTGCCCGCAAAGACATACCTGCCAGTTATCACCTTGCCGTGGTTATAGATGATGCGGCCCAAGGCGTTACGCATGTTACACGAGGGGAAGATTTGTTTGATGCCACCCACATTCACCGTGCTTTACAGGCTGTTTTGGCTCTGCCCGTGCCCACCTATTGCCACCACGGTCTCTTAAAAGACAACACCGGCAAACGCCTCGCCAAGCGAGATGGCGCGCGCGCCCTAGCCTCCCTGCGTGCAGCGGGCTTGTCCCCTCAAGCCGTGTATGACTCCCTGCACGCAGCTCTCCTCAACGGCGGTATATGGTCGGTGTAAGCCGTTAATACTTAAACGCGTGTTCTTCTTTGTAAGTGCCCTCGGTAGCGGGGGCGTATGCTTTGTTGGTCCAGCTCAGGTTATAAACTTTGCCGGTATTGCCATCTGCCGTAATACGGATTCCGTTGGTACCATTGGCCGCAGTGGCGGGTAGCCCTTGGCCTATCAACATGTCATTGAACCACACATAGTACCCGCTGGGCACATTATTTGTTTCATCTCCGGGGTGCCAAACAATACGCAGCTCATTGCGGGGGGAGGAGTTTTTGTTGCAATAGAGCACCATATCGCCCCACATTATGCAGCCCTCGCTCAGGTTCAGCATGCCACTGTTGGTGCCGTCTGCCACCTCTATGCGCAGGGCTTTATCGTTCTCCTGCCAGCCTCCGGTGCCTCCGTTACCGAAAGTTGCCCGTATATTGACAGAATAACCGCCGCCCTCGGTGAACTCTCCCTTGGCTACAAATTTTTTACTACCGCTTTCCAGGTTAAAGAACTTCTTGTCATCTCGGGTGGCCCAGCGTTCGCCCTCGCCTTCGGATCGGGGCAAGCCTGCCGTGCGGCCACCTATACCCAAGGCTTTAGCAAGATTACCGGCAATAATGAGTGAGCCCTGTTCATTGGGGTGCAGGCCATCTCTGCCCGCTCGGTTAGACATGGAGTCCGGCCAGCTGTATGGCACTGCATGTGTGTAGTCTACCATGCCCTTGTTAATATCCACAAACTCTGTATTGCAGCCGAATTTTTTGCGATACTGCACGGTCCAGCTTCGCAGCAAGCCATTGTATTGTTTTACCGTTAAGTGGCGCTCCGGTTGATTGTTGTTATGGTGGCTGCCCCAGCAGGGTACAGACATAATGTAGAGTTTATCAGTACTTTCGCTCAAAACATGATTGGCAATTTGCCCCATGTTGCCCCAGTTGTCATTAGCTTTACGGGTGTATCTCCCCTTGTTGCAGCTTACTGTGCCCCCGAGCATGTTCTGCATTTTGGTGCAAAAGTTCTCCTCCGTGTACCCGCCGTCGGAGAGCAGGTCATTGGTGCCCATCATGCATACCCATGTGTCGCAATTGTAGGTGGCTGCCGAGCTCTCTGTGGAATGTCCCCCGTAGTTCACACCCGTCATCCCCTCGTTAGAGCCGCAAATAATGTTGTGTGTGCGCCCGGAGGATTGCGCCAAGTGCACATTCGGAAAATCCACCCCGCCGTAGCTTTCCCCCGCATCACTGGTGGTCAACTTGGTATAGCCGGGGGTGTAGCCCTCCCTCGGCCCCACAATATCTGCTTCAATTCCGTTGTCTACCAATATCTTGAAGAGCTGCCAGCGCCATGTCTGGTCGTTGACTCCGTGGGTGATGCTGTCCCCCATGAACATGACTCGCCCCAGTGTGCTGCCGTCCTCTCGCTTGCTTTCAAACGGTTGCGTGTAGTCCTTGGGTGGCTCGTAGCCCTCGGTATCCAGGGTTGACCTTGTGTCTATGGTCAACGCCGTCACATAATTTAAGTTTACCTTGTAGCCATTGGTGTTTTGTATTTTGGCAGATTTAAGCCCCTCTGCTCGCAGCACCTCGTGGTCTGACCCGGTGGCGGATTCCGCTGTTACCCTCACCCCGTTGCTTTGGCTGTTCGTAAGCTTTAAGGTTACAACGCCCTCCACAGCGTAGCGTTGCAGTGTGGCGTAGTCAATTTTTTGTTGAGGTTGCCATACATTGCCCATCCAATAAAAACAGAGCTCGGGTTCTCTTTCACCCGTTGGTTTTTCGGTATTTGCCATGTCTGCCATCCCGTAGGCTACCACATTAGTTTGCCACAGCATCAAGGGGTTGCCGCTCTTGTAGTCATTAGAGTTTACATAGCTGTGTAAAGAGTTCAGGTTCACTTTCACCGTTACGCTCGTCTCGGCTCCGGACTCCACTTTAAAACTGCCCTTACCATCATATATCACCTTGTTCTCCGTGTCGCACTGTGGCTGCGCCAAATCTGTATACGTGGCTGCATTTGCCACTTGCATGGCCATTGTCAATATCGCCAAAACTTTACCTGTTAATTTCATGCTTGTCTCTATTGTTGGTTGTTGATGATACCCTACCAATCGGCTATGCTTTCATTCTATCAAATATCTCACTCGTTGCAAGTACTAAATCCGCTTTCTCCCGCCAAATACTCAAAATGAACATTTGTATTGACTCTGCCATGTGGATTTGCTACTCTCATGAGCGTATGAAGATACTCGGATTTTTATCTGTTCTGTCGGGGGCTCTTACCCTTTTGACTCAACCGGTTTGGGCTGCGCCTGCTGCATCTGTTTCTGAGGCTATTGAACAGACCGATTTTGTGACGGACCACAAGCCTAATGTGGCCGCTAAGCATTATATGTATATCTACTCCGCCTCTTGGTGTACTCCTTGCCGTGCCGTCATGCCCAAAATCGTCGCCGCATATCCGGAGATGATGACCAACCGTGAGCTGGAGATCATCCTCGTCTCTTGCGATGAAACGCCGGAAGAAGCAAAGAAATACCTGGCTCATTACCATGCCCCCTTTGCTGCCGTCATGTATGACTCCCCTGCGGCTCACAAGCTCCCGGGCTGTGCTCATGATATTCGCTCCATCCCTACCATGATTATCGTTAACGCCCGCGGGGAGGAGCTCTTCCGTGGTTCCGGCCGCCTCTTTGCCAACTGGCGTCAATATATTTCTCAAAAATAATCCGTAGTCTTTTTTGATGTCGTTTTGTTCCTTTTCAAGGGCCGTTTGGCCCTTGGCGGAACGAATAGATTGTCAAAAACTCCAGTCAGATAAGTTGGTAGTTGTGGGGAGAATACTATCGGAGTGTTGGACTTTAGTCCAACATTTATTATAAAGGCATGCCACCAATAAAAAGTGGGACTTAAGTCCCACCCTACGATATAAACAAATTGCCATTTGACTAATTGTTCCCACGCGTATTTCTAAAAAAACATCAGCGGGGGCTTTAGGCCCCCGCTGAGCGGGTAGTTGGGGTGTTATGAGTGAATGGGATAGGGGGCAGATTACATCATGCCGCCCATACCGCCCATGCCGCCCATGGCGTCTGCACCGCCGTGGGAACCGCAAGAGCAGGACTTCTTCTCGGGCAGGTCAGCAATGAGGCACTCTGTGGTGAGCATGAGTCCAGCGATGGAGGCGGCGTTCTGCAGGGCAGAGCGGGTAACCTTGGTGGGGTCTACCACGCCGGAGGTGAGGAGATCCTCATAAGCGTCTGTCACGACGTTATAGCCCATGGTGGGGGACTCCAAGCCCTTGACTTTTTCCACGATGAGGGCAGCCTCGCGGCCGGCGTTTTCAACGAGCTGGCGGAGGGGAGCCTCAACGGCACGGTAAACGATGGCAGCACCGGTCTTCTCATCGCCGGTGAGGTCAAGGCCGCAGATAGCCTTTTGGGCACGGATGAGGGCAACGCCGCCACCGGGCACGATACCTTCCTCTACAGCGGCGCGGGTGGCGTGCAGGGCATCGTCCACGCGGTCTTTCTTCTCCTTCATCTCGGTTTCGGTAGCAGCACCAACTTTAATGACGGCAACACCACCGGCGAGCTTGGCGAGGCGCTCCTGGAGCTTCTCACGGTCGTAGTCGGAGGATGTATCCTCAATCTGCTTGCGGATTTGGGAAACTCGGGCGGAGATGTCGGAGGACTTGCCGGCACCCTCGATGATGACGGTGGTGTCCTTGGTGACAACCACGCGCTTGGCCATACCGAGCTGGTCAACCTCTACGTTTTCGAGCTTGAGGCCGAGGTCCTCGGAGATGCACTGACCACCGGTAAGGATGGCGATATCTTGAAGCATGGCCTTGCGGCGGTCGCCGAAGCCGGGGGCTTTAACGGCAGCCACGTTGAGGGTACCGCGCAGGCGGTTTACCACAAGGGCGGCCAGGGCCTCACCCTCGATATCCTCTGCAATGATGAGGAAGGGCTTGCCGGACTTGGCAACTTTCTCCAGCACGGGGAGGAAATCCTTGAGGTTGGAGATTTTCTTCTCAAAGATGAGGATGTAGGGGCTCTCGAGCACGGCCTCCATGGTGTCTGCGTTGGTCACGAAGTAGGGGGAGAGGTAGCCTTTGTCGAACTGCATACCCTCTACAACGTCGAGGCTGGTGTCGATACCCTTGGCCTCTTCAACGGTGATGGTGCCGTCCTTGCCGACTTTGTCCATGGCCTCGGCAATGATATCGCCGATTTCGGAGTCCCAGTTGGCGGAAACGGTGGCCACCTGAGCAATCTCCTTAGAGGAGTCGACAGGTTTGGAGATGGCCTGGAGCTCTGCCACAACGGCAGCGGCAGCCTTGTTGATACCGCGTTGCAGGGAGATGGGGTTGGCACCGGCGGTTACGTTGCGAAGGCCCTCGCGGTAGATGCTTTCTGCCAGCACGGTGGCGGTGGTGGTGCCATCGCCGGCGATGTCGTTGGTCTTGCTGGAGACCTCACGCACGAGCTGAGCGCCCATGTTCTCGTAGGGGTCTTCAAGCTCAATCTCCTTAGCAACGGTTACGCCGTCTTTAGTGATGTTGGGGGAGCCGAATTTTTTGTCGATAACGACATTGCGACCGGCAGGCCCAAGGGTGCTTTTAACGGCCTTTGCGATTTTGGTAACACCGTTCAGAAGGCTCTGACGGGCGGATTCGTCGAATGAAAGTTGTTTAGCCATAGTATAATTTACAAGTTACGATTTACAATGTAGGGGGAATTAATCAATGATGGCGAGGATGTCGCTCTCGTTGAGGATGACGTAGGTGGTGCCGTTGACGGTTACCTCTGTGCCGCCGTATTTGGCGATGAGTACCTTATCATTAACGGCAACGTTGAAGGGGATCTCCTTGCCGTCTTTGTCACGGCCGCCGGTGCCGAGGGCGCGTACGATGGCCTCTTGGGGTTTCTCCTTGGCGCTGTCCGGCAGGAAAAGGCCGCCTGCGGTTTTGGTCTCAGCTTCTACTCGCTCTACGAGTACACGTGCTCCGATGGGCTTAATCATGGTATTTTGTATTCTATTTAGTTTGTTAAAAATGGTTCAATGGGGGGAGGGTTCGACTCCTCAAGGCGAGGGGAGCCGAACCCCTTAAGGTGTCATCAGTCGTTATCAACAACCTCTGCGTCTACCACCTTGCCTTTGGCTTGGCGGGGGCCGTTGTCCTGCTGCGGGGTGGGGCCGCAGTTACCGCCGGGGCAGCCACCTTGCTGGGCTGCGGCGGCCTGGGCTGCCTGCTGCAGGTTGGCAAGCATGCTCTCGAGCTCTTGGGTGAGGGCCTTGCACTTCTCCACATCTTTGGCCTCTGCGGCGGCCTTGAGGGCGTTCACCTTATCGGTGATGGGGGCGGTTACCTCAGCGGGGGCTTGCTCGCCCATCTCTTTAATTTGGCGCTCAACGCTGTGGGCAAGGGAGTCTGCCTTGTTAATGGCCTCAATGTCCTCAGCCTTCTTGCGGTCCTCCTCGGCGTGCATCTCGGCATCCTTCTTGGCGCGTTCGATTTCCTCCTTAGAGAGGCCGGAGGAGCCTTGGATGGAGATATTTTGCTCCTTGCCGGTGTTCTTGTCCTTGGCGGTTACCTTGAGGAGGTCGTTGGCATCGATGTCGAAGGTTACCTCGATTTGAGGTACACCGCGGGGGGCGGGCTGAATGCCGTCGAGCTTGAAGTTGCCCAGCAGCTTGTTGTCGTTGAACATCTTGCGCTCGCCTTGGCAGATGCGGATATCTACGGCGGGCTGGTTGTCGGCCGCGGTGGAGAACACCTGGCTCTTGCGCACGGGGATGGTGGTGTTGCGGTCAATCATCGGCGTGGCAATGCTGCCCATGGTCTCGATAGAGAGGGTGAGGGGCGTTACGTCGAGCAAGAGCACATCCGTAACAGAGCCGGTGAGCACACCGCCCTGAATAGCGGCACCCACGGCTACTACCTCATCGGGGTTTACACCCTTGTGGGGCTCTTTGCCGGCAAGGCGCTTGGCCATCTCCTGCACGGCGGGCATGCGGGTCATACCACCCACTAGCACGAGCTCATTGATCTCGCTGGTGCTCAGGCCGGCAGCGGCAATGCAGTTGCGTACGGGGGCTGCGGTGCGCTCCAGCAGGTGCTCGGTAAGCTGCTCGAGCTTGCTGCGCGTAATCTCCATCTGAATATGTTTGGGACCCGTGGAGTCCATGGTGATGAAGGGCAGGGAGATGTCGTAGCGCTGGGTGGAGGACAGGGCAATCTTGGCCTTTTCTGCCTCTTCCTTAATGCGCTGCAGGGCATCCGTCTGCTTGGAGATATCCATGCCCTCACGGCTCTTGAACTCGGCAAGAATCCAGTTGATGATGGCGTTATCCCAGTCGTCACCACCCAAGTGGGTGTCACCGTCGGAGGCCTTTACCTCGAACACGCCGTCGCCGATTTCGAGCACGGAGATATCGAAAGTACCGCCACCGAGGTCGTATACGGCAATCTGCTCGTTGTTGCCTTTGTCCAGACCATAAGCCAAGGCTGCGGCCGTGGGCTCGTTGATGATGCGGCGTACCTTGAGGCCGGCAATTTCTCCGGCTGCCTTGGTGGCGTTACGCTGGGCATCGTTGAAGTAGGCGGGCACGGTGATAACGGCCTCGCTGATGGTCTCGCCGAGCTTGCTCTCGGCATCCGCCTTGAGCTTGCTGAGAATCATGGCGCTGATCTCCTGCGGGGAGTATACCTTGGTCTCGCCGCCTACCTCTACCTGAATGTGGGCATCGCCGTTGGCTGCCTCTACAATGGTGTAGGGCACTTTCTTGTCGTCTTCCGTCAGCTCGGCATATTTGCGGCCGATAAGACGCTTGGCGGAGAAAATGGTGTTGCGGGGGTTGGTTACAGCTTGGCGCTTGGCTGCCTGGCCTACGATGCGCTCACCGTTCTTGGTGAAGGCAACGATGGACGGCGTGGTGCGGGCACCCTCGCTGTTCTCTAATACGGTTGCTTGACCACCTTCCATCACTGCCATGCAGGAGTTGGTGGTGCCGAGGTCGATTCCGAGTATTTTGCTCATTGTCGTTTGTTTCTATTGTTTGTTGTTAAATCTTGCTGCGGCGTGTGTGCCGCGTGTACACTTTTATATGTAGCAAATTCCATGCCAAAAATTTTTAAAATGGTATTTGCGTCTTTTAATTCTCTTATTGTCAAATATATATAAAATTAATAAAATTTTAGTGCGTTTTCTTGTTGTGGGGTAATGTGCGACAAAATGCCCCATTTAGACAAAATGTCGCACTTGTTTATTTGCGACAAATTGTCGCATCTATTCCCTGCGTATATTCATTTACCATGGAAATCAAACTCGATGCTCAGGGCAAGGAGTCGGAAATCCTGCATGGAGTCAGCATAAAGGCAAAAGCCTTGGCCCACACCGGGAATGGGTATTTGGGAGATACGGATGGAGCCGGTGTAGGGGGAGGGCAACTTATCCCGTTGGGGGGTATAGATTTCCCAGCGTGGGGAGCAGGTGGCACGGTAGGAGAAGGCGGGGGTACTCTCCAATAAGCGCAGGCGCACCCGCCCCTCTTGCCGAACGGAGTTAAAGGAGCGCTCCGATTCATAAGGCATGGTGTGCAGCTCTGAGCGGTATGGTATGCCGATGAGGAAGGTTGAAGTTGCGTTGTAATGGAAGGTGCCGTCGGGCGAGATGCTGACGGGGCGCATAGGCTGAGAGTCATCTGCCGACACGGCATATACCATTGTGTTGCAGAGGTGTGGCACAGTGTATTTTCCCTCGGCCGTGGGAGTAAACTGCATGCGAGAGTCCAGGTAGCAGGGCTCGCTGCTCATGCGCTCCAAAGCAAGGGCTCCTGTGGAGTGATAGCGCACCACCAGCCACAGTTCATCCTCATGCGTGGTGGCAGAGGGCAGAGCTGCCAGGTGCAGCACCGTGCGCTCGGGAAACTCCATGCGTTGCCAAGCGGTTACCTGTTGCTCTGCATTGGTGGTGAGCATGGCCACGCTGTGATCTGCCAGCAATACACACACATGGGTGCTGCTGCCGTGGCATATAACCCACTCTTTTACCCCGCTGCGGAAGAGATGCTCTGCCAGCAACGTGGTATCTGTGGAGGTAAAGCCGTCCGCCTCCAGCTTATAGGAGATTTCTCGCAGGCGTTTGCCACCCCGCTGCACATAAAAGACGGTGTTTTCCACCCCTGCTGCTGGCATGTTTTCGCTACCAACAGAGGATTGACGCTGGAATGCGGCGTTGGCGGCGGTCAACGGGCTGCCATCCGGAGAGCTGAGGGTCCACTCGCTTTCTGCCGTGCCCACCAACAGGCTGCGCGCGGGGCATATCCAACAGATGGCGCTCTGGTTGTCTGTGGCCAGGGTGAGGTGCAGGGCATCATCATCTGCCGAGCCTACACGAAAGTTGTTGTAGTCTCCCACGGTGCTGCCGAACAAGGTTGTGGGCAAGCCGCGTATGCCGCCCAGCCACAGGCGCCCTTGGTGTACCCCCGAGAAATGCGGGAAACCGTTGCGCCACCCGAAGGCCCCGAAGCTCCACCGCCGCGTGCGGTAGGTGGGGCAGGGCTCCGAATAATGAGAGTCGAGCTCTGCCAGTGCGTGGTGGGCATCCGTGTAGTGTATGATGTTCCATTTATATTCCCTGCGCCCGCCTTTGGCACGGAAAAAGATGTGGGCGCCAACCTGCGTGGCGGCAGCCGCCCTGCATACCAGCAGCATGCGGCAGGGCTCGCTCTCTGCACCCGATACTGCCCAGTTTTGGCGCTCTGCATAGGCCGTTTGGTCAAAGGTGCGTATGCAGCTCCACTGCCATTGGGTGGGGTCTGCGGCTGTAGCGGGGGTGTCGTAGCTGCGCCACAGCTCCCAAATGGCGTTCCATTCTCCATGGGTGCGCACCTCCCAATCTGCACAAACTTCATAAGGCATGCCGGTATCTGTAAAACGCAAGGCACCCGGTAAAAAGCTGTCGGGGTAATCTTGGGCGGATGTTCCACCGTTGAAAGTTGCGGGGTTATAGTCCCTGTAAGCGGTGTAAAAGTAGTAGAGCTTGCTCGCGGAATCATACTCCTTGCATACCGTGCCGCGGTGTACGGCGGTGGTGGACAGGTCCGGCGTATCGATGGCATTTACGGTAAAAGCACTGTTTAGAAAATAGGTTTGAGTGGGCACCTCCACCTCGGTCAGAATGCACTCGTTATCCACCATTTGCGGGGAGAACTCGGGGGCACTGTTTGCGGTTTCTAAAACGGCGAAGCTGCCGTTTTGTTGTGGTTGAACACGCAACTCCGTCTCTTGCATCAGGTAAGTTTCTCTGGGAAACGGGGAGGGACGCATGGGCTTGCACTGCCAATCGGTATCGCCACGGCGCTCCAGCCTGTGCGGGGCTCTATAGGGGCTTGTAACGTATACCACATCATTCAGTTGCGTAAAACGCAGGGACTCCAGCTCTGCCACCGTAGTCCACGGGGTGCTCAGGGTGTATGCCTGCCCGTCTTCCCCACCCAACAACACGCCGTCTCGGTATACCCGCATGCCACCACAGAAAAACTCCAGCATCAGCGCATCCTTATCAGAGAACCGGAAGGCGACTAAGCGCACGGCGGTGTCTTGCGTGGCGGCCATGCCCACAAATTGTGTGCCACGCCGCCGCTGGATGCCGCCATACGGTTGCACTTCAAAATTACTCAGCAGTGCTGCGCCTCGGCGGTAGGCCTGTAAGTCGAATCTGGCGGATAACCACGGGCTGAGCTCCCCCGCGGTAAAACCTGTTATGTATTGGATGTCTTGCATAGACTGCTCTTTTAACACACTTTGTTGCCCCATACACAATTTTTTGAGCATCCGCAGGCACTTTTCATGCGGTGGTGTATCACGCTCTCACAGGTGGCGCCACCTGCTAACAATTTGAAAATTAGATTGCGATGGTGTGATATATCTGGCATTTTATGTGCCGAACGGGAGCCCGACTACCTTCCGTCAAGTTTAACAACAAAGCAAACATACAATACCATGACACAACGTAATATCACCCGCTATACGTACGAGACCACATCCTTTCAAGGCTGGAGACTGAGCATCTGCCGCAAGTGGAACCAGTTTACCAAGTATTTCTCCGACCGCCAATACGGCAGTGAGGAAGCCGCTTTTCAGGCTGCGCTGGAGATGCGTGACCGCATTTTCGACGCCTTGCGCAAAACGCCCGATGACCCTCGCGGTGTGTTCGAGCGCTTTAAGAACGGTGTAGAAGATGAGCTCGCTCAGCCCGTTGCCGTCGGCGCAGAGAAATAATCCCACAATACACCATACCGATACGTAGGGATGCCCCACGGGCATCCCTTTTTTTGATGTAAGCCTTGATTATAAATGTTGGACTTAAGTCCAACCCTCCGATAGCATTTACCCCGCAATCACCAATTTGACCGTGGCCTTATGGGGTTTCCATAATCCCCATGAAATATGGGGTGTTTGCGGTATCTGCCTCTGTAATAATCCAAATAAAGGGGCGATTGAAGGTTAATTTAAGGGGGAGCGGGCTCTCCTCTGCATAAAGCCACATGGGAATCTCGCTGAGGGCTGCGGCCTCGGTGCCGTCTTCATCCAACTTGATTCGGCATTTTTGGGTAACATCGTCCACAAATAACGGGGTGTCACAGAACCCGCTGAAGTTGGCTTGTGGCGAGAAAACTTGGGATAATCCACACTGTTGCAATGCTTGTTTGAGCGAGACGGCATCCGTTTCTATATCAAAATTGGGCAATCCCAGCTCAATTTCTCTATTACCGGAGGCAAGTGCTTGAATGATAGAGTGGTATTTAGTCGGCGTGAGTGAGGCCGCAAACTTGTGCGCGTTTCCATTCGGCAAAATGGCAACAAAGTAACCGCCGGACTTATAGGGTAGGGCGATAGCCTGCCAATTTTTTCCCTTGGCATATTGAAGCACTTCTGTTTTATGCATCATCTGAACACGGTGCTTTTTGCCGTTGGAGTCGATAAAGGTTTCTGACCTTGTGTTTTGTGAATCAAAAGGTACATTCCATTTTTCTTTAAGGTGCACCGCATTGACGATGAGCATCTTTGTGTTCGGATTAGCCGCTGCGGGGGAGGTGTAATCTTCTATGAACCCATGAGTTTTCTCACTTACCCAGTCAGAAATGGCATCGCACGCTTCATTTGAGCCGAATGGCAGAGTCTTGATATCATCCGCCTTTATGCCCGCTTTCAGTCGTATGTTTTCATTCAGGAAGACGGCGTTGGCTTCTTCAATTTTCATGGTGGGGGTGGCCCCGCTTTTTGTATCCGGAACGATATTGAGCAGCGTTGCCGTGTTGCCGCGCGCGCCTTGTTTCAGCGTGCGCAGGGCACCTTCCAGACTGGCAGGAGAAAAGACGATATTATCTTTCGATTCGCTTGCCAAACGATTGAATACACTGATAGATAAGCTTTTTTGCGGTGCTTTGTCTGTAGCTTTCAGCGCCGCTTGGGGCGAGTAATCATATGTAGAGCTCCCGTCTTTGTGCGAAGAACAGGCACACAGTGCAAAAATTGATAGTAGTGGTAATAAATGAATTTTCATGGTGTTTCAAATAGCCCCATAAAGTAGGGCGTAGAATGAGGGGAGAGGTCTGTTATCACCCAGATAAACGGGCGGTCGAAAGTGATATAACTGGGTTGAGGCGTGCGCTTAATGCTCTTGACTCTCAGCTCTGCCAAATTGGCGGCTGAGGCCTCGGTGCCGGTTTCATCTGCTATGATGCGGCATTGCTGCAATACGTCTGCCACATACAAGGGGGTATCCGAAAAGCGGGAGAAATCCGCCCCCATGCCGAAAGCCTGTTGCATACCACACAGTTTGAGGGCGGGGGGCAGAGATACCGTGCCGGGTTGATGCTCAAAGCGTGGTAACTGCACCACGATATCCTGTGGCTTGCTTGCTGCCAATGCTTTAAGTATATCTTTGTATTGATGTGGAGTGAGCATCGTGGCGAATGCTCGCGCATTGCCTTTGGGTAGAATCCCCACAAAACAGGCGGGGCTACCGGCCTGCTTCGGCGTGTACATCAACGCCACTGCTTGCCAGGAGTCCCCCTCTGCGTAGCGGTATTTGGCTCGGCTTATCATCATTTGGCAAGGTATTTGCTTGCCGTCTTGCGTGGTGAAAAGTCTTGGCTTGGTGGCATTTTTGTCGAACGCATGCTGCCATTCTGCCTTCAGGTTGATGGCGTTGAGTACCATCATTCGTGTTTGTTTGTCAATATCTGCGGTGCCGATAATCTTTGATATTTTGCCGGATGTGCTCTTGTTTACCCATTGATTGATGGCATTTGCCGCCAATGTGGGAGACCCCGTAAATGGCACCTTATGAATGTTGTTGCCCGTATGCTCGGGTTTTAGTGTTAGCTCGCTGTCAACAAACAGGGCATCTGCTTGGGTTATTTGCAGACTGCTTGTTGGGTTCTCTTTACCTAAGGGTAATTCATTTAACTCTTTTAACGTGGCACCTGCTGCACCTTGTTGCAGCAGCCTCACCATGGCTTCCGTGCCCGTGGGTGAGTACACTATATTACCCTTTTGTGCCGTTGCCAGCACGCTGAACATGCGGATGGTAAAAAGGTTATCTGTTTGCGGGGTGTCGTACATGTGTACAGCCGGGGTGGCTATGCAGGGCCCCGGCCGTTTGACTCCCGAGCCCTGCTTGTTGCCCGTGCAGGCAACTAAGCATACCATGCAGAGCAGTATATGGCAGCACTTTCTCATTTTACGGGTTTTCTGTAATGCCCATGAAATAGGGGGCGGCTGCGGAATTGAGGTCTGTTATCACCCAAATAAACGGGCGGTCAAAGCGTATGCAGTTGGGTGGCCTCCTGGCTCCGGGAGCACAAGCACCTTCGGCTACAATGGCCATGGTGACAGCAGCGGCTTCCGTGCCTTCCTCGTCCACCTTGGCGCGACAACGTTGCAGCACATCGCTTAGTATCAGCTCGGTATCGGTAAATCCGGTGTAGTTGGCAGCCGGGCTGAATGATAAAGTTACACCGCAGGCTTCCAGCGCGGGTTTAAGAGAAATGGTGCCGGGGTTCATATCAAAACGCGGCAAGTATACGATGGTATCCTGCGGGTATTCGGCGGCTAATTTACGGCGAATCGCTTGGTATTTTCGGGGGGTGAGTGTTGCAGCAAACTCGTGGGCATTACCCTTGGGCAAAATGCCGATGAACCCCACCCATTGCATATCGGGGGTATAACGCTTATCTGCTCGGTAATACAGCACCACGGCCTGCCAGTCATCGCCCTCTGCGTAGCGCAAATCTTCTCGCTGGCGCATCATATCCACCCTGGTTTTACTACCGTCTGCGCGGGTGAAAGGGGTGTTCTTTCTTGTTTCTTCCGTGTCGAACGGGCGACTCCACTTGGCTTTCAGATAAATGGCATTGGCTGCTACCAAGCGTGTGCGGGGGGATACATCACTTGCGTTGAGTACTTGCTCGATAAGTCCTTTAGTGTGTTTCTTTGCCCAGCTGTTGATAAGGGCTACCGCTTGCGGGGTGTTTTTTGCAAAGGGAACCGATATTAGCTCCGGCACGCGGATGCCGGGTTTGAGTTTCAGCTCATTGTCAATGAACAGCGCGTTAGCCTCCAAGGGCTGAATGGTGGTGCTCACCCCGGTTTCGCCCATGGGGAGTGCTGCCAGCTCGATAGCGGTTTCACCGCGCGCCCCTTGCTGCAACAGGTGTATGACACCCTCCAGCGAGGCGGGGGAGAACACAACATTGCCTTTTTGTTCCTTTGCCAAGGTGTTGAACATTTGAAGGGCAAAGGCATCCGTCCCGTTCGTATCCGTGCTTGCGGTTGCCAGTGTGCCCATAGCAAGTAAAGAGGTTAAGATGTTTTTCATGGTGGTGTTTGGTTATGGTTTCTCAGTGATGCCCATAAAATATGGGGCAGCGGCGGTGTTAAGGTCTGTTATCACCCAAATAAACGGGCGGTCAAAAGTGATTTCCTTGGGCATATTAGGGCATGGTGCAGCACAGCCCTGAACCATAATAGCCATGGTAACGGCTGCTGCTTCCGTACCTTCCTCATCTGCCTTGACATAGCAGCGTTGTATCATGTCGCTCAGATACAACGGCTCATCAGAAAAACCGCTGAAGTCTGCTGCGGGGGTAAAGACCTTGCTCAGCCCGCAAGCCTTGAGCGCGGGGGTGAGGGAGAAGGTGCCGGGGTCCAATTCAAACCTGGGCATTCTGACAATGGTATCTTGAGGCCCCGTGTTAGCTAACGCTGTGCGGATTGTTTGATACTTGTGCGGGGTAAGCGTGCAGGCAAATTCTTTTGCGTTACCTTTGGGTAATATCCCGATGAAACAGCCGGGCTCGCCGTTGCTTCCCTCTTCTCCGTAATCATAATACATGGCTACGGCCTGCCAATCTTCCCCTTCTGCATAATGGAACTTGTCTTTGTTGTACATCATGCTCACCTTGGTGGTGGTGCCGTCGGACATGGTAAAGTCTGCGTTTTCACGGGTGGCTCTTTTTTTGAAGGGGTGCAACCATTTTTCTTTCAGGTAAATGGCATTGGCTGCCACCATGCGGGTGCGTGGGTCAATATCTTTTGCAGAAATGACGGAGGGGATTAGCCCGCGTGTATTCTCATTTGCCCAAGCGTTGATGTCTTTTGCTGCGGCAGTGGCATCTGTGGCAAAGGGAACACGCATAATGCGGTCTGCCTTGATACCCGCTTTAAGTTTGAAATCATCTGCCAAGAACAAGGCGTCTGCCTCTGCCGGGTTCATGGCACTTTTGATGCCCGTTTTCCCCATGGGTAAGGCGTTCAGCTCTGCCGCTGTGGTGCCACGTGCCCCTTGTTGCAGCAATCTCAATACGGATTCTACCCCGGCGGGCGAGAATACAAAGTTGCCTTTATGCTCCTTTGCCAAGGTGCTGAACATTTGCACGGCAAAGGGATCCGTTGCTACATACGGTACACAGTTGTCATTCATTTTCGCTGATGTGGTGCCGGCTGATAAGCCCGCAAAGGCTAATACGGATAAAATGGTGTTTTTCATAATGGTTCTCCACTATAGTTAATGCCGATTACGTTTGTTTCAGCGAAAAAAAGTTTATTTTTTTTACAAAGGGGGACAGCAAAACATTTGTTGCCCAGCCAATGGGAGTGGCTGCCACGCTCAGCGGTATATCCGCTGCATCCAACACCCATACCAGCGGGCGTCGCCATTGATTGCCCGTGGTGCGGCGTGCGGGCAGGCGGTCCAGCAAAATGCGTTTGGGTAACGAAGAGGTGTTCTCTTTCACCTTCACCGCGCTGGTCAGGTCTACCTCTGCCGCCGGTACAATGTCATACTTCATCTTTCGCATTTGCGGGGTCAATTCAATCTTCGGGTGGCGGCAGGCCTCTTCAAATTGCATTTGTGTGAGTATGGCGTAGTATGTCTCAGTGGGATAATGGCTTATTTCTTCCATCGTTAAGTGCCGCGGATATTCAAAACTTCCACCCGCCGAGGATGGTGCATAATGGAACAAGAACCAGTCCTGAGCCGGCACATAGGCAATGGGGAGCTGCACATAGTAGGTATCCCCCTTTTTCCATGCCGGAGTGGGCGCATAATCATAAGCGAGGCTTTTCCATGTTGTCTCGCTGTTCTTTTCTGTCTGCGGTGTTGCTACTTGTTTACCGACGTTATCTAAAGCCCCACCAAAATCTACAATGGTGCAGGAGCCTAACATCGCTAATAGCGGAACCAATTTCAGCAGCTGTTTCATGTGGGCTGGTGGTGTTATTGTTTCTCTTGGTATTGAGATATGATTTTTTTTGAGTATAAATAATCGAGCCGAGCATGCAGCAGAGTGAACGGCGATGCGTTGCCTTGCTTTACCAGCTGCTCGTACCGTTGAATCATTCTCGTGGCATTTTTGCCGGCAATATCGCGTAATTTACTGTTTTTTTCTGTAACACTTGTGGGTGTTGCAAGATTCTCTTCCATCGCTATGGCAAATTTAAACAAGGCATGCTCTTCTTGAATTTCGCATACTTTATCGTAGGGTAAGAATCCTTCCTGATAACGAGCGTGTGCCAGTTGCTCCGCGTCTGCAAAGTTTTGCTCCATTTGCTGAATCAGGAGGGCGCGTTCCTCCTTTGCGGTCTCCGGCAAATGCAATTTGTTTTCAAGAATAAAACGCTGCATGGCGTAGTTATCCAAAGCATCTGCACAGCCGTTTTGGGTTTGTTGCTCTATCATGCGGAGCGCTTCGGCGTGCAACTGTTCAATCGTTTCGCTGTTAAAGGTTTCGCTGTATTGCTGAAACATTATCTTAGCCCAGTATACTTTGATATAGGAGCAGAGCCCTTCCTTGTAACGAGCTTCCGTTAAGCGGTAAATTTTCTCTCTCAATTCTATCATGCGTGCTATCTCTTCCTCTGATACAGCTATATCCAACCCCGCCTTCGCTTGAATGAGACCCGCCTCTGCTTGCATCATCTCAAGCGCATCTGCCATACCGGCTTGATACTGTTTTTGCAGGTCAGCCAAATGCTTTTCGGCTACCTCTATACCACTGCATACGCATGCTGTGCTGCATGTCAAAATCAGGAGAAGCTTCTTAAACATGCAGCCATTCTAGCATTTATGTACTAAATAGCAAGTTTAAAGTTAAAAAAACATAAATATTGATAAGCAGTAAAGAATCACTCCTTTTCAGGAGTGATTCATGTGTAGGGCAAGGCAAGTATTACTCCTTGGGAATCCACACTGCAATCTTGCCGGCCGGAACACGGAAAATGCCGTTGCCCTCAGCATCTATGGTAACGGTATCGGGGCAGGTGCCTAAGGCCTCCATCCATTGCTGCCCTGCGTGTTGAGTACCCACGTGCATTTGTTTTTCTGCATCTGCCGCGTTGGATATCAGCAGGGCAAGCCCCGTGTGCGGTTTATCCGTTGCGCCTCTGCGCACAATACCCACACAGTTGGGGTGGTCAAAGTAATCATCCTGAGCTCCGTGAGCATAAGTGTGGCGTATTGTCAGCAGTATGTCAATGGTGGTGTGGTGGGGGGATTCCTCACCCTTCATGCCATAATAGTCTCCATAAAATATGCAGGGATACCCATCCTTCATTAACAAAATTAAGGCATAAGCAGCGGGTTTAAACCAATCTGCAACAGTAGATTCCAGAGATTGCCCGGGTTGGGAGTCGTGATTATCTACCAGTGTTACTGCCAGAGCAGGGTGCTCCTTGACCAATGAGCCGTCCAATAATTGCCGCAGGTCATAGTTTTCTCCTTCCTCAGAGGCTGTTGCAAAGTTGTAGTGCAGGGATACATCAAACAGATCCATAGCGTATTGCTCGGCTGCCAAGTATGCATCCAAATCTTCCGGGCAGTCTTTCCAATATTCACCAACAATGTAGAAGTCTTCCCCGCGCTCTGCTCTCACGGCAGAGATAAACTCGCGGATAAACTCCGTGTTAATGTGTTTCACCGCATCCAGCCTGAAACCGTCTAAATTTAATTCATTGGCTACCCATACACCCCACTTTTTCATTTCTTCCACCACCTCGGGGTGGTGATAGTCTATGTTGGCAAACATGAGGTAGTCATAATTACCGTTTTCGCCATCCACATTCCGGCTCCATTCTTTGCCCTCTCCCTGAATTTGATAAATGGCCGTGTTGTCTCTCTTAGCATCGTAATCCGTTCCGCTAAAGTGATACCAATGCCATGTAAAGCCCGAGTATTTGCCTTTGCGCCCCGGGAAATTAAAGGCGGTCCACCCCTCTATTTCATAAGTGTCGCTTATCTCTTTATCCCGATTCTCTTCATCTACCTCTTTAACCCGGAACTTTTCTTTGCCGTCTGCCGCAGCCTTATGATTCATGACAACATCCAAATATACGGCTACGTTGTTGTCATGCAGGGCTGTAATGGCTTGCTGAAGCTCCTCTTTTGTGCCGTATTTGGTGCGTACCGTGCCTTTTTGGTCGAACTCGCCAAGGTCATACAAATCATAGCAGCCATAGCCTACGTCGTCCTGCGCGGCTCCCTTATAGGCGGGCGGTATCCACACCGCTGTAATGCCTATCTTGGCCAAATGCTCGGCATCATCTTTCAATTGTATCCAAAATTTACCCGTATTGGGCAAATACCATTCAAAGTATTGCATCATTACGCCGTTTTTCATGAAAACGGAGCTTACGCGGTTAGTCGCAACGTGTCAATTCTAACTCTCCGACTGTTCGGTTTATCCCCGTTCTACCCCCACCATTAACGTACGGAAACCTTATTTGAAACGTGAATGCGCAAAAAAACGAAGATTAGTCTTGCCTAACACCAACATTTAGAGTTACAATGCACATTGATAAAGGAAGCTGCCGCATTAAGGCGTGGTGGCAATCTTTCGTTTTTTCTCTAAAAACAATAACGAAACTATGCAGTACACACACGAAGTAGAACACATGTGTTGCGTCAAGAAGGGCTGCAATCACGGCCCGGCTCCCATCCCTCAGGAGGGTGCATGGACCGCAGTCACGAAGACCGAGGAAATTTCCGGCCTGACCCACGGTGTGGGTTGGTGCGCTCCCCAGCAGGGTGCCTGCAAATTGACGCTTAACGTCAAGAAGGGCGTCATTCAGGAGGCTCTCGTGGAGACCATCGGTTGCTCCGGTATGACTCACTCTGCCGCCATGGCCAGTGAGATTCTGCCCGGCAAGACCATTCAAGAGGCTCTCAACACGGACCTTGTATGCGATGCCATCAACACCGCCATGCGCGAACTCTTCCTGCAAATCGTCTATGGTCGCACCCAGAGCGCATACTCTGAGGGTGGTCTGCCCATTGGTGCAGGTTTGGAGGACTTGGGTAAAGGTCTGCGCTCTCAGACCGGCACACTCTACGGCACGCTGGCCAAGGGCCCGCGCTACCTGGAGCTGGCAGAGGGCTACATCACCAAGCTCGCATTGGACGAGAACGGTGAGATTACCGGTTACCAGTACGTCAAGATGGGCCCGATGATGGAGGACATCAAGAAGGGCATGGACGCCAACGAGGCTGTTAAGAAGCACACCGGCTCCTATGGCCGCTTTGCTGATGCCGCCAAGTACATTGACCCCCGCCACGAGTAAAGAACCCTTAACATACAGACAATATTATGCCTCTTTTTGAATCCTACTCCCGTCGCATCGACCAGATTCTTCCGGTTCTTGCCCAGTACGGTATCAACTCCTGTGAGGAAGCCGAGCAGGTTTGCCTTGCCAAGGGTATCGACGTGCGCGAAATCGTGCGCGGTATTCAGAACATTGCTTTCGAGAACGCCGGTTGGGCCTACACCGTAGGCGCCGCCATCGCCATCAAGAAGGGCTGCACCAAGGCTGCCGATGCCGCTGAGGCTATTGGTGAGGGCCTGCAGGCTTTCTGCATTCCCGGCTCCGTGGCAGATGACCGCAAGGTAGGCCAGGGCCACGGTAACCTTGCCGCCATGTTGCTGCGCGAGGAGACCGAGTGCTTCTGCTTCTTGGCCGGTCACGAGTCTTTCGCCGCTGCTGAGGGTGCCATCGGTATCGCCCGCTCCGCCAACAAGGTGCGCCAGAAGCCGCTGCGCGTTATCCTCAACGGCCTTGGTAAGGACGCCGCCTACATCATCTCCCGTATCAACGGTTTCACCTATTGCCAAACCAAGTTTGACTATGCTACCGGTAAGGTAGAGGTTGTCAAGCGCACCGCTTTCTCCGACGGCGAGCGTGCTAAGGTAAACTGCTACGGCGCAGACGACGTGCGTGAGGGTGTTGCCATCATGTGGCTGGAGGGTGTGGACGTTTCCATCACCGGTAACTCCACCAACCCCACCCGCTTCCAGCACCCCGTTGCCGGTACCTACAAGAAGGAGTGCGTGCTTGCCGGTAAGAAGTACTTCTCCGTTGCCTCCGGTGGTGGCACGGGCCGTACCCTGCACCCGGACAACATGGCTGCAGGCCCTGCCTCTTACGGCATGACCGACACCTTGGGCCGCATGCACAGCGATGCTCAGTTCGCCGGCTCCTCCTCCGTACCTGCTCACGTAGAAATGATGGGCCTCATCGGCATGGGTAACAACCCCATGGTGGGTGCCACCGTTTCCGTGGCTGTTGCCATTGAGGAAGCTATGAAGAAGTAATCCCCGCCGAGGTTTTACATATTCATACAGCAAAATCGTGTAGGGGGCTTTCGCCCCCTCACACACCACCGTACGTGCCATTTATGGCATACGGCGGTTTCCAATCAGCGTTTGAGGAGTTGGTAAAACGAGATATATCCCTCTGCTCGCAGCCATGCGTTATCCATGCAGATAT
>JAFQEF010000031.1 GCA_017399165.1 Akkermansia sp.
TACTGTACCCGAGGTTGCCGCCGTGAGATTTGTGGACAAACAAGGGAAAGTCATATTGGAGCCATCCATGAATCGACCGGAAGTTCAGGAATTTGCGGACGACTTGCGTAATCTGGTGAAAATTGCCAGTTCTGTGGAATACGCCGGCGGGGAGCTGATGCCACGCGAAGAAGAGAATGTTGCATTGTATGTGGACCTTGTTGATACGGAAGGCTCCGCTTTTTGGCGTTTTCCGTTGAGGAAGGAATCCGGAGATGTTAACATTTTTTATTTCCTGCCCCCGTGGAAGGTAATGGGGCATGGGATACCGCTTGAAATTGGTTTGAGCAAGAGCGAAGTGGCATTATTACGAAAGTATTCTTCCAAATAATCACCTATAACCATGCCCACCATCTTCCCCAGAATCCTCGCCACCACAGCCCTCTGCCTTGCGGCGGTGGGGGTGAGCTCGTGTGTACGCAGTGACTTGGGCGATACCATTGACAGCATAGGCAAAACTGTGGCCAAGCCGCTCCCCTCCCGCATGGGTAGGGATGTGTGTTCACCTTTTGAGTGTACGGTGGAGCTGTATCGCAAGGACGGGCAACTCTATATCGACATGCCTCTGGTGTATGTATCGGAACGACGAATGGGGATTGACTATGCTAACCCTATGGGATGCCCTGTCGGAGTATTAACACTCAATACCCCCTATACAACAGAAGAACTGCAGAAGCTCCCAGAATCCCGCATTGTAATCACCGGCGAAAATCTGACTATAAAACCGCTACCGACACCAAACAAATGGGGAGAACAAGGTGTAGTCTGTTTCAGAGGGGTAACTTGGCGTGCGGAAGAAGAGAATCCCCGTTACATCCGCATGCGAGAAGACAGCAGCAGTGGGGGTAAAGTCGAGTTTCGCGTTGTGCCGGATTTTGATACATCAGAAGCCGAATATCTTGGGCGGTACAACTTTACCGACTCGCGACAGGTAGCACAGCAGCTTCCCGCTCGCCGCAGCTGGTATAACTATGCGCTCATGCCATTGACCGCAATCGGTCATGTGGCCGATATCCCCCTGAGCCTGATGCTCATGCCTCTGAGTTTCCCCTTCACAGAGTGGATAGAGCCTAACATGGACTACACTCGTGTTTATGACCCCGAACGTCCTGCAGATGCTATATCTGACGTGGAGGATTCCTCCACGCCAAAAGACGAGTCCGGGCAGGAATGAGCCCCGGCATCCGTCCATCGCTTGCAAGTGTCTTTTTATCCCCTTGCAAGCGATGTTTCATTTTAGGTTGCTACTCGGTGAAAGATGGCACTTAATCATCTGATTCTGTGTAGCTTGCCAGTTCGAGACATCTTTGCTTGTCACAGAGTCACCATTCGCTCAAAACCGCCTACTTGTCGCGGCGTAGCACGCAGTGCGAAGACGGAAGCTCACAGAGTCAACAGATTGTAGATTCGAGACATCTTTAGTGACCCTAAAAGGCGTTTGAGCTTAGGAAAACGGGCTTCCGGCTTCTCTACGATACGCCGTGACGAGTAGGAGTTTTGGGCTTTAAGAGAGCGATGTCATTCCCATGGGTAAGCCAAGATGTTTGATAACCCATTCTCGTCCGGAGTGTGATTTGAAATATTTCTCCAGCTCAGATGCTTGTTCTTCTGTTTGAACGGCTATGGCAGAGTGTATTTCCCACGGGGCATATTTAGATGTGTGGGGCACATGCCCGGCGTTGTGCGTTTTGAGCCGTGCTGCAAGGTCTGAGGTGTGTCCAACATAGAAGTGAGTGTGTGTGGAAGCATCCCACAGAATGTAAACATAATGGAAATGTGATGTTGGCATGGTGGGAGTATAGTGGATGTAGTGGGTGAATGCAAGTAGGAAGTGCAAGAGAGACGAATGAAAACCGTTGATTTAGGTTGGCGCCGTCAGTGGTATGCAACGCTCCGACTTCGGCTGAGCCTACGCCGAGACTGGTGGTGTGGACCGGCTTCGAGTCTCGCTATCGCTCGCTTTCTGGGGGCTCCGTCCGCTGCGCGTTCTACGCCCACCCAGGGACGCCGAGGCTAGGCTTCTACCGCTTTGGTCTGAAAGACCAAAGCGCCTACGCCTGCGGCAGCCATTCTGGCCTGCCTTGGGGCTTCGCGTCTCGCTAATGCTCGCTTGCTACGCCCACACGGATGGCGTAGAAAAACAGCGTATCAGGTGACCTGTAAATGAGAAACGGCCTCTGATAGGTAACGCGGGGCTGCCCGGCTTCGCGTAGCCCTGCGGGCTCTTGCTACGCCGAGGCTAGGCTTCTTACCATTTGGTCTGTAAGACCAAATGGCCTACGCCTGCGGCAGCCATTCTGGCCTGCCTGGGCGTAGAAAAACAGCGTATCAGGTGACCTGATACGCTGTTTTACGAAGCCTGGAGCATAGCGGACTCGAACCGCTGACCCCTTCAATGCCATTGAAGTGCTCTACCAGCTGAGCTAATACCCCGTTTTGTTTTGAGGAGTCCGGTAAGGACGCGGGGAGTATACACACTTTGCGCGCCTTTGGCAAGTAAAAAAACGAAAAATTACAAAATTAAAAAAATTTGAACAAAAATTTCTGTTTCAATAGGCGTACCCTTGGGAATAACGCTTGTATCATAACCATACCTCCTGCTCTGCCTCATTTGTTCTGACTCTCGGTGCACTTGTTCTTTCTTCTCATGACCCCGCCTCTCTATGCGCCCATGAAGATACGCTGCTAAACCAAAGGGCAAGTACACCATCAAACAAGCGATACTAGAAAGTCAGTACCGCGCTGCGAACGCACGCTTTCCCTGCTGGCTCTCGCAGGCTTAGCTGCCCGCCGCCGTCGCTAAAGCTATGGCGTGACAAACCGCCATCGGGCTTCTCGTTAATAAGGAGCTTCTCTACGATACGCCCACTCAGGCAGCCCAGACAGGTTGCAAGTAATTCAATTTTCGGTAAATATAAAATGCAAGCCGTTGTCCTTAACCGGGCAGCGGCTTTTTGCTGCTTAAAAAGCGAAGTAAGGCGTCAGCATTCATGATGCTGTAGTTGTGAGAAAAAAATGAAATATGAATACGTTAGAGTAACGCTACTCTCTCAGAATTGATTTTTATAAACATTATCCATCTCCGCAACTGAATAAATTTTAATGCTTTTCCAACTTTTCGCTTGCATCAGCATCATGAATGCTGTATATTTTCGTCAGCGGCTTAGGAGCAGGGCTCTCAGTCTCCCGACGCGCGAGGGAAAGGGTATCCCTGCACGAGCTGCGCAAAACTCTTAACAATCTAGTCAACAAAAATGAAAAGGACGATTATAGCATTGATGGCAATGGCCGGCGCTGCTTTCGGTGCCGACTACACAACAGAGACCGTTTGGACTCTGAACTTTGGCAGTGAATACACTAATGGTTTCCAGTGGACTGCCGAGACCGGTTACTCCTATGGCACACCTTGGGACATCGTAGCCGTTGAAGGTGGCTCTCAAACCAGTAGCTCCAAGCGCGTTCACATGGCAGGTGGCACGTTCGGCAGCTGGGATGAGGATTTCCAGTTCGCCATTACCTTGACCCTTGGTGAAACAATCTCCGCCAGCAATGCTTGGCCGATATTCGCTGAAATCGCCGGCAGCAATACTGCACTGCGCTTTGGCCCGTACACCGATTTGAACAACACAGTTGCTGTTGACGGCAGCCTGACTAAGACCGAAGGTGCGAACAATCTTGTTTCCGTTGCTCCCGGTGGCACATA
>JAFQEF010000032.1 GCA_017399165.1 Akkermansia sp.
GCCTACGCTGCGTCGCTTCGCTCCGTCGCGCCGGGATCGGGGTTATTATTTCCACGTGCAGGGGCTTCCGCCCCTGCCTCAGCTATTTCGCCCCCATGCGGGGGCTATCAACTTCGGCGGGCATTCGCCCGCGGGTACGATATTTTTTCGCCCCGGCGGGGCTCAAAAATTCGGCTCGCTAACGCTCGCCTCCTCCCCCACAAATACCAATTTGTGAGGGTACCAGAGTTTTTAGAGATTCCTATTTTACGATTTCACCCATTTTTTTACTTGTATTTTTTTTGTTAAAGGTATAGAGTCAAGTCATGTCAACGCCTGAGGATCCCTTTAATGTTTTTTCTGATTTTTTTTCAAAAAGCCGGAAGAGCCATCAAAACAACCGGAAAACAAGAAGAGAGTCAATAAAACGGGGCTTTTGCAGACTTTCGTGTCCGATATAACGCAAGACATCATCATCACGCTTTATGTTTTTGGTTTGGTGTTTGCTGTTATGTTTCTATTTTTTGTTTATTCTTTAATTTTCGGCTAATCCCCTACCGAGCAGGTGCCGTTTAGCGAGGGTTTCGATACGGGAGGAGCCGTCCTCGGGGGATGATGGGTCGAGGGGCGTGTGTTTGTCTGGCGGCCTTGTGTGATGCAAGGTAATTGGTGCCACTGTTATACCCTCAAATAGGCACGGTGGCGGTGGAGGAAATACAGGAAGAGCCACAGCAGCAGCAAACAGAGCCCGTTATATATCAAGGCAGCGGTGTGGGGCTCGAAGGTGCGGGCATAGGCGGAAAAAAGCGGGCTGCAAAGGCTGTTCCAGACGCTGCCTTTCAGCCCGGGAGTTTCCGTAAGCATGTACGCTAAAATAGCGTTGCTGCCAATGACACGCAATGGAAAGGATAAACCATTAAGCTTGCCCGTGCAATCAAAGGCCAGATGAAAAATCAGTAGTAACCCGAAACACCAACCGCCGGCCCACAGTACCATGCTGCTTGTGAATAGGTGTTTATTGATTGGTGTATCAAAAGAAAGCAGGTAGCCGAGCAGCAAGCAACCTGTGGCAAGGGCTGCTAATATACCTACGGATTTTAACGGGCGTTGTATAAGGCGTATTACTTGGCCACCTAATACCCCCAGCAGGGTAAGAGCCCCGAATGAAAGGGAAGTAAGAATCCACGTGTAAGGCGTGCCATCTTGCCAATGCCCTTGCAACTTGTGGTCTATGAAAATTGCCAAGTTGTTATCCGGCAAGAAAAGCCCGCCGGGGTTGCCGGAGTAGGGCACAAATCTTAACAACGCCCAATAGAGAACTAATAAGGCGCAGCATGCTGCTATTTGGGTGCGTATGCCACCGCACATCATGATGATACCGGCAATGAGGTAGCCCTCTGCAATGGCTTGCAAGGTATTGCAGAACAAGCTCATGTGCTCGGTATTTGCACTGCATAAGTTACCCTGTACCACCATGCCCAAGATAAACAGCAGCGCGACTCTGCGCACCATGCGTAAAGATGTGGAAACCCGCCACCACTTGCCGCCCTTTTGCCTGTATTTTTCAAAAGCAAAAGGCATACCTGCGCCCACAATGAAGATGAAAAGCGGCATCACTAAATCCCATGCGGTAAATCCGGCCCCGAACTCTGCATGCGTAAGTTGTTTTAGCAGAAGCGGGTTCGGGGAGCCTTGCGTGTACCAAGTGGAAAAAGCCAACAATAAGGTAGCACCACCACAGAGCATCAACATATCGAAGCCCCGCAAAGCATCAATGCTGTTGATGCGTCGGTATAGTGGGTGGCTATTGGTGGATGGTGGCATGGGCGGGCGGGGTATCAAAACTCCGGCATATCGCGCAGCGGCGGGGCTTCATTGCTGCCGGGGGCTGTCGATTCCTTGGGGCGGGAGCCCGGTTGCAGCACGGACTCCGGCTCATCGGAGCTCGTGGCATCCACCCCATCAATGGTTACCTTGGGTTTGCCTGTTGCATCTGCAGGGGCAAAGCAGTTGTTGAGGGCTGCCTGTAATTGCTGGTTGGGGAACCCGATGAACAGAATGTTACAGTACTCATTAAGCAGCACGGCCATGGGCAATTGAGAGACACGGTAGGCTTGCCCGCCCGCGTTTTGTTCATTATCCATGTATGCGTTGGTAATGCACAGCTCTTGCAGGGATGCCTGCCAATCTGCCAAAGGTTGATTGACATTGATGGGGCAGAACACCAAATCCGGGTATTGCGCGACCAGTTGATCTTGGCGTTGAACGATGTCCAGCCCTATGCTCTCATCCGGGGTCCAGAAGAAGAGCAGGGTGGGCTTGCCCGCTTGCGGCATTTTGACTTTGTTGCCGTCTTTATCAAAGAGCTCCATCTGCGGGGGTACACTGCCCAAGCTCAGGTTTTTAACGGCATAGGTCATTTCCGCTGCCATTTGGTTCATGGAAACATTGCCGAACATGGCGTTCTCCGGGGCCATGAGAATGGCTTGCCGCAAGAAATAGATTTGCTTGCTGCGAGCAATGGCGGGGGAGCTCTCTGCGCTGGCAATGGTGGGATTACTCAGCAAAATGCACATGGCCATGGCAGAGGCCGCTTTTGCCTCCGGCGATTGGTTGCGGGTGTATATTTTTTGCAGCAGCTCATAAATGCGCACACTGGGGCTCTCCGCAAGTTTTGCGCAGGCATCCGCAATATGGGGGCTGGAGTAGTGCACGTGCTCTACGCTCTCCAGCAAGGCATTGGCAAAAAAGGACACTTGACGGGTGCGCCCGTTGAATACCTTGGCAAAGTCATCCGGGTGGTTTAAGAACCAAGCAACGGCGGGGGCTGCCCAAGGTTGCTCAAACTCGTAGGTGGTCATCTCCTTATAGGTATCCTTGGCCCCGTTCATACGTTGCTCTGCCGTGGGTTTTACCAGTTTATGGCGCTTGCCTGTTTTTTTGTTGACGCTGTGCCAAAGCAACAAGGCAACCTCCTCGCCATCGGGGCGGCGTATCGCCTCCATCTGGTTGGGCGTTTTTGCTACCTGCACAGCTGCTTGGTACTCTTGCATCAGTCTGTCCCAGTGCTCCAAAGCCGTGTTCATGGCGTTTTGGTCTGCCGTGGCGCTGGTGGCAATCAATGCGGCGGGGATAAGGTATGCGGAAAGCCTGTTCATACACTACATCCTACCAAATAAGCCCCCCTATCGCAAGATAAAATCTGCGTATGCCACGCTTTGGGCTTGCATGCTACGCGCTGTGTTGATATGGTGCGCGCATGGCAACTGACAAAAAAATCACGATGAAGACAAGCAAAGGCAACATCAACCTTGTTGTGTTTGCCTCCAAAACTCCCATGACGGCCGCCAGTTTCCTTAACTTGGCTAAGCGCGGCTTTTATAATGGACTCAAGTTTCACCGCGTGATTGCAGATTTCATGATTCAGGGTGGCGACCCTGAGGGTACGGGCTGTGGCGGCCCCGGCTACAAGTTTGATGATGAATGCCGCCCGGACCTCAAGTTCAACCGCCCCGGCTTGTTGGCCATGGCTAATGCCGGCAAAACCTGGACCGGCCAAGGCACCAACGGCTCCCAGTTCTTCATTACCCATGTTCCTACGGATTGGTTGAACGGCAAGCACACCATCTTCGGCGAGGTTTGCGCTGCAGAGGATCAGGAGGTCGTGAATGCCATTCGCCAGGGTGATACCATTGAATCTATTGAGATTCATGATGATTGCGCAGACCTCTTTGAAGAGCAGGCTGCCAATATCACCCGCTGGAACAGCAAGCTCGGCAAGTAATGGTTTTTGCCGTACAGGACCTTCACATAGAGTTCGGTCCCCGCGTGCTCTTTGATTCGCTCTCCTTTGTTGTTGAACGAGGAGAGCGTATCGCGTTCGCGGGGCAGAACGGTGCCGGTAAGTCTACCCTCATGAAGTGTATTGTGGGGGCTATGCAGCCGGACCACGGTAAGGTGCTGTTGCCCCTCCACACCCATGTGGGGTATTTGCCGCAGGATGGTATTCATATCTCCGGCAAACCCTTGTTGGATGAGGTGTTGGGCTCTGTGGGCAACATTGTGGAGATTCAGCAGGCGGTGGATGAGCTTTCTGCTGAGTTGCAAACACTTGACTCTGCCACGGAGGCCTACCGTGAAACGCTGGACGAAATCGGGCATTTAGAGCTATTGTTGCAGGACCGCGATGCGGCCTCATTACGCCCCCGCACAGAGTCTATCTTGAGAGGCTTAGGATTTGCAGCGGCAGATTTTGAGCGAGATTGCGGGGAGTTTTCCGGCGGCTGGCAAATGCGCATAGCCTTGGCTAAGTTGCTGTTGCAAGAGCCGGAGGTGCTGTTGTTGGACGAGCCCACCAACCACTTGGATATTCAAAGCCAACGCTGGTTGGAGCAAAGCCTGCGCACCTATCGCGGGGCTATTTGCATCATCAGTCACGATATTGCCCTCTTGGATTCCCTGGTGACGCGTACCATAGCCTTTCACCATGGCCGTGCAGAGGAGTACTCCGGTAATTTCTCTTTTTACCTCAAAGAAAGTAAGGCTCGCAAAGAAATCTTACAGCGTCAGGCCAAAGCCCAGCAACGTGAAATCGCTAAAACTCAGGCGTTTATTGACCGTTTCCGTGCCAAAGCTACCAAGGCAAGCCAAGCGCAGAGCCGTATCAAACAATTAGAGAAAATTGAGCTTATCGAGGTAGAAGATGATGATGCCGTGATGAGCTTTCATTTTCCGCCACCCCCGCCCGGTGGTAACACCGTGGTTAAATTGGAGAAGGCCTGCAAGGCATACGGCCCCATTTGTCTGTTAAAAAATTACGATTTTACCATGGACAAGGGGGATCGCATTGCCATTGTGGGCGTGAATGGCTCCGGTAAGTCTACCTTTACCCGCCTTATCTCCGGCACAGAGGCGCCGGATGCCGGTAAATTCAGTTTCGGTCACCACACAGAGGTAGCCTTTTTCTCCCAGACCCATGCAGATGTGCTGAATAATGAGCAAACCGTGCTGGAGTGTGTGGAGTCTGCCGCCTCCCGAGAGACCCGCCCGCTGGTGCGTAATTTGCTGGGCTGTTTCCTGTTCCGTGGGGATGATGTTTTCAAAAAAGTAGGAGTACTCAGCGGTGGTGAGCGTTCTCGTGTGGCCTTGGTGTGCATGCTGCTCAAGCCCGCTAATTTCCTGATTATGGACGAGCCCACCAACCACTTGGACTTCCAAAGTCAGGATGTATTGCAACGCGCTTTGGCAGAGTACCCCGGCTCGTATTGCATTGTATCCCACAACAGGCAATTTTTGGATCCCATTGTTAACAAGGTGTTGGAGTTTCGCCCCGGCTATGCCCCGCGCCTTTTCTATGGCAATGTTAGCCAATATATTGAAAGTGTGGAGGCAGAGGAACGCAGGCTTAAAGCTGCTGCAACCAATGCCGCCACCGCCGCGACCGTACAATCACCGGCCACCCCTGCCAACAAAAAGGATGCTCGCCGTGCCCGTGCGCAGGAGCGTGAAAAACGCGCCCGTGTGCTCAAACCCTTGCAGCAGCAGTTGGCTCAGGTAGAAGAGGATATCGCCGCTAAAGATGCCCGCCGTGAGGAAATATCCGCAGAGCTTGAAAAACCGGAGAACGTCTCCGATAATCAGGTGCTGATGACCCTCACCCAAGAGTATCAACAACTGGAGCGCGAAACAGAAAAACTCTATTCCCAATGGGAGGATATCTCCGTGGAAATCGAACAGGCAGAAGCCGCCCTGAATGAAGAGTTCGGTGCCACGGCTGAACCATAAATGCAGATTTGAAATTAAGTTCGCCCCCTTTTTAGGTGGTTGGCAGATAGCGGGAAACTCGCCTTCGTTTGCATGGGTGCGCTCCCCCTCATCCAACAAAGAGTAATGCCTCGGCTTACTCGTACTATTTTTGTCGTGTAATACCAAGCCCAGCTCATTTTGAATGAGAATACACAGGCAGAACAGAACCTGAGTTGTTAAAAAAAATGAAAGCAGTAATCCCCTCTGCAATTCCTATAAAGACAATGTGATATAAGAGACTGATTTTCAATAAAAAACACACTCTAACACTTGACATCTCATTCAAAAAGAGATATACTTCCACCGCGCAGCGGGCATACTGCCCGTGAAGCAATGAGCAACAACGATTTTAAACCATGAAATTACATTTACCAACGAAATTACTCAGCGCCGTCATGGCGCTCTATGTTTCTCAAGCTGCTCTCTCTACCGCTTGGGCAGAAGGGGATAACACTTATACTATCACAGGCAATGTGACGTATGGCTATGAGGGCGTAAGCTGGACCGGAACAAGGCCGGAATGGAAATATGTTGATGGCGAATACGTTCTAAATGGCGGGATTAATTCAACCTTTACCTCTAAGGACGAAAAAGAACACAGCGTTACCTTTAATGGAAAAGGGGGCGCAATCACGGAGACCGCTATTGTTGGTCCAACAGTCACCATCGAAAATTTAAAGGAAATTAATTTCACTCAGTTCGAAACGGGCTCCCATGCTATTTTTTCTGAAGATTTGACAATCCAAAATAACGGCAAGTTTTCCGTTAGCGATAACGTAAACACCAAAAGAGTCGGCTACTACTCCTATTGTTATATTGGTGGCGAACATATCCTTATTGATAACAACGATGAAGTTTCGCTGGTAAACAACAAAGTGTTTTCCGGCAAGTTTGATGAAGCAGGAAACGCTATAAGCGGTGGGGATTATATTGATGGAGGCGTCATCAAAAATGATTCTGGCGATAACCATCTGTTAACCACCATAAGTAATAATGAACTGATTAATATCAGCGATAACAGCATCATTTCTGCCGGTAACACCGTCAGTGGTGGCGCTATATATTCCGAAGGACCGATACTATTAGAGAATAATGGCGATATTTCCTTTATTGGTAATACAGCAGCAAGCCTCCCTGTTGATAAAACTGAATCTGGCTACGGTTATCATGGTGACGCCTCTGGTGGTGCCATTGAGGCTAGTTGTTACTACCATTATCACACCCCTGATGAATACATTAATAGCGTGACCGGGCTCTCTATATCTGATAACGGAACTGTAAAATTCCAAAATAACTCTGCTATAGCTATTGACCTCGCATACGGTGGTGCTATTTGCAACTCGAGTGGTACTAAAGTCTTATTAAACAATAATGCCGGTTTGGAATTCACGGGGAATACAGTCGTATCTTATGAGGACGGTGATGCATCGGGTGGAGCTATCTTTTCCGAAGGCAAAGTAGAAATCTGCGGCAATGGGGATGTTTTGTTTGATCAAAACACCATTTCAACCGTGGGTGGTCCGGCCATGGGCTCCGCTATTGCTATTATGGCGGGAAATGTCGGTTTGACGATGGATGGCAACAAAGGCACCATTACGATATCCCGCAATGGCACAACGGCCTATGAGTCATACTATGCCCTATACCGTGATGAAAACAACAAAAGATCCATCCGTCAATTTAACGGAGGATTCGTAGCTACCGGTGCCCTGTTTTCCTTATCTACGGTCTCTATCTCCGACAATGAAGGAGCAATCACTTTCTCCGATAATTATATCCAAACCTTCATCGGCACGGAAGAGCAGTGGTATGATTTTGAGGGAGATGACGATAGGCTGGCAAATGGAGAATCCGAACCCATAAGTATATTCGGCGGTGCCGCCATCGTCAGCGTAGTGGGCGAGGCTAATATCAATAACAACAAGAGCAATGTTGTATTCTCCGGTAATACCGTTAACACAAAAAACAGAATGGTATTGGGTGGTGCTCTTGTTAACATCGTAGGGGGCATCTCCATCTCCGACAACGGGGGGACGGTTGAATTTATCAACAACTCAGCCACGACTGAGGGGAATCTCGCCCGCGGTGGTGCAGTTGCAACCGGTGCCGATATGGCAGTTCAAATTGACTCCGGTCTCGAAGGCGCAGAAGCCTCTGTTAAGCTTGAGGGAAATGGTGGTGTATCCTTCTCCGGCAACAAGGTTTCAGCAGAGAACGGCGAGGCCAAGGGCGGTGCCATCTATTCCTCTCACGATGTGATTATTTCCGGCAACAAGGGGGATGTATCATTCAGCGGTAACGGCGCCATTGGTGCCACGGCTCAAGGCGGTGCCATCTATGCCGCAAGGGATCTTTCCATCGTCAACAACAGCGGAGATGTCACCTTCCGCGGGAACTATGTCAAGAATGGTGATTCTTACCAACTGAACAGCATTCATATAAACTCCGGCAAAGTAGAATTGGCGGCAGCAGATGGCACATCCATGACCTTCCATGATTCCATCTATGTGGGCGAGGGTGAGGCCGCCATTGCTCTCAACAGCTTCAGCGATGCGGAGGGTAATGCCCAAACCTCCACGGGTGATATCATCTTCAGCGGTGCTACAACCGAAGCAGATTTGAAGGCAGCCAAGGGTACAGACGTTACAGCGGAGGAAATCGCGGCCTCTCGCACCAGCGAGATTAAGCGCAACGTTTCCGTTGACGGCGGTAGCTTGCAGGTAAAAGATGCAGCCGTATTGAAGATTAATGCGCTGAGCGTAGCCCAAGGTGCAGGGCTGCATGTTGGTGCCGGCAGCAGCCTTGAAGCCGCCGACGGCATCAAACTCGCAACGGGAGCCGCCCTCAACTTAACGGGAGTTAAGGCTGCCACAAGCTTCAATATGGTAGAAGCCGCAGCCCCGCTTGCCAACGTGGAAACAACCGTAGCCACGATTAACGGTGATGTGCTGTTGAATGATGGTGTCACCATCACCATAGATGGCGCATACGCAGATTTGCAGGGGCATAACCTGACGCTGACCAACACGGCAGATGCGGTTTACACCTTTAATCTGAACGAAAGCTTAGCACACATCGAGGGTGACAAAGCATACTTTGTTCTCTTCACCAATGCTAAGCTCACCTTAGAAGGTGCCTTGAGCGACATCGACTTCACACACAACCTCAGCTACAGCGACGTGGCTATGGGCTATGATGAGGGAACGGGTACACTCTTTGTATCTGCCCCCGTCTCCATCCCCGAACCGGCAACGGCCACCCTCAGCCTACTGGCCTTGGCCGCCCTGGCCGCCCGCCGCCGCAGAAAATAACACCGGGGATATTTCTCCCCACGCCTCTCCACCCAAAAACCGAATAGGCTCCCGCTGTAATGGCGGGAGCCTGTCAACCATAAAATAACATTGACACAGCAGGGCTAAAAGAGTATCCTGCAACCATGCGGGCAGAGTTGTATCGAATCGTGGTGTATCAGCAGTACCATGCGCACACACGAGTTCATTCTACCACCATCTGCCCATCCGCACGGAATTAGCATTCCTCCTCCTCATCACAACGCAACATCAGCCCGGCACTTCATCAACATGATTCATGTACTGATTACCGTCAAAGAAAGCAGTCGATTTCCCGGAAAAAACAAAGCCCTTGCCCCCTTCACCATCACCTGGTTGCTCACGGAGATAGCCTACCTCCCGGAAACCGTGAAGGTTTACACCGTGGGGAAGCGCTCAGAGCTTCCGCTGCGCCTACCGGTTGAATGGCAGCACATCCCCACAGCATGCATCAGCCATGCGGAAGATGTTAAAACGGCCGACGCAGCGATACAAGCCACCGAGGACGATGTCATCATCTTGGCGCAATTAACGCAACCGTTGCGAGAACATGGCCTGCTGGAACAAGTCATAAGCTGTATACGCTCCGGCAACACCAGTTGCGTCACGGCAACCGAGCTGCCATCCGGCGATTGGAGAAAAGTGGATAACAACGGCAGTTGGGGAAAAGGCCCCAAAGAAAAAAGCATATACACGGACGGCAAACTGTATGCATGGCGCCCCGGGCATTCGGAGGAGATATTTAATCCGCAAGCCCGCCACAGGGTGGTACTGTCTCAACAAAACTGGGGAATGGTGGATGTTGATGAGAGAGGGGACATTCCCCCCGGTCTCGCCTCCATGGCAGCCGAGCTGTTATTAAAACCAATGAACCAGCCGCCGCTGGCGCTCAATAACAGCAAAGTATTACTCATTGGCTCGGGGGCGGATTTAGTCGGCCGCAAACTGGGCAAACGCATAGATGCCGGAGAATGGGATGTCGTTGTACGCTGCAACCACTACTACGGAGCCGCAGAAGACGTGGGAACACGTACAGACTTGGCCGTGGTGCGCGAAAATAAGTTTGAGAAAACCTTTATCGATGAAGCCCCGGTGTGCCCCGTGCGCGTGCTGTGTACCAACCAAGGCGTCAATTTCCCGAAAGAACTGCTGATGAGAGCCGCGCAAGAAGTAGGGCATCGCGAGGCCTCCATCGGCATTATTGCGGCGCTCTGGTTACTGAAATGCGGGGCTAAACTCTCCGTGATGGGCATCGGACATTTCCCGGATGGACACTGGATTAAACAGAAAACATACCCCGACGGCACTGTAGATAACGCCGGATTCTGTGATTGGGCAAAAGAAAACGCATGGTGGCAGCGTCAAAAAAATGTAGAGCTGTTATAATGCATTTGCCCTAAAGCGTTTTTCCGGTGAGGCAGGGCTTGAGAATGCGGAATCGTTTGGATGAACGTCGCCTCCCCCTTCTCACCACAAGCTCGCGCCAGCGAGCGGAACTCAAGAGCCCCGCACCTGCGGGGCGAAAGACCAATAGCCACGGGTGCAGCCACGCATTCTGTCGGCCTCCTTGCTGCGCTGCGTCGGGCTCCGATTTCTTTTTGTCCGATACCCAGAGCGGCGTCGCTAACGCTCCTTGCTCTGGGCTATTAATCTACCGCCCCGCCACACGGCGGGGCTTGGGAAAAAAGCCCCGTCGGGCGTGTGAGGCTCGGCGGGGCTGTTGATTTGTGAAGAGCTTGCTTTATTTAGCTTGAGGTGCGTAGGGGACGGCGGGCAGGCCTGCCGCATTCACCAAGTTGGGGGTCATGAAGGTGTACCAGCCGTAGCGGGCGTGCGTGGGCTTTTCAACCTTGTCGGAGCTCAATACCACGGTTTCACCCTCAATGGAGGCGGTGGCGGGGTGGTAGTCTTTACCGTTGGCGGATATTTCAAAGCCTTGCGGGGCTTGACCGTTGGTAGTTTTGAGTCCGTTTGCGAACTTGTAGCTCAGCACCAGAGTATTACCCTTAGGCTGTGCAGCGTCTACCACCGGGCCGGAGTAGGGCACATCCTTGCCGTACACGGTAACGGCAGCAAGTGCAGCCAAGCGGGAGCCTACCTCCAGCTTACGGGGCGGGTGTACATCGCTGTTGGTGGAGCCTAAGTCGATGGTGGTAAGACTGCTTACGGCGGGCAGGTTGGTAGCCACGGTGCGTTGCACACGGCGGAACTCCGGCCAGTAGGCGCGCAGTTTGCTCTTATCATTGATTCTGGGCAGCTCCACCATCAGGAAGGGCATATCCTTGTGGTTGAACTCTTTGCGCCAGCCTTTAATCATGTCGGTGAGCAGCTGCGCGTTCTGTTCTTCATCCTGAATCTCGGCATCGCTTTCACCCTGGTACCAGATAACGCCGGCTACGGGGAAATCCAGCCACGGCTCTATGCCGGTTTCAAACAAATAACCGGGCTTGTACGGGTGGGGGGCGTTGAGGTCTTTACCAATGTTTTGGCGGGCGCGACCACGTACCCAGTCGGACATGTATTTGCTGTCCAGCCATCGCTTGGTTGTACATTCCTTGTATTTTTTATTGAGAACGGAGTTCGGCATCCATGCCATCATCTCAGAGCCACCCAAAGATGCGTGTACCACTGCTACGGGCACGTTGCCTAAATGTTTTTGCAGTTCACGGCCAAAGTAGTATCCCACAGCACTCATGCGCTGGCGAGTTTGCGGGGTATTGCAGCTCCAGCTGCCTTGGTACATCTCTTTATCTTTAAGTATTTTCTGTAACTTAGCATCATAAGCGCGCGGGGCGGTGTGCACCTGTGGCTCTGAGTGGTAGAAACGGAAGAGCGGGGTCTCTGCCTCTTGCAGTGAGTTGCGGTCGCCCGTTTGGTTGAGTCTCCACAGCATGTTCGATTGCCCGGAGGCTACCCATACCTCACCCACCATCACATCTTGGAGCACAAGTTCATCTTTCCCTTGTTTGATGGTAAGAGCCTGCCCCTCGGCATTTATGGTCATGGGCGCAAGCACGGCTTTCCACTTGCCGTTTTTCACTTTAGCCTCTACGCTTTGTCCGTTAAACTCTACGGTAACTTTGCCCTTGCCATCGCAGGTGCCGTAAATGGGTACCTGCTTGCCTTGCTGCAGTACCATGTGGTCTGCATATATTTTTGCAACGTTAATTTCTGCTTGTACCAATGAGGTAGCTGCCAGAACCGACATGAGGAAAAAACGTGTCTTCATGCCTAAAGTATATAGTAATACTGGGATTTGGCGAGAAAAAAATGATTTTTTATGTAAATAATTTCAACAGCGTCTTCGATAAAGGGGGAGAGGTCAGGGCAAACGCATTAGGTAAAGAACCTTGTAAGTCCGGCATTATTGTACAATTTACCATTTACATTGTCATACCCTCTATAGGATGATAATGAAAATTATTCATTCATAGCCTGCTCTCTTCCAATAATTTATCAAAATGTTTGGCATATATAAGTATGGCTCTCCAACATTTATGTGTGAAGACGATTTTTGATATTTGCAGACATCTTCTATATTGCTTAATTTGTCTTGAATGAGTTTTCTAACGTTGATGTGAAACTTTGATTCCATTTCATTAAGGCGTAAAGAAGCAACAGAATCACCTTTTAAACTCAAAATATATAGTAATTGCAAAGAATGATTATAGAGCTTATTTAAAAAGATTTCTCTAAATAAGTCGATATTGCTATAATTGATAGCTAAACATTGATATTCTATAGTTCTCAATTTATAGACTTGACTTGAACAGAACGCATCTTTTTCCGGATATGCCATTAATTGCAAGAGCCGAAAGGCATCATTTTGTTTTGAATTGTCGAAACCGGTATAGATTATTATCTTATTATATTGAATGACTTTATTTTTTAATATGACAAAAAAGTACGTATTCTTTATATGTATGTTTCTCAAGACTTTTATATCAATATTTTGATGCGATAATTTATTCTTCTGACAGAACGTTTCACACTCTGTATAACCTTTAACTTTAATTTTTTCAATAGCGTCATCCCATGGTATTCCGTCAAACTCATGTATAAAAAGGTCAAATATACTTTCTAATTCTATAAATTGCTTCCTAATCACATCATAAACACGTTCTATGTTTTCACATTTGCTCTTTTTTATGATGCTGAAATCATCTCCTTGAGCATGAGAGGGGAAGGCAAATAATAGCCATGATAGCACAAGTATGTTACGAAAAATATTAAAAGAAAAAATGTAGTTTGATGTTTTTTTCATAGTTACACTCGATAAAATTAAGAGACTTTTAAACTAGTGTCGGTTTGCAAAGGTATGAGGATTAGTAAAAAAAGCCCCGCCATGAACTAATGGCGGGGCATAAAGAGGAGAAAAGTAATCAGAACTTGTACTGTTCGCCAAATCCGTAGTGCTCGGCAATGTAGTCAACGTCCTTATCACCACGGCCTGAGCAGTTGGCCAAGATGGCACCCGTGCCCATTTCCTTAGCCTTACGCATGGCAAATGCGATGGCGTGAGAGCTTTCCAGAGCGGGTATGATACCCTCGTAGCGGGAAAGTTTGAAGAAGGCATCCACAGCCTCATCATCGGATACGCTGTCGTATTTAACGCGGCCGATTTCTCGCAGGTAGGCGTGCTCGGGGCCAACGGAGGGGTAATCCAGCCCACTGGCAATGGAGTAAACGGGGGCGGGTTCCCCGTTCTCATCTTTAAGCATAATGCTGTTAAAGCCATGCATAATGCCTTCTTCACCATAGCTCATAGAGGCGGCGTGGTCACCCAGCTTTTCACCCTTGCCCAGTGGCTCTACACCGTAAATGTCTACAGGGTCGTCCAAGAAGGCAGGGAACATGCCCATGGCGTTAGAACCACCGCCTACGCAGGCACATACAACATCGGGCATGATACCGGTCATTTCAATGAACTGCTCGCGGGCCTCATGCCCCACCACCATTTGGAAGTCTCTCACCATCATGGGGAAGGGATGCGGACCTAATACGGAGCCTATGCAGTATATGGCCGTTTTGTAGTCTCGCTGGTAAGCCTCAAAGGCGGAGTCTACGGCCTCTTTAAGGGTGCGTAAACCGTGCTTAACACACACTACGTTAGCTCCCAGCATTTTCATGCGGGTTACATTGGGTGCTTGTTTGGCGATGTCTACTTCACCCATGTGAATTTCACATTCGAGGCCGAAATAGGCTGCTGCCGTTGCCAGAGCCACACCGTGCTGGCCGGCGCCGGTCTCTGCAATAATCTTCTTTTTACCCATGAACTTGGCCAGCAATCCCTCACCCATGCAGTGGTTGAGTTTATGGGCTCCGGTGTGGTTCAGGTCCTCGCGCTTCAGATAAATCTGAGCCCCCCCGTTGAGGCGGGAGAGTCGCTCGCAATGGTAAACCGGGGTAGGACGCCCTTGGAACTGCTTGCGAATGCGGCGTAACTCATTGATGAATTGAGCGGAGTGACAAATGCTGTTATAAGCCTCCGTAATTTCTTTGAAAGCCGGTTCCAGCTCTGACGGAAGGTAAGCCCCCCCGAAACGACCGAAGTAGCCGTCTTTGTCCGGGTGGTGGCGAAGATATGTTCTGAAATCCATGATAAAAGAAAAATTGCGCAAGAAATATATACCATCTGCCATGAGTTGACAAGAACAAAGCGTGTCTTCTTTTCTGTAATACCTATAACTTTTTTAATTGATACATGAATACTGCCTTGAAATTTGAAGAATTTCGGGTATAATACGGTTTCCGTTATATGAAATCCAAGCTCTTGTCAGCCCTGCTTATGAGTATTCCCGGTGTAGCAGCTGCGGATACGGAGCAATTGTTGACCGAGCCGAGCAAAGCGGAGCAGCAGCCCTTGCAGGCACAGCGAGATTGCTGCAGTGAGTTGGTGTGTGTATGCCATGATATGTGGTTTTTGCTGGCATCCGTATCCGACAAAAAGCAGGCAGATGCCGCAGCCCCGCTTTTCAGAAACTTGATTACGCATACGGTGGCACTAACGGACCGCATGTATAAGGAGGGCGGGCAGGATGTAGAGGTGCTCACCGAAGCTCAGGAGAAATTAGCAGATTCTCTGGATGAATTGGCGGAGGAGTTTGACAGCCTTTGCCGAGTACGTTGCTTCGGGTCAGAGAAAATGATTGCGGAGTTTCGCTATGCTATTGAAATAGGCATGTTTACGGATGATTATATTGCATGCCTTGATGCCCCGGAACCCCATTTAAATGAAGCCGAGACCCGCTCTGAACTGGTGCGTTTTAAACGTTTGATAGAGCCGGATAAGGCTGTGCTGGCAGCCCTGTGTGCCGTGCAGGATGCTCGCTCTGCGGGGGATGCCGCGCGGGAGTTGCAGGCTCTCTCTGCGCTGCTCGATTCCCTTGAGCCTGAGAGCAAAATAAAGGACCGAGATTTTTCACCATCTGCCGGTAAGCGCGCGCGCAAAGCGTATGAGCCCATAGAGCCCTTGCTGTGGGGCATTCGCACAGAGATTGTCAGAATCGCCTCTTTACCCGGTTACCATAAAACGGAGTTTGACCCATTCTCAGACGCCTTGGAAACCGTGTTCCGCAGCCTTGCAAATACCCATTATCACTTCTTTGATGAAGTGTTTGACGACTCCTTCCACTCAGATTTGGATGAAGCGTTACTTGAAAACGCAACAACTTCAAAATAAACAGTAATAAAGAAAATGCCCATATCAGATTACCTTGTAACCATAGGCCTGGAGGTTCACTGCCAGATTAAGACGGAAACCAAGATGTTTTGCTCATGTAAAGCCGGGTTCGGTTATGAGCCCAATACCAATGTGTGCCCCACCTGTTTAGGCATGCCCGGTGCGTTGCCGGTGTTGAATGAATATGCCATTGAGCGCACCGTATTAACAGGCTTGATGCTGGGGTGCTCCACCCCCGAAATCTCTAAGTGGGACCGCAAAAATTATTTCTATGCAGACATGCCCAAGAATTACCAGACCAGCCAGCTGGATTTACCGCTGTGCATAGGTGGCGAGGTTCCGCTGTATTCTTGGGCTTTCCCGCCGGATTCTAAGGTCAAGGCAGAGGGCGCAGTGGTGCGCACCGTTAAGCTGGACCACATTCACCTGGAGGAAGACGCCGCGAAGCTCACGCACTATGGCAGCTATTCTTTGGTGGACTACAACCGTGGCGGCACCCCGTTGATGGAGATTGTATCTGCCCCGGATCTCACCACGCCGGATGAAACCTATGCCTACCTCAAGAGCTTACAGCAAATCCTTATTTGCGGCGGTATATCGGATGCCGATATGGAGAAAGGCCAAATGCGCTGCGATGTGAATGTGTCCTTGCGCCCCAAGGGGCAGAAGGAGCTGGGGGCCAAGATTGAGATGAAAAACATCAACTCCATGTCTGCTGCGCGCCGTGCGCTCATTTATGAGATAGCCCGCCAGGCAGAGGAGCTCGATATGGGGATTGCCCAAGTGCAGTCCACCCGCCGCTGGGATGACGACCTGGGAGAAAGCATTGTGATGCGCACTAAGGAGAATGCGCACGACTACCGCTACCACACATGCCCGGACCTCATCCCCGTGCACACGGCTCCGTATGTGGAAAAGATGCAACAAGAGCTGCCGGAGCTGCCGGATGCTCGCCAGGCACGCCTGATGCAACAATATGGGCTCCCCGTGGCAGATGCCAATACCTTGGTGGCAGATGCTCAGCTTTGTGCCTACTTTGAAACGGCTGCCGCAGCCTCTAAAGCCCCCCGCAAGGTGGCTAACTGGCTCATCAATACCTTACCTCCCGTGTTGGCCGAAAAGGAAATAGAGATTCAGGATTGCCCCGTTGCCCCCACCACCCTTGCCGGCTTGGTAGATGTGGTAGAGGAGGGCATTTGCTCCACCAATCAGGCTAAAGACGTGTTAGCCGTGCTGTGGGAGAAACCGGAGCTTACCGCCGCCGCCGCCGCTGCAAGCCTCGGCTTTAAGAAGGCTGATACCGGTGCCTTGGAGGCTCTTGTGGAGCAAGTGATTGCCAACAGCCCCAATGAGGTTGCACGCATTCGTGAGGGTAACATGAAACTCATCAACGCCCTTACCGGGCAGGTAATGAAAAACAGTAACCCCAAACCGAATCCCAAGCTCGTTACAGAGATTATTACAGCCAAACTAGGGCTCTGATATTCATTATTGCGCACCCTGTGATGCAAAAATCAAGACTATCCGGCATTTGCCCGATAGTCTTGATTTATTAAGAGCTTTATAGTCTGTTGGCTTTACGCCTTTTTATGGTAAAAATACAAACCGATGCGAGCTAATACAAGCAGCAAACACACTACTACTGCCCAATCTCCGGCAATGGCAAAGAGTGTGAAGCTACCGTTACGGTCTACCGGCAGCACGGCAAAGCTGTAGCCGGGGGAGTGCGGGTTTTCCTGGGCATCTATCACCGCGCCGTTGGGAGCAATAGCGCAACAATAGCCCATGTTGGCGGCACGCACCATGCTGCGGCGCAGCTCAATGCAGCGGAACGCCGCATTGCGTGCCTGCTGCGCACCACAAGCGGAGTGCCTGAACCAGGCATCGTTAGAGATATTGACGATTACCTGCGGGCCGTTGCGAACAAACTTGGTCAACTTTGTGCCTACGGTATCCTCATAGCACACGGCGGGGATAATGCCTACGGTTTCTTCTTTGCCTGGTACGGGGGCTACCATGGGCTCGCTGCCACTGCCGGGGTGTATGCCATCCCCCACCTGGGTACCGGTTACCTCTGCGTATGTATCTTGTATCCATTGGCAGGAGTCAGCTAAGGGAATATACTCCCCGAAAGGCATGAGATGTTGCTTTGCTGCAGATTGCAGTGTTGACATTTCTGTGCCGCTGATGCACACCATGGAGTTGAGCATACCGGCCATTTTGAGCATGCCGTTATCCGTGGGCTCAAAGCGGTGTTCATCTACCCCGGAGATTAACACAAAGGGCTGCGTCAGCTCTTTATGGAAGTTTGGCAGCGTGTGGTTTAAAAAATCTTTTGCCAGAAATTGATAATCTCTTAAGTAGGCGTATTTGGCACGCTCTTGGCGTGTGTTCAGTAGAACGGGGCGGTCATCTGCAAAGATTTCATTTTTTTCTATATCTTTACAGAGGTCAAAAGCGAGCGCACTCTCCGGCCAGATAACCCAAGCCGGTTGATTGATGGTAAATGCCAAACCGTGCTCATTGTCCAATGCTTTTTGCATTTGTTGTTTAACAGCTGCTTCTGCCGCTTTTTTCGTTTCAAGGAGCAGGGGAACATTGCCATCATACAGCCCTAAACTGCGTTCTTTTATTTTTTCTTTTTGGTCTTTATTAACCTGCACGGCCAGCACGGGCAAAGCTAGGGTGCTGTCTTTTCTCAACATGGCATTGGGTGAGTAGGCTTTGGAGATGAATAACCCCGCCATGAACAGCATAAATAAAATGACCATAGTGCCGTAAAAGTCCCATGTGCGGCAGTGTCTGCCTGCTCCCTTAAAATATATGTAAGAGCGCCTGCCCGCCCCCCAGAGTATTACTGCTACAAATGCCGGTATAAAGGACAATGCCGTTGTGCCTACAAACTCTGCCCATTGTACTAAGGATAAGCCGTGGTACAAGCCCATTCCAAGCGTATTCCAGCTGAAGGCCAGCGTGCCGCTGGAGCGTAACCAGTCCACACATACAAACATAGCTGCAACTCCGGCAGCACTGCCAACGGTGCTCAGGGTGTCTCTTATCGCCCAATCTGCCCAAGCGGCTTTACGCTTATCTGCGTTCATGCCATCCGTGCAGGGGCCTGCCTCTAACCGCGGGCGTAATACTGTGGTCACCAAACCACCCCACAAGCCAAGCATGGCAGAGTACACCGCCATGAGGGGCAAAAAGGCTATCAGTAAAAACAGCCACAATGGTATGTTAAATACATAGCCTACCTCGTGTATCCACCAAAAGCTCACGCCATACCAGCCCATGCCATAGAGCCAAGCCATAAAAAAGCCCCGCCAAAACTTGGCCGGCCCCGTCCATAATATCGTCAGTATAGGCAGTAACCCTACCCATACAATAAAACCAATGTCATACGGCTCAAAAGCAAGGGCCATTACGGCACCGCTTAACAGACTGAGTAACCAATTCCATTTGCCGATTTTGGCGGCAGCACGGGCAAAGACAGATGCTGTTTTATTCATGCTTATTTTTCAGACTGGTGCAGTTCTTTGGGGAGGGTGGTATAGCCCATACTGATTTGCTCTCGGGCACCGCTCGGTATATGGCTTACCTCTGCCTGCCAGTGTTTCTCCCGCTCATTGATGCAGTGGTTGAGGAACATATCCTGCTCATGGACGAGTCGTATATTGTTATCATACACGGGGTAACAATATGCAATGGCTGTTTTGCCGTTGGATACGTAGTAGTTACGGTTGATGTTGTCAAATTGACCGTTTCTGTACAGCATGGTAACAACTGTACCCGCGTATTCTCCCTTGGGGTTCTTGAAACGCACATACAATGTGCCGCTGCCGGTGCATTCCCCAAGCTCCAACTTAATGTAGGGTGTTCTGGTGATATTGTTCATCCGCATCCAGGAGTTTGAGGATACATCCATCCACCCGCATTGCATTTTGGTTACGACCAAATCTTTGCCGAACCACGGTAAATCCTTTCCATGCTCTCCGAACTTATGGGTGGGGACACCACGGTACATATAGGCTAAAGCCCCGGCACTTGCCAGCAAGACTCCTAAAAAGAGGGTGATGCATATTAAATTAAGAATCCCGATTTTCTTGATGAAGTTTCTCTTCTTTTCTGGCTTTTTGTCTTGCATGCCCCTATTTTGTACCGAAAAATGCACACTTGCAACAAAAAAAGATTGCATTCTGCGAAAAATAGGTAAAAATAGTGTCGGATTACAGAACATCCCTCATACACATTATGGCAGAAATCGACGAAAGAAACGAGAACAACGCTCCCGGCAAGTTCTATGTAGACACCAACTGCATTGCTTGTGGCCTTTGCATTGCCAACGCTCCGGACTATTTCCAGGAGGACGAGGATGGCAATTCCATCGTATACAATCAGCCCACCACAGATGAAGGCGTAGAGGCCTGTGAGTCTGCCATGGCTGATTGCCCCGTTCAGGCCATCGGCGATGACGGTGAGTAAAGATTACTCGTAATCAATTTACACAGGCCGGTTCCGGTGGTGCAAACCACCAGAGCCGGCTTGCCGTCTTTCATGGGGCATTCTCCACAAAAAAAACGCGGGCGGGCTCTTGTTGAACCCGTGCTGCCCGATACCCCGATTCCCGCCGGAGAAAAGGGGGCTCCCCCGCGTTATTGCGAAATGAGGGCTGAGGACGGTACCCGCCGCCCCGCCCGTTATATGTCACGCCATGAAAGAGAGCAGGGGCAGGCAGAGTCAGACTTCTTCGGCATTCTGCCCGCTATGTCTACAGAGGCTAATGTGCGCACGGTGGACTCTGTATTAGCTGCACTTGTAGAAAAATTAGGGGTCAGTGCCGCAGAGTTTGCGCCGGAGGTACTGGCAGATGCATGGCGCAAGGCGGCAGGGGATTTCCTGGCAAACCGAGCAGAGCTGTTGACCATAGCAGCGCATAAGGCCCGTATACGCACGGCTCACCCCGCCGTGCGGTATGAATTAAATCAACGCAAGGCACAGTTGATAAAAGCCCTTAATTCCGTATTGGGGGAAGGGTGCGTAAAAGGGGTGCAAATTGTACACGGCTGACGCTTTTTTACTTTCTCTGCCTCATTATACGCTTGCATGTTGAGAGAAAATGTGTATAATGCCCGCTCACAAAGCAAAATCAGTAGTACTATGAGTAACGATTTAGCAACGAGAGCACAGCAGTATCATGAGGAACCCAGACCCGGCAAACTGGAGGTTTTGCCGTGTAAGTCATGCTTCACCATAGACGACCTCACGCTCGCATACTCCCCGGGTGTTGCTGAGCCTTGTTTGCGCATTGCAGAAGATGCCAACGCCGCCAACCTTTATACCGGGCGTGGTAACTTGGTGGGCGTTATCAGTAATGGTACCGCCGTGCTGGGGTTAGGTAACATAGGTGCCCATGCCTCTAAACCCGTGATGGAGGGTAAGGGCTTGCTCTTTAAGATTTATGCAGACGTGGATGTTTTTGATATCGAGCTTGATATCAAGAAACCCGAGACGCTCATCGAGGTAATTAAGACCATGGAGCCCACCTTCGGAGCCATTAACTTGGAGGATATCAAAGCCCCCGAGTGCTTCATTGTGGAGCAGCGTTTAAGGGAGGAAATGAATATACCTGTATTCCACGATGACCAACACGGTACGGCCGTTATTTCCGGTGCCGCGTTGTTGAATGCCGCGCACCTTACAGGCCGTTTGTTGCAGGATATGAAGTGCGTTGTTTGCGGTGCCGGTGCTGCCGGTATTGCTTGCGCCAAATTCTACATGGCTCTCGGTATTCGCCGCGAGAATATTTACATGTTTGATTCTAAAGGCCTCATTCATACCGGGCGTTTAGATTTGCACCCCACCAAGGCTATGTTTGCCCAGAGTGAGGACTGCACCTTGGAGGTTGCCTTGCAGGGGGCTGATATCTTCTTGGGCCTCTCCAAGAAGGGCCTGCTCAAGCCGGAGATGGTGAAGAGCATGGCACCTAACCCCATCATCTTTGCCTGCGCTAACCCCGACCCCGAGATTACCTACCAAGAGGCCAAAGCTGCCCGCCCGGACTGCATTATGGGCTCCGGCCGCAGTGACTGGCCCAACCAGGTTAATAACGTAAGCTGCTTCCCCTACATGTTCCGTGCCGCGTTGGATATGCAGGCTACCTGCATTAACGAGGCGATGAAAATTGCTGCATCTCGCGCCTTGGCAGACCTTGCCCGTGAGGAAGTACCGCAATGCGTGGTGGATGCTAACGGCGGCGTGCCGCTCAAGTTCGGGCATGATTACGTTATCCCCAAGCCCTTTGACCCGCGTATGATTGAGTACCTTGCCCCTGCCATTGCAGAGGCCGCGGTTATCTCCGGCGTAGCCCGCCGCCCCATGCCGGATAAGGAGGTATACAAGGCTCAACTCAAAGCCCGTGTGGCTAAGGTGCATGAGCGTACTCATGCGCTGGTTGACAGCTATAAGGCCTGAAGAATTAACAACATTTTTAAACAGCAACGGAGTTTATGAATATGAAAAAAAAGGCTCTGTTGCTGTTTTCATTTACTCTGCTGGCGGCAGCTTGTAGTGAAGATTCCGATAATTCGGCGGTTCTTACACCACAGCAGATGTATGAGAAAGCTGCGGCTCTCTTAAAGCCCAATACCGAGCATGAGCAGCCCGATTACACCGGGGCGTTCCGCTTGTTGGAGCAGGCTGCAGCTGCTGACTATGTGCCTGCCATGTTAGACCTTGCCGGGGTGTATCTGGAGGGCTCTCGTGATGGCTCCGTTAGCAAAGATCGCGCAAACGCTTTTCAATGGTATACTCGTGCCGCTCAACTCGGTAGCACGGATGCCCTCTACTACTGTGGCTTCATTTTGTTGGAGGATAAGAAAACGGCAGAAGCCGTTACTTACTTGCAGCGCGCTGCTCAAAAAGGCTTGCCCGAGGCTCAGTATCAACTCGGCCGCCTTCTACTTGCGCAAAATAGTCCGGAGGCTTTGCCGTTGATTCGTGCCGCAGCCACCTCTCAGCGCGCCTCAATTGTGGCTGCGGCCTCCTATACCATGGGTACGGTATTCCAAAACGGCAAGCTCGGTGTGCAAAAGGATATGGGCCAAGCGGTGGAGTGGTATTTGCGCTCTGCCGATGCCGGCGACCGCCGAGCCCAGCATTTGGTTGGCCTTATGTATTTACTCGGGGAAAATCTTCCTGCGGATGAAAAAAAGGGAGAGGCTCTTTTGCGGCTCTCTGCCGGGCAGGATTATTTGCCCGCCATAGATGCGCTTGTTCGCTATTTATTTGATACAGATGCAGATGCCCATGCAGAGGAAATTCGCGCTTGGTCTGAGCGTCTGCAAAAATTGCAAAAGCGTTAAGCCATAATATCGCCCGCTTTGCCGGGGGCAAAAGCGGGCGTAAATGATATGAGAAGTTGATAAGAACGGAGAGATTACTCTTCTGTTTCTTCTTCAGTGTCCCCTTCCTCCTCTTCTTCTTCGTCGTCCTCGTCTACAGCCTCCACTTCATCATCAGCGGTTTCTTCCTCCTCTGTTACAGCTTCCTCAGCTGCAGCGGGTGCGGCAGGGGCAGGTTGAGCAGGCTGCGGCTGTGCTGCCTCCGCCGTGGCGGGGATGGTCATCAATGCACCGCCGGCAAGGGTGATGAGAGCCGCGATAAGGCCGATAACGCGAGTCTTTGTGCTCATGTACATGGGGCACCACTTACCGTAGATCCAACAAGCATAGCAGATGAGAATCATGCCCAGGATGAGCACCAGCACTGTACCGCTGTACATGGAGAGGTATACGGAAAGAATCCACGCAGCTGCACCGAAGAGCAGGAAGGAAAGAGCCTTCTTGAGCGTTTCCATCCATGCACCGGGGCGGGGGAGGAATGCAATCAACTTGGGGAATGTACCCAACAGGATATACGGGAATGCCAAGCCCAGCCCCATAAAGCAGAATGCCAGCACCATTTGCGCATCGGGCAGAGCAAGAGCCAACGGCATGGCAGAGCCCAGGAAGGGTGCACTGCACGGCGTTGCCACAATGGTAATGAAAATACCTTGGAAGAAGGAACCCAGCGCGCCCTCTTTGTTTTGCAGGGACTGACCGGCACCGGTGGCACCCACGCCGATTTCAAAGAGCCCGAACATGCTCAAGCCCAGTATGAGCAGCAGCAATACAATGCCGTATACTACCCACGGGTTCTGCATCCATACGGCCCAGCTGCGCTCCCCGGCGGGGAAGAACAGTAACAGCAGAATGGCCAGTGTCAGGAAGCTGAGCAGAATGCCGAGCACAAAGGCCATGGAGTGGAAGAATACTTTTGCACGGCTGCCGCCACCCATCTCAACAAAGCTCATTACTTTGAGCCCGATGACGGGGAATACGCAGGGCATGAAGTTGAGGATAAAGCCACCGATGAACAGGAAGGCAATCACCTTCCAGAACCCCATGTCCTCCTTGGGGGTGTCCATGGCGACATCATTGATGGTCTTGTCAATGAACTCAGACAAATAATCCGGCCCGAAAAGCTCTGTGGTGATGGCATAGCGCACAGACTCCGGTGTGTTTTTGGTAGCCTCTGTGGGCACATACAATACGTTGACGGGTACCTGTGTACGGCCCAAACGGCGCATCTCTGCATCAATAGCCGGATTCGGGTTTGTTTTGTCTGCTTTCATCAGCACCACACCGTTATCCGCAAACTTTTTAAGCACGTCCTCTGTGTAGGCTACTTTTTTGTTCATTTGGCAAGTAGCACACCAAGTGGCGGTAAAGTCAACGTATACGGGTTTACCTTGCTCCATGGTTTGAGCCATGAGCTCGGGGCTCCATTCTTTCCATACCTTTTCTTCTGCACGGGGCCATGCGGTGTATACCAGGGAGCTGATGAGGAGCAGCCCGCACAACCCGCCGATGATGTTGCTTTTAACGGAATTACCGCGCCCGCACCAGTGGCTGATGGCCCAGAAACCTGCTATAAAGCAGGTAAGTGCAATAAACAGCCCCATGGGTGCCGCTGCCATGGTCATGCCCATGTACTCAGAAAGCACGTAAGCGGACCCCGCGTAGAAGGGAATGAGGATGTAAGGCTTCTTTTCCCCGCCAAGCTTGCTGAAAGTTAAGGCAGATGTTATCCCCAACATTAAAATCAATGCAGCAAACATGTAATAGGGGTAATCTGCATTATCTTTGACTGCCCCTTGGGGGGCAACTGCTGCCGTTGCTGCTTTCTCAAAGTTGACGTTTACGGTGCAATGTTTGCCGTCGAAGCTGAGAATACCTTTGAGGGATGTCAGCTCTCTGCCGACCAACCATTCATCCTTTGCGGGGTGCATGGTGTCTGTGTTATCATTACGGGGCAGGGTGAGGGTGTAGCCTGTATCTGTCTTCTTGAGCTCTTGGGCAACGGTGGGGTTAATGCAGTTATCTTCAGAGAAGAAATAGGCATTGCCGATGTTTTCTACCCCACTGATGCTGAGGGTTACCTCTTGCGCTGTTTGAGTAGCTGTAACCGTAGCGGGGGTGTCGCCCAAGGTTTCTACCTTGGTTTCCTCAGCTGCCCATGCGGGGTTAGCTGCACCGTCGCCGGCGGAGATGGTGACGGTAGTTGTTTTTGTTTCTGCGGGGTTACAACCCATATCATTGCAGGTTTGGGCTGCACTCTCGATGGTGAACTCTGCTTGTTGCGGGGCATTGGCCTCCGGGGTGACTTTCCATACGGCAACGGGTGCCTCGTAAGAGTATGCTACACTGATGGAGCCCTCCACGCGGTGCGGCACTTCCCAATACGGCCCCTCTACCTTAAAGCCGCCCGGTGCGGTCAGCGTGGCGGTAATAGGCTCGCCCACACTACCGGGGTTGCGCCAATAGGCATGGTATGTATCTGCCACTTTGCCGTTGAGGGCAACATAAAAGGGCTCTCCTGCTTTGTATCCGGTTACGGATGCCTTGGCAGAGATGGTGTAAAACTCCTGCTGTTGTGCGGCCGGGCCGAACCCGAAACCACCAAAGCCTTGGGTGGAGTCACCTCCGTCAAAGGAAAAACCGCCTTGAGCATATACAGCACCGCCCAGCAGTGCTGCCGACAATATGAGTGCACGGACTGCGTTCATGCACGCATACTATCATTTTTCAGCCCTCACCGCAAGTGCTAAGTATGCAAATTACGTTATATTTGAACCATAAAATGTAAAATGGTGCTACCGTGAGGGGTAACACCATTTATCTGCTCTCAAAGACACGGGGGTATCAGTCCTCTGCGCGTTTTCTGCGTATGCCGATTTTCTCGGCTGTCCAGTCTCTCATGCGGGCAAAGATGGCGTAGAGTCCCGGCACCAGGAAGATGCCGAATACCGTTGCCAGCAGCATGCCGCTGAAGGTGGTGATGCCGATTTCTTGGCGGCTGGCTGCACCGGACCCCGTGGCTACCACCATGGGCCACACACCGAAGAGGAAGGAGATGGCTGTCATCAGCACAGCACGGAAACGCATGGAGGCACCATTGAGCGCAGCCTGCTTAACGGGGATGCCGGCAAGCTCGTGGTTCTCTTTACTGAACTCAACCATGAGAATGGCGTTCTTGGCAGACAGGCCGATGAGCATCAGAATACCCAGCTGCACATAAATGGAGAGCGAGAGATTGCAGAGCTGCGCCCCCATGAAAGCACCCAAGGTTGCCACGGATACCGAAAGCATTACGGGGATGGGCGTGGTCCAGCTTTCATACTGAGCAACCAGGAAGAAGTAGGAGAAAAGCATGGCAAGCCCGATAAGGAGGCCGATTTTGCCGTCGTTCTGGCGCTCCTGGTAAGAGAGGTCTTTCCACTCTGCCTTCCACTGGCGGTCCAGCCCTTTGGCTCGTTCCTCCTTATTGATTTCATCGAGCGTTTGTTCAATGAAGTCCATCACTTGGCCGGAGCCCACACCCGTGGCGGGGGTAACGTTGATATCCGCACACATGTACTGGTTGAAACGCCCATAGGTGGACGGCCCCATGCGGTAGGAGAGTTTACATACGGCAGAGAGCGGTACCATCACACCGTTTTCATTGCGTACCCATTGGTTCAGAATATCATCTGCCGTGCGGCGGTCTCGTGCATCACCCTGAATCTTCACCTTGAAGTTGAAACCATCCAGCGTGAAGTCGTTGACGTATGAGGATGCCATGACGCTTTGCAGGGTGCTGAAAATCGAGCGTACGGGAATCTTGAGGGATTGCGCCTTGGCGCGGTCTATTTCCAGGTGAATCTGCGGGGTCTCGGCATTGTACTCGGAGCGTGCCATGGCTATGAGATCCCTGCGCGCCATGAGGCGTTTTGTTACTTCTTTAACCATATCGCCCAAATCTTTGGGGGTGGCAGAGCCTCGGGCCTCCAGCACCATGGAAACACCGCCGTAAAGCCCTAAACCTTGAATGGCGGGTGGTGTGACTGCCATGATGGATGCCTCAGGAATATCTGCGCAGGCTGCATTTATCTTGGCGGCAATGGTAGATACGGATAAATCCTCCGTGGGGCGTTTATCCCACGGGTCGAGCTGCACAATGACCATACCCGTGCCCTCGCCGGAGCCGGAGGCAAAGCTGAAACCACTTTGCGCAGAAATCATGCGCACGCCGGGTATCTTTTTGATGCGTTCCTCCATTTGGTGTATTACCTTGTCGGTACGTTGTTTAGCTGTGGCGGTACCCTCCAGGTTCACCATACAGAAGATGGCCCCTTTATCCTCCGTGGGTATGAAGGAGCTCTTCATCAGCTCGGGCGCCAATAGGTTTTCCGGGGCAAATTTACTCAGTTTTTGCTGTTTGGCTTTTTGCCCTGCGGCTTGTTGGGCAGATTTTTCGGGGGCCCAAATCTCGTTCCACCAAGCAGGGGCACCGGCATAGTAGGCATAGTTGGCATAAAGTACACCGGCCAATACCAGCACTGTGAGCCAGGCATTGCGCACCAGTATACCGGAGCCCGCCAAGTAAATGGCTTTGCTCTTTTCCATCAGCCAGTTAAACGGAGCAAAAATGTACTCTGCAAATTGGTTTTTCCGGGTGCCCTTTGGTTTGAGAATCAGCGCACAGAGTGCAGGGGAGAGCGTAAGTGCATTGAAAGTGGAGATACAGAGAGCCACGCACATGGTGACGGAGAACTGCGTGTAAATAACACCCACCATGCCACCGTAGAAAGCAATGGGCACATACACGGCGATGGTTACCAGCGTGGTGGCAATGATTGCACCGGTAATCTGTTTCATGCCCTTAATGGTGGCTTCTCTGGGGCTGAGCCCTTCTTCTTCAATGATTCGCATCACGTTTTCCACCACCACAATGGCATCATCCACCAGTGAGCCGATAACCAGAATCAACCCGAACATGGTGAGTACGTTCACCGTATAGCCCAGTGCGTACAGGGCCACAAATGCACCCAGCAGGGATACGGGAATCGCCAATGCCGGTATCAATGTGGCACGCCAATCCTGCAAGAAAAGGTAGGTAACCAACACCACAAGCAAAAGCGCAATGACCAGCGTCAGCGCAATTTCCTCCATCGTGGCTTCAATAGCCTTGGTGGGGTCGTAACCCATGCTCCAGGTGACACTCTCGGGCATGAGCTTTTCAAGCTCTTTCATCTTCTTTTGCAAGGCGGCAACGGTGGCCATGGCGTTGGCATCGTTGTTGCGCATCACGCGCATGCCCACAGAGTTTTGAGTCACCCAATTGCCGTTTTCGTCTTTGAAAGACATGCGGCTATAGCCGGCATTGCTTTCTGCCCCCAGCTCAATGGTGGCAATGTCGCTCAATTTGGTAACGTGGCCGTCCTCACCACGTTTGACAATGATGTTGCTGAACTCCTCCACCGTTTTGAGGCGTCCCGTAGCCGTCACTTTGTAGGTGGCGTAAGAGCTTTCATCCTGAGAGCCAACGGAACCGGCCGCAGCCTGTATATTTTGGGCGGCAATGGCCTCGTTGACATCTTGGGGGGTGATGTTGAGTGCGCTCATGCGTGTGGTGTTCATCCATACACGCATGGAGTAGTTGCGGCTCATCATCACATCTGCCTCTGAGATGCCGTCTACCTGCCCCAGCTGGTCTTTCACGTTCATGCGCAGCCAGTTGGTGAGCTCCAAGATATTCATCTTGTTTTCATCGCAAGTGAATGCCAGGAAGCAAAGCATATCGCCGGAGCGTTTGCGCACATGGTAACCGGTCTTCTTAATGTCATCCGGCAGCTTGGACTCCACGGCCTTAACTGCGTTTGATACATTGATCATGGCCGTGTCATCATTGGTGCCCGTGGCAAAAATGAGGGTGAGCGAGTATGACCCGTCATTGGAGCAAGAGGAGGAGAAGTAGAGCAGGTCATCCATGCCGATGAGCTGTTCTTCCACCGGGGCGGCCACCACCTGTGCCAATTCCTCTGCACTGGCACCTGCATAATTCATGCGTACCGATATGGTGGGGGGCGATACCTCGGGGTACTCAGATACCGGCATCTTGGTGAGACACAAGAACCCCGCCAGCATCATCAGAATCGAGATAACGAATGCAAACTTTGGTCTGTAAATGAAAAATTGTGAGAACATAATGTGTTGCGAAGATGTTTGTGTGAGCAGTACGCGTTATTTGGTTGCTGTTTCGGCTTGTTGCACGGGGGCTCCGTCCGTTATCTCTGCGAGTGGCCCGGTGATGACAATATCACCCGCTTTGAGCCCCGCAAATACGGGGGTAAGCCCGGTTTCGGGGTTGGTGGTACCACACAATATGCGGGTAAGGTTGGCACGCCCGTGTTTGAGGGTATATACGAATCTTCCACTCGTATCTGTCAATATGGCCTTGTTATCCACTGCCGGCAGGCTGATATCGCTCTTGCGGTTAAGGCGTATGGTTACAACACCGCCGGGTTGCAACTTACCGCCCTCATTATTAAAGACAGCCCAAAGGTTTTGGGTGTCGGTTGCCGTTTTGATGATATTGTCTGCAAAGTGGATGCTGCCTTTCTCGGGGTGAACGGAGCCTTTGGCTGTGACGAGGGTTACCTCTGCCTCATTTTTCATGATATCATCTGTACGGTAGGCAGATAAAATCTCATTTTCGCTCAGGAAGAAGCGCACGTAAATGGGGCTGAGCTGCACCAGTGTGGCCAGCGGTGTTTTGAGGTCGGATATATAGTTGCCTTCCGAAAAGAAGACGCGACCAATGCGCCCGTCCATGGGGGCTTTGATGGTGCAACGTTCCAAATCATCCTCCGCCAGTATGAGTGAGGCTTCTGCCCCTTTGCGTTTAGCCACAAGCTCATCGTGCGTAGCTTTTGCACTTTCTGCATCGTCTTTACTGGTGGCATTGCGTTTCAGTAGCTCCGTTTGGCGCTCGTACTTCTTTTTAGCATCTGCAATGCTTACGTCCAATCTGGCAATCTGGGCTTTCATGGCATCCACCTCCGCTTGGTAACGGGTGGGGTCTATGCGGAAGAGAACATCCCCGGCTTTTACCAAATCGCCTTCCTTAAACTCCTGTTTCTGTAAAATACCTTGCACCAGCGGGCGCAGCTCAACACGGTGAATAGCCTCCACCCGTGCACCGTGGCATTTATGGATGGTGGGGTCTTGCATGGTTGTTACCGTGGTGGTAGTGGCGGCGATGGGGGCTGCTTCCACAATTTTGTGTCCGCTTTGTTCAGCGGTGTCTTCATGTATGGCTTCCACACCAATCACCGTATCCCCCACGCGTACTTTGTGGGCACCATCGGTGATAATGGTTTGTCCCTCACTCACACCGCTGTATACAGCCTGCAAACGCCCTTGGATGGAACCCACCGTAGCCTCTGCTCGGGCCACTTTACCGGTTTCATCTACCGTGTATATATATGCTCCGTTTTCATCATAGTGCACAGCTGTAAGGGGTACCATGCATACCTGTTGCGTATCGGTCAGGGCTACATTCAGTGCCCCTATGCCACGCGGCGTGAGCATGTGCTCCGGGTTGGCGAACTCTGCCCACAGGGTGTAGGTGTCGGAGTCACCCGTCAGAATATTGTCAACAATGGCAATCTTGCCAGCATGCTCATAGCGGCGCCCGTTGGCTGTGGTTAAGCGCACATCTGCCACATTGCTTATTTCTTTTGGCCCTCGGAATATGCCGTTAACATCGTATTGGCTCAGCGGAAAACGCACATAGATGGGGTCCATCTGCTTAATGGTGACCAATGATTCCCCGCGCGTAATGTAGTTGCCGGGGGAGAAATTGATGCGGCCTATTCTGCCGGTAATTTCGGCTCGAATGGAGCAGTCCTCCAAATCTTTTTTTGCTTTGGCCAAGTTGGCTTGCGCTTCTATGGCAGAGGCTTTCAGCTCCTCCAGCCTTGTACGGGCACTCTCTGCCTCCTCCTCAGAGGTAGCGTTGCCCTCTGCCAGTCGCTCGAATCTGCGTTGGCGATTTTGAGCATAGATGATTTGTGCTTCAATCTGCTCTAACGCAGCTTCTCTTTGCTGCACAACTGCTTTATAACGAGTGGGGTCTATCTCAAATAACAGCTCACCTTTGGTGATGATGTCTCCCTCCTTAAACAAGGGCGGCTGTATGAACCCCTCCACCGCAGCTTTAACATCTACAGATTTGATGGCCTCCATATGGCCAATACTTCTGCGGGCGATTTTATCTTTGCCTAAGGTTACTTTTTCTACCTGAACATGTTGAGTTGCTCCCGGCATCTGGGCATTCAGAACACTTGCCCCCGTTGCCAGCATTATCATCGCGCACGTGGTGATTCTCATGCCCCCAATCTTAGCACTTCGAATCCCAAAATCAATTAAAAAATGCTAATTATGTCAAATTTTTCACAATAATTCAATACATGCCTTTATTAACATTTTTTTGCAAGGTACAGCTATCTCTGCATCACCTCTTTTTAAAACTCGGAGGGGAACGCTTGTTTGAGCCAGTTGGCGAACTCGGGGGCATCGTGTTGAATTTGCTCAAACATCTCGGGAACCCACGGTGCCGTACAGTAACTGACCACTTGAATGCTCAAAAAGATAATGAAGATACAAAGGAATACAGACGGTTGTTTACCGGGTACGGAGAGCGAGATGGTGCGGGCACGGGTGTCCCACAGGGTGAGCGCACCTTTGCGCACCATATGCACGGCTATACACATCATGATGATGCTGATAAGCGGGATAAAGCAGCCCATGCCGAGTATAAAGACACCGAAACTGCGGGAGAATGTATAACGCAGCGAGGGTTTATTGCCATCCAAAAGCGAGCGTACGGTGATACCCATCAGCCTTTTACCGGGGGTGGTGCCACTGTTGCTCAGCAGCAGGGCTTCTATAAAAATGGCGGGTATCCAGAAAGAGGGTTGCGAAAATAACAAAAATTCGTTATATGGTACCTTGAGCAAGTAAAGTATGCTCATGAACAATGAGGCGTACAGCGAGTAGTCTGTAAACCGGGCCAGCATGCGCCGCCCTAAAGAGGGCTGAGTGAGTACGGTTACCGGCACCGGGGGCAGGGCGGTGTTGGGCTTTTCCGGTTCATTCGGCGTGAGTAATTGCCCGATTTCATCCTCCTGTGGCAATGCCGGTACAGGCTTGCTCTTATCCTTCATTTCGGTAAGAAAGTCTGCCAAAGCGGGTAAGTCTTTGAGCGGCATCCATTTTTCACACCCTTTATGCCAGCCGAGGGTTGTATCCGGGTTGAGCTCGCCCATCTGGATGCGGGCAATGACATCCGGCACGGTGATAGGGCCGTGTTTTTGCTTGTTCTCAATCCAATAAATATCCATGTGCAGAAACGGTATCAGAATCAGTTGGAGCGCAGGGCTTTGGCGGGGTCTTGCCGGGAAACGAAGATGGCGGGTATGATGGAGGCAATCGTTACCATGATAAAGGCAATAATGGCTTGTTTAATGAAAATCTCCGGTCTGTAAACAGCAGGCAGGCTGATGCCGTGGGCCTCCATGGGGAAGGGATCCATACCAATGCCGGCCAACGCCCCTTGTATCTCATGGCGGTAGTAGAGTACCAGCAATGCCAGTATAATGCCCAATAACGCGCCCAAGAACCCAATGATGACACCCTGCCAGGCAAAGATGCCCACAATTTTGCGAGGCGTTGCACCCAGTGCCTGCAATACGGCAATTTCTCTCTTGCGCTGCAAGGACATGGTAAACATCACCGCCATGATACAGAAGCTGGCTACCAGTGTAATGCTGGAGAGCACAAAGCTCATCATAACGCGCTCATTGGCTATCAATTTGTAGAGAGTTTGCAGGGCATCCGTCCACGGGGTGATGGTCCACATGGTGGCACGGGCGGGCTGCACGGTTTCAAGGGGAGCCGAGGGCTCGGCAACATCCGGTACAACAATGTCTGCAGTGGCTTCTGCTGTTTCCTCCTCCGGCACGGCTTCGGCTGTAGCCTCCTCTATGGCGCTGTAGTCAATTTCCTCGACGGGCGGGGGCTCGTCACCGCTTGTAGCCTGCTGTTGGGTGGTATTGGCGTAGTGAGTGATGAGCTTGCCCATCACCTCCTCAATATTGCCGGGGGAGTGCGGATCTTGCAAGCGCACGCAAATACCCATGATATTGTTGTCCGTGTACCCTACGGACTCCTGCGCCACATGCAGGGGTAAAAACAAATCCGGCCCCGGCATATTCTCCGGCGTTTGATATACGCCTACAATTTCTAAGTCAACGGGCACAACCAGAGAGCGCAGATTCTCGATTTCTTTGCCGTTCTCTTTGTCACGATCCAACGCAGCCAAGGAGGCAACGGTAGATTCCCACAGTTGGCGGCTCTCTTCTGTTTGCTCCGTGCCGCTCTTAAGGATGTAGTACAGCTCCAAACAGGCATCTTCTTCACTTTGGCGCAACTTACGCACCACAGGGCGCATGGCTGTTTTTTCTTCATTTGTCAGATCATCTTTGCCCAGTGTTTCGCAAAGATCAGCCAAGCGGTTGGGCTCCGGTATGTTGACAAAGGGCAGGAGCATTTGCATGGCCTCCCGGTGCTTTTGGGGGGAGATGCTGATGCCGGATTCCGTAACGGTGGCATCTGCAAACAACTGCTGCATGGTTTCCATGAATTGAGGCGTGGTGTGCGTGAGCATTTCACCCTCAATCTTTTGGAGTATATCTGCCATTTGCTCAATGTTGCCGCTTACCGGGGTAAGGGTGAGCCTGTTGCCGGGGCCAAGCCCGAACTTCTTGGCGATGTTGAGAGAAATGACACATTTGTTTTCCATTCCCAAGTTGAAATTTCCCACCTTTACCATGCCGTAAAGGGGCTTGAGGTGAGCCTCATTGAAGGACTCGATGGATGAATACATGAGGGTGGCGTTCTGATACTTATCTGTCTGCGCAAATGCCATGCCCTCTAATTTGGGGTAAACGCAGGATACATTGGGTTGCTTGCGCAGCTCCTCTGCCACGGCGGGCCAGTCACAATCCTGCGGTGTAATAGGCAGGGGGGAGCCGGTAAAGGCATCCGACAAGGTGGCGGTATAGTGCGGTTGCAGGGCAAAGCCTTTTTCCTCCATCTCTTTTTGTAGCCCCTCCATAACGGACAGAACGACAATGAGAATCATGACACCCAGTGCTACGCCTCCCAGGCATATCAATGTGATGATGGAAAACATGGTTCGCAGCGGGTTCAAATAGCGAACCGCCAACATGAGGCTGAGATTTCGTCTGAGTATCTTCATGTACACCCCCAGTATCTTAAATATCTCTGTAAAATGCAAGCCCTAATCCCGCCATAATGAGCCCATTTGTCAGGAGTGGCTCTTATGTATCTTCCCCATAACGTGTAGGTGTAATGAGATATCATGCCGCATGTCTACTGCAAATGGAGCTGATAAAACTTGAACAAATAAACGTAATTTAATGTGGGCATCTCTAAAAACTCCGGGGCCCCCACAAATTGGTAGTTGTGGGGGGAATACTATCGGAGTGTTGGACTTTAGTCCAACATTTATTATAAAGGCCTGCCACCAATAAAAAGTGGGACTTAAGTCCCACCCTACGATATAAACAAATTGCCATTTTGCGGGTTTTTAGAGGGCCCCAATGTATAATCAAGAATATTATCGGATTAATATGTCGATTTCATGATTGAAATGTTGAGCTTTCCACTCAAAAACCTTAAAGCAAGGAATTTCAAATAAGTTATACCAAATTTCTACAGAATAATCATTAGGACATCCTGTCTGTTCGTTATATAAATCAAGGAAAGTCTGTATAGGAACACGATTGCCTTTATAATAACAATACACAAAATTGTGATAGAAAATATATGTTTTTTGTTTGCGATTAATTTTGCTTATAATGGCAAAATCATCATCTAACGAAGCTTTATTTAATTGTGTTTGATATACAAAATATGGAACATAGAACTCTTGTTCCAGCATTTGACAGGAACATAAAAAGAGAATTGAACAGAGAGTCATTAAACGTTTTTTCATATCCTTAAAATATAGATTTAGATTCAAATCCTGCGGGTGGCAACAGTGGTGTTGCTGCGTTTGTAGACCATGCCCGTGAGCAAATCCCGCTGTGCCTCATAGCTGATGGTGAGCGACATGTCGGTGGATACCGTTTGTTGCACCGCGCCATCCTTGGTATAGGTGTAGCCTGCGGAGCGTCCGTAAGCATCCTGCAGTTCGGTGACAAGATGCGTTTTGCTTCCGTCTGTGTATGTTTTGCGTAGCTGCATGCCAGGGAATTAATCGTTTATTGTTTTTGTTTATATATATAATTTTCTTGTTTGTCTTATAAAGTGCTGCTGCTTAATAAAATGCCTTGCATTTTTTTGCGTAACTCGTTTTTTTTGAGGTAAGTGATAAATTCTGCAAGATGTGCTATCCGTAGGTCGTCTGACATGGCCGGAATCAACACATACCTATCGCATTTGCTTTCACTTAGGTGCTTTATTGTGGCTTTTTTAGCTTCTTCGATGTTGTTGTTGTTGATAGATACCAATAAAAAATCGAGTTTGTATCCATAAAGTGTTGATTTTTGTATGCAGCGAAGTAAGGAATAGACTTCTTTTTTTGTAGGAGGATCATTTTTATAAATGATGGCAAAATCCATGTTGTTTGTTGAAACATCGAGTGATATGCTTTCAGATTTTAATATAATATTGTTCCCATTCGCAAATGTATCGAAAAACTCTTTCTTTATATCTTTCCATGTTGCTGTTTCATTAATATGTATGATGGAATAATTTTGCGGGGTAGGGTCGAAATAAAATTCTTTTTTGTATATAGCGTTAAGCGGTTTGTACTCGTTTTGTTCATCTCGTCGTTGCTGGATTTCTTCTGCTCGAAGAAGTGAAAATAATAGACAAGCTCCAATGTATAAGAATAGTTTATAAGCTGTATTTTTTAATGCAAAAATCATATGTCTTTTTAATTTGATTCTAACTGATTAATTTAATTTTCCTTTATATCGCAAAATAAAGGGAACCGACGAACATCGCATATATTCCTCCCCATAAAAACATGTTAAAAAGACTAATTGTAAATGTATGTTGCGTCCTTTTTGAA
>JAFQEF010000005.1 GCA_017399165.1 Akkermansia sp.
AATCCATAGAGATAGATAATAAAAAACGCTATGAAAATCTGAGCACATAAGCATAGGTGTCAACTCGGAATCGAACTTAACTATCACCCGTTTCACGGGTTCGGTGTATTATTTATCGGTTCGAGTGGTTTCGCTCGCCGTAGGCTCGCTGCACCACTCGCTAAATAAAATGACGCCCCGCAGAGCGGGGCTTACAAAATTCCGCTCACCTACGGCTCGCCATCCACACAAATTGCCATTTTACTAATTGTTCCCACGCGTATTATATATAGAGAGAAACAAGATAAAATCTCACAATAAATGCAAATATTGCATTTAAACCGTTCATTTTTGCTCCCGTTTTCCATACCTCAGGCTCGCGGCTTATGCCGGGCTTTATGTCGCCCGTTCCACGGGCTCTCATATTATTTCTAACTTACGAGGGGCTGCGTCGCTTCGCGACTTGCCCCTCGCTATTTTATTTCGCCCCGCTGTTTGCGGGGCTTAGAAGTTACGCTCGCCTATGGCTCGCCATCACCTCTACTATATATCATTTTTCGAGAAACCCTATTCGCAAATCAACGTATCCCAAATCTTTGAGATACTATGAAGCATATCCTATCAGGTGATTTCGGATTTACGGTGACAGTGAGCCGGTAACCCACCGATTATAACCGCAGCGGGGCTATTTACCGGAGCCCATACTACACACCGTACCGGGGTAGGTTTGAGTATGGGGCGGCAAAACACGACCGGGCAAAATCACGCATTTGCACCCAATGCGGCTGTGGGAGCCCACATAGCAACCCAATTTATTTCGCCCCGTGGGGGTCAGTTTGCCGTTGTGCAGCATGCGGATTTCTGCGGCATCATGCCTGAAATTGCTGAAAATGCACCCACCACCCACATTAATATCGTCCTCCAGCCAAGAGTCGCCGATGTAGGTGAGGTGCGACACGAACACGGCGTTGCCCAGCACGCTGTTTTTGATTTCCACAGCATTGCCGACAACGCAGTTATCACCAATACTGACTTGACCGCGCAGGTAAGCATTGGGGCCTATGCTGCAATTTTTACCGATGCGCACATGCCCCTCTATCACCGTGCCGGGTTTAACGACGGAGCCCTCGCCGAGCTCCAGCACACCGTTTACCACAGCCAAGGGATGCACGGAGCCGTGACAAGCGGGCTGCAGATGCAGCAGGGAGTCCATCTCTGCTTGCAAGCGCACCCAAGGTGGGGTATTATCTGTTTGGGCATTCATCTTATCGAGAGGCAGGGTTACCTATTTTCAGGCGTGCGCAGGCATCGAGCATTAACTGATACGCAGAAGCCCCGGTGGCAGCATGCGGCTCAACAAAGAGGGAATCGGGGCGGGCATGTTGGTAGCGGCGGCCCTTGGCATCCCGCTCATTTCCGCTGAAACACAGGTTGGCATCCGCCTGCGGGCATTCCCGCCATTGCCCACCCACCATGGCGGCAATATCTTTTGGGTGTCGATACGGGCTGCAATATACATTCACCCAATAATCCACCCCTTTTGCACGCTCGCGGGGGTGAGAGCGCTCTCGGCAGCTCACGGCATCCAGCGTCACAGCTATGATTTTGCCGTGCCCGCCATCCAGTTGGCGTATTACATCCATAACGGCAGAGCCGCCATAACTATGCCCCACCAACACTAAATCCGCCCCGGGGTTTGTCTGTAAAAAGCGCTTAATGTCATCCCTGATAAGGCGTGTGCTGTGAAAAGGCAGACAGCCGCGCCCGCCATCCCACGCGTAACAGGCACGCACTTGCTTACCTGCCACAGGTAAAACGGGTGTACCCTCATACACGCTGCGAAAATGAGTAAGCACCTGCTCTGCAAAACCGCCTATGAAAATAAAGGCAACATCTGCCTTCTCCTGCGGCAGGCGCACCTGCAAACGGCGGCTGATAAAATCAGTATCGGGCTCGGGGTAAATACCGGGGGCAACCACCTGTTGCTGTTGGGAGCATGCGCCGATAAGCAGCATCAACACCGGCACAAGGAGTTTGTGTATCTTATTCATCTGCATTGTCTGTTCGGGAACCTATGTTGAATCTTTTGCATGCGGCCAACAGCATATCCTGCGCAGAGGCCCCGCCGAGCGCATGTGCATCCGTAAATAACGATTGCGGACGCGAGTGACGATAGCGCTTGCCCTGCGTATCTTTCTCTTTGCCGCTGAAACACAGGTTGGCATCTGCCTGCGGGCACTCCCGCCACGGGCCGCCCACACGCGCCGCGGCATCCATGGGTGAGCGGTACGGGGCACAATAAGCATTCACCCAATACAGCACACCCGCAGCACGCTCTTGCGGGTGAGAGCGCTCACGGCAACTCACGGGGTCCAGCGTGGCCACCACCACCTTGCCGTATGGCTCACCCTGCAAGTGGCGCATGATATCCATAACGGCAGAGCCCCCATAGCTGTGCCCCACAAAAACCAAATCCGCCCCGGGGTTTACCTGCAAAAATGCTTTGATATCTTGCTGTGCCAGCTGTGTATCATGGCGCAGCAAATGCCCGCCGGCACCATCCCACGCGTAATACGCCCGCAGTTGCCGCCCCGCCGTGGGTACCAAAGGCATGCTCTCGTACACGCACCTGAAATTAGCAGTAAGTACATCCCCAAATCCGCCGATGAATATCACCGCCACCTCCGCAGGCTCGGCAGGCAAGCGCACTTGGGTTCTGCGCCCCATAAATGTGGTATCGGGCTCGGGGTAAATACCCGGCTGTACACGGGGGCTGACATAGCTCAAATTACACAGGGTCACCCCCACCGTTATACCCAACGTGAGCAATAATAACCACCGCCATACGCGGCGGCTCCGTTTGCAGGGTAAGAGCGGCATCAGAGATCTACCAGCACTTTTTCCAAATGCGGACGCAGCAGGCGATACAAGGCTCGGCTGTCCTCCTCTGTCATATCAAAGTCATCCAACAGCACCAATTCCCCCACAACCTTGGCACCCAGGCATTGACCGCTGCTGGCATACAGGTAAAAAACGCGCTCTGCCGCCCCCTCATGGTGAACAGACGATTCCTGGCGGTAGTGCTCCTCATGCACGGACTGCAGCTCTGAGCGACGCACAATGGCACACAGCTCGCGAAACTCCGTTGAGCTCAGGCGGTGAATTTGGTGAGACTCCAACAACCACCCGGGTATACACGGAGTCACGGCAACGGCATCCGCACTCAACACCTCCTCTACAGAGGCCTTCCCCACAGAGCCATACGGCTTGGCACACGTTGTTACCAAAACCGTGGTCATGAAAACCATTATCGGCAGCACTACTTTGATTACATTGCCCAACATGCTTCGAAAAAATCGGCGTTTTGAGCATTCTAGCGTTTTATCTGTCGTCTTGCAAGCGAAAAATCATTATTTACTCTCGCTTTTCTGCATTATATCCGTTACAATACCCCCATGAACAGCCAGGACTGGAACAGCATTACCGTAGACGACGCAGAAAAACCGCAAATCAGTATGGAAGATTTGCGAGAACTAGCCGTTGATTTGGACCCGGATGACTTTGACGAGCCCGTGCAGGAGTTTTTGGATGAGCTGATGAAAGCCGACAACACGGATGACCTGAAAAAAGCCGCCACCCTACTGTTGCAGGATGAGATTGATTTTTCTCCCGAGCTGGCCGCCATGGGTGTGGAGCCGGACCTGGAGCTGATTACCCTGTTGATTGCCACGGGGGCAGATGTCAACGCCCACAACCCGTACGGGCAGACACCCCTGCACGTGGCAGCCAAATACGGCTATACCCCCATTGCAGAGATGCTGCTGGCCGCAGGAGCCAAGGTTACGGTGCTGAGCCATGATAACAAGTTCCCCATAGATTTGGCAAAAGACGCCGAGCTCAAGAAGCTGCTGGCCCTGCCCGATGTGTTTGAGCCCGATGCCTCCCCCCTGCCCCCTGAACTGGCCGCCATGATGCGTGAGGCCGAGGGCGACCAAGAGCACCACTGCACCTGCGGGCACCACCACGAGCATGATTGTGATTGCGGACACGACCACGATTGCACCTGCGGGCATGATTGCGATTGCAAACATTAAAACGAATTGACGAGCGGAATATGAGTACAACTCAGCTTCATTATCCGGACGGAAAACGCAAAAAAATATCCGGAGAACAGGTGTGAATTTTCTTTACATCGCAGGCGGGTGGGCGTATATTGCGTGTTAGAGATGTACACGCCGAGTCTTTTCAAATCGCTTAAAGAGTATAACAAAAAGACATTCCTCTCTGACCTGACGGCAGGCCTGACTGTGGGTGTAGTGGCCTTACCATTAGCCATGGCATTTGCCATAGCCTGTGGGTGTGCGGAAATAACGCCGTCCACCGGACTTATCACGGCAGTGGTGGCAGGTTTTATGATATCCCTGCTGGGTGGCAGTAAGTTTCAGATAGGCGGTCCCACGGGTGCATTTGTGGTGATTATAGCAGGGGTAGTGGGCAGTTTCGGCATGAGCGGCCTGATACTTTGCACGTTGATGGCGGGTATCTTCCTGATATTGTTCGGCGTACTACGCATGGGGGCATTGATACGCTTTATACCCTACCCGGTGACCACGGGCTTTACCTCGGGTATAGCGGTAACGATTTTCTGCACCCAAATCAAGGATTTGCTGGGGTTAAGCATACCTACTGCCGTACCCGCAGAGTTTGTGCAAAAATGGCAATGCTATTTTGAGTATTTTCACACCATCAACTGGTGGGCACTGGGTATCTCCGTATTCACGATTTTGGTGATACTGGTTACCAGGCGGTATGCCCCCAAAGCACCGTTCATGCTGGTGGGCATGTTGGCAGCCACTATTATATGCACGGTATTCAACCTGCCGGTAGAGACCATCGGCTCCAGATTCGGCGAGCTGCCCAAGGGCTTACCCATGCCGGGGTTCCCGAGCGTGGAGTGGGCAGCCCTGCCCCAGTTGGTAAAGCCGGCCTTTGTGATTGCGCTGCTGGCCGCCATAGAGTCCCTGCTGAGTGCCAGTGTGGCGGATGGTATGACGGGCTCCCGCCACCACCCCAATACAGAGCTGATTGGCCAGGGGGCCGGCAACATTGCATCCGCCTTGTTCGGCGGTTTGCCGGCCACGGGTGCCATTGCCCGCACGGCTACCAACATACGCTCCGGCGGCAAAACCCCGGTATCCGGTATCATCCATGCCGTTACGCTTTTGTTGATTCTTTTACTGGCAGGGCAATATGCAGCCATCGTACCTCTGCCCGCGCTGGCAGGCATTTTGGCGATTGTATGCTGGAACATGGCAGAGGTAAGCACCTTTTGCCACCTGCTCACCGGGCCCAAACAAGACCGCGCCGTGTTGTTGATTACCTTTATACTCACCGTGCTCATTGACTTGGTGGTAGCGGTAGAAGTGGGCGTGGTGCTGGCAGCCCTGCTCTTCATCGGCCGCATGGCTCAGGTGAGCAACGTGGAGACTATCTCTCGCGAACTCGAAGGGATAGACCCGGAGGAACAACCTGCACGCTCCCGCTACCTGCGCCATATTCCGGACAACGTGGAAGTGTTCGATATTCAGGGGCCCTTCTTCTTTGGTGCCGTAGAGCAGTTTAAGGACCGCGTCTTCCGCTCCATAGAGCCGGACATGGACTACGTGCTGCTGCGCATGCGATTGGTACCCACGTTGGATGCCTCGGGGCTGCACGTGTTGGAGGATTTCTTATCCTATTGCCGCCGCAGGGATATCACACTGCTACTTTGCGGTGTGCAGGCTCAGCCCGCCAAAGTAATACGCAGGGATACCCAATTCATCACCGAGTTGGGAGAAGAGAACATCTGCGAAAACATTGATGCTGCGTTGGAGCACATCAAAGAGTTGGAGAAGAAAAGAAGCACCGTTGAATACGTGTAAGAGCGGGGAGCTTTACACGTAGAAGGTGCGGGGGCGGGTACCCTCTACATCATACGCCGTGATAACACGCGCAGGTGGGGGCGTGTCGCAAAGGTTAATCAGCTTGATAGCCCCCGTGGGGCAAACTTGTTGGCAGGCGGTTTGAGGAGTAGCTCCACCTTTATTTTTGGCGGCATTAATGCGCTGCACGCAGTAGGTGCATTTCTCCATAACGCCGCGTGAACGCACGGTAACTTGCGGATTATGAGGGCGCTGCGTTTGTTGAGCAGCCGCATAATCCCTGAAATTGAACACACGGGCATTATATGGGCATGCCGCGGCGCAATAACGCGTACCCCAGCAACGGGGGTATACCATGGCATTGAGTCCCTCTGTGGTATGCACCGTTGCATTTACGGGACAAACGGCCTCGCAGGGGGCTTTTTCACACTGGCGGCAAGCAGTGGGCACATAGTGCAGCTTTTGTTGCGGCCCCATATAACGGGCTATGCGCAGCCACTGCATATCCCTGCCGTAGCTCATATCTGCCACACCCACGGTTGGTATATTATTTTCCGCCCGGCAGGCCACCGTGCAAGCCCCGCAACCGATGCAGCGGGCCAAATCTATCACCATACCCCATTGCGGGGATTTTTCTTTGGTAAACTGAGGCGGGGCAGTCACCTGCTGCGGTTGAGGTTGCGGCTTTTGGTACGGCAAGTTCGGTGGCTCTGCCACCTGCACCGCGGCAGCATCTGCATGCGCGGTATCGGGCATTAAAGGCAACCACAGCGCTTGTAACGCGGGCTGCCGCCACGCGGGCAGGTGCAAAGCCCCCACCTTGGCACCGCATGCCCCGGCATCCCCGGGCAAAAAGGCCTCTGCCGCCCCTGCCCAGCCGCTCAGCGGCAGGTAGGTCTCCTTCAACCATGCGTTGTGGCGAAACCTGCCATCCGCATAGTACGGGTGCAAATACAACTGTACCTTGGCCGACGGGGCAGCCGGCAACGCCCATGGCAACGGGGCTGCCTGCGGCACAAAACCCTGCTTGAGGGCAGCCTCTAAATCCGGCACCACTTGATTCAACCAGCCCTTGGCGGTGGATACCCCGTCTGCCTTCGCCACCTCTCCCCCGCGCAACAGGGCGTGCAGCACCTCGGCCTCCGCCATGGCGGGGCGCAGGGGGTGCAGCAAAGGCTGGCGCAGGCATAAGTTGCCATAGGCATCGGCATCCGCCCCCCACTCCTCCGTATAATGCGTTTGCGGCACGGTGTACAGGCAAAGGGAGGCTGTTTTATCTGCCGCTACTGCGGTAAATCGAATCGTCTCTGCCGTGCAGGTTTCCAACGCGCGAGCAAAATCGGCATCAAAAGCGGCGGGGTCTGCCGGGGTAAAAATAAAGAGCACCTCCAATTGCGGCAAATCCGCCGTCAGATCCGCCAAGGTGCCAAACCCGGTATCAAAGCGTACAGCGGGACCAAGTGTGGCGTTTTGCACGGTCTCCAGCTCTGCAAAGCCGGTGGGGCGCGGGGCTGCCACAGGGTCATACGCATAAAAAGAGGCCCCGCCGCAGCGTTTCAGCTCCTCCACCTGAGCCATACGCACGGCGGAGTAACCCTGCGGAAACAAAAAACCCATGCGCCGCCCCTCTTTGAGCAAAGCCGCCCAGGCACGCAACGAGGCATGCAACGCCTGCATGGGGTGCGGTTTACCGGCACGAGTGGGGGTAGCAGCACGCGCTGCATCATATAAATCCAGCAAAGAGGCCTGCACAAACGCAGGCAGCCCGCGGCGCACCTGCTCATAGCGCGGATTGCTCTGCAACGCCATAGGCAAACCGTCGTGGCACACGGCCAGCAGGGGGATAGCACCTGTTGCCCACGGCATGCAAGTAGCAAAGCAGCTTGCCTCGCCCGGCAGCATCCACTCCGGGCAATCCTCCGCCTGCACGGCCAGTTGCTGCGCGCGCCTGCAAGCCGGCACCGCCAGCAATGCCAACGCCCCCAGCCCCTTGAGAAAATGTCGGCGGCTTATGGCTCCACTACGGTCTACTCCTTGCATCGGGGCAGATTATACAGCATATCCCCTAAAATGGCAAATCCCAATTTGCAACGCAAATCGGGATTTTTTTGAACTGATAAGTTGATAAAATCAGTTAGCCGTGCGGAACGCATTAATCAGGCTCTGCAAACCCTGTATTTGGTTGGTGCCGGCCTCCTTAATACAGTCGCTGTACAACTTACCACCCTGCCAGTGGTTGAAAGTAAAGCGGCAAACATCGGGGATGGCGTTCTGGCTCTTGGCCACCTTCAAACGGCTGAAACCGCGGGTGAAATAATCGTACTCGCCATCGCAGCCGTAGTACTTCATCTTCGTAAGCTCATCGGAGTTAATCAGCGTAGTGGTGGTGGGCGTAAAAAGCTCTGTACGCGTTACCTCCTTTACTGCACAGGAGCTCAACCCCAATGCCAAAATCAATGCAGGAATCAATTTCTTCATACGCGCTGGCTTATAACATATCTCCGCCCCCTTGTCAAGATACGCGCCATAACAAACTTATTGTCATTTTTAGCAAATTTTGTATAGATAAGTCATTTTTGCTTATCTTTCCCTGCAAAATTTGCTAAGTAATATCCTTTCACACCCCGGAGGCAGCTTGGTAAAAGTGTAATTTTTTGAAAAGAATTACGTGAATTTGATTGACAATGAGGGAGAAAAAGAGTATTCTGCCTGCCCCTGCTGATGCTGCAATATCAACAACGGGAGGCTGGGGGCGAGAGCGCAGCACCTTCCACAAACACGTGTTTCCTGCTACAAGGTTACACACAACATATACAAATACAATGGTTAACGAACTCATTACAAAGATGGTGGAGGCCGGTGTACACTTTGGTCACCAGACCCGCAAGTGGCACCCCAACATGAAGAAGTACATTCTCACCCAGAAGAATGGTATCCACATCATCAACCTCGAGGAGACTGAGAAATGCCTCGACAAGGCCTGCGCTTTCCTCGGCGAGAAGGCCGCCAAGAACAAGAAGATCCTCTTCGTAGGCTGCAAGCGCCAGGCTCAGGAGGCTGTTAAGGAGGCCGCAGAGGCCACCGGTCAATACTACGTCAACTTCCGTTGGCTCGGTGGTATGCTCACCAACATGAGCACCATCAAGAAGAGCATTGCCCGCCTCGACTACCTCGAGAACCTCGACAAGCAACCCGAGTACAAGCAAATGTCCAAGAAGGAGCTCGCCTCCCTCGCTCGTGAGCGCGAGAAGCTGCAGCGCAACCTTCAGGGTATCCGCAACATGGGTGGTGCTCCCGACGTTATGGTAGCCATCGGTGCCGACCACGAGGACATCGCCATCCGCGAGGCCCACATCCTGGGCATCCCCGTTATCGTGCTGACCGACACGAACGCTGACCCCGACACCGTGGATTTCCCCATCCCCGGCAACGACGACGCTGTTCGCTCCATTCGCCTGATTCTCTCCGTACTCACGGAGGCTATCAACAACAACAAGGTTGCCTAATCAACAATTTACATTACGACAATGGCTGATATTACACCCCAGATGGTCAAAGAGCTGCGTCTTAAGACAGACGCCGGCATGATGGACTGCAAGAAGGCTCTCATGGAGTGCGACGGCGACATGGACGCCGCCGTTAAGTACCTGCGTGAGAAGGGTATCGCCAAGGCCGCCAAGAAGGCTGACCGCGAGGCTAAGGAAGGTGTTGTTACCACCATCGTAGAGGGTAAGGACGGCATCATCTTTGAGATCAACTGCGAGACAGACTTCTGCTCCAAGGGCGACAAGTTCCGTGCCCTCGTTGCAGAGATCGGCGCAGCCCTCAAGGCCTCTGCCGCCAAGACCCTTGACGAGGCTCTCAACGTTGCCATCAACGGCACCACGGTTGAGAAGTACCTGGCCGAGCAGTGTGCCGCCATCGGTGAGAACATGAAGTTCCGCAAATTTGCCCGCTACATGCTGGACGGCGAGGGCAGCATCGTCTCCTACATCCACATGGGTGGCAAGGTGGGCGTGCTCCTTCAGGTTGCTTGCGGCAACGCCGCTACCGTAGCTGCAGAGAGCTTCCAGACCATGTGCAAGGACATCACCCTGCACATCGCCGCCTGCGCTCCCAAGAGCGTTGACTCCTCCTCCCTCGACCCCGCCTTCGTGGCAGAGGAGCAGGAGATTGCCAAGAATCAGCTCATCGCAGAGGGCAAGCCCGAGGCTCTGTTGGAGAAGATTCTCCCCGGCAAGCTCAAGGCCCTTTACAAGCAAAGCTGCCTCATGAGCCAGGAGTTCGTGAAGGACCCCTCCATCAGCGTAGAGAAGCTTGTGGCCAACATCGGCAAGGAGCTCGGCGACACCGTCACCGTGGTTTCCTTCGAGCGCTTCCAGCTCGGCGCCTGATAACCGCCTGACAACTCATCATTCCAAGAAGGGAACGCCACATGCGCGTTCCCTTCTTTTTTGCTGCATGTTCTCTCTAAATTAACTTGACAACATAACAATACGGATGTAAATACTTAACTATGGACAATCAAGAAAAAATAAGCTCATATTTGGCAGGAATCTATACCCGTATAAGCGAACAGGTTGAGCTCCAAAAGGAGCAAAACGAGTGCTATAAGGCAGAACACTCAGAGGCCCGATTCTTTCGCCGCTTTATAATAGCTTGGCTTGTCGTAGGGTATTATATCGGTATCGCTTTTTATGTATGGATTTTATGGAAAGTAAAGCAACACGGATACGCCATCGGTTTAGCGGCGACCGCAATACTTATACATATGCTGATATACAAATATGCAGCCTCTAATAACAACGATTAAGGACATTATTCATTTATTATCATTACATACCGTTAATACAAGGTAGCGCAGCCCCCTGCGATAGAAATAAATTGCCTTTTATCTCTAGCAAGGCATCCATCTATTGTTACCGAAGTAATAAGTACATCCGCTCCCAAAACGGCAGCAAAACGGTCTTTATCTGTGCAGATACCGCTCAAACCGTGTGGGATATAGCAGAAAAGTTTTTGGAGTGATGAGCCTAATCTTGCAAGCGCTCAACCGCTTCGGCGTGGATAGATTCAAATACGCGCAAGTCGTGTTCCAGCGTGGCCAGTTCTTCCGTGGTAGGGAGGGCAAGGTTGCGGTGTTCTATGATGAAGCGGGTAAGATTTCGGAGAAACGTAGTGTGTTTTATAAGGTCGCGAGTGCGAGCCCTTCTCCCGATCCACCAGCCGTGGCGGATACGATCAATTTCGTTGCGAAGGAATTTCATCTCTCCCGAGCGGTGCAGAAAATACTCGCGCAAGGCTTGTGGCGGTGTCAGTTGCTTCTCCATGCTTTGAAAATATTACGTTTTTCTTTCTAGTCAATATTTAAAAAATACAACTTTTTTTATGTCAAAAGAGGATGTAGTGTTTTCGATAGGGGCCGATGGGAGTGCCGTATTTATGGTGTTCATTTGTGTTTGTAATCGGGTTGTATTATAAAGCTTTATTTATCATTATGGGGTACAAATGCTTTTTTACTGTACCCTGCACATGTACCCTATTTGCAATTATACGCTATAATATGCAGCGGGCAAGTGAAAAATCATAAAGGCTTGCAAATATGCCGATTGCAAGCCTTTATGATATTCTGTGAAAAGATAAAAAAACACGGAGAGAGAGGGATTCGAACCCTCGGTGGCATTTCTGCCACGTTCGATTTCGAGTCGAGTGCCTTAGACCAACTCAGCCATCTCTCCTGAAAGTGTTGGGGGTATTATGGGAGGAAGCGGGGGGCTTGTCAAGAGATTTTGTGTGAACAGACACATTTAGCTTGAGAGAGGGGGGCTTGTTATGCTAGAATAGGTGAGCGAAAATTTTCTTGATAACGATATGAAGACAATACGAAAGATAGCGGGGATGCTGTGCTTGGCAGCAGCAACAATTTTTGGCAGTGCCGAGGCCTTAGAGCTTAAGGATTTGCATTTGCCCATGACACGCGATGAAGCAGACAGCACGCTGAGCAAGGATTACAGCTTCAAGATATTGTCCGACAGCACGGTACGCCGCAGTTGGAAACTCAAGGGGCGCACGGTGCATGTGGACTTTAAGCTCAACCGCCAGGGGCAGGCACTTTGCATTGCGGTGGAGTACGCCAAACCGGCAGGCCGCAAGACGGTACACAATGATATCAAGGCAGTTACGGGTGGTAAGTCCAACTACAAAAAACTGGGCAAGCCCAAAAAGAACACTAATACCTACGGCATGGAGCACGCGCTGGGTGCTAAGGTGAAGAGCGCAGACGGCAAGAGCACGGGCTGGATTTTTGTGGAGCACAGCTCCGCCGCCCGCAAAAAATGCACGCGCTTTGTGTACTATGCCTCCAAGCCCTCCCGAGACCGCCTGAACCTGAGCGAGGCCAGAGAAGACGGCGGCTACACGGCCTTGGGCAGCTCGGGCGGCAATATTGATTTGTCTGCCTTGGTGGCAGATGAGGAGGACCGCCGCCGCACCACTGCCGTTGCCGCTGTAACCAAGCCCGACAAGAAGCGCCCCGTGTTGGCAGATACCCCGGAGGAGCCCGCCGTGGCTGTTAATGATGAGGAGGACGATTTCGGCGCACCCGAGGCAGATACCGACTTGGAGGACGACAGCACGGAGAGCACGGAGGCTGTGGCTAAGGCAGATGCCGGCAAGGGTTTCCTGCCGGAGGGGGTATCTGCCCCGGTGCGGGAGCTGCTGGGTGGCCTGGGCTTGTCTGCCATGGTGGTAGATGTGCTCATAGTGGTTGTACCGCTGTTGTTGCTGTTCATTGTATGGCGAGTACTGGCAGGTAAGTGCCGTGCCAAAGCCCGCCAAAAGGCGTTTGACAGCATTATGAACAAGAAACCGGAACAAGACAAGTAAGGCATTTACAATTTACGATTTACGAATTACGATTTACGAATTTTTGAATTTATGCCCCTCGGCCACACGCCGGGGGGCAGTAGTAATAGGCCGAAAACTTCATGCACATAGCCCGTGCAGTCAAACTATCTGCTTGACCCACCGCTGATAAAAGAGTAGAACAAAACACCTCTTATGTTGCGCAACATTATTCTCAGCACCGTCGCCTGCCTCACGCTGGTACAATGCAACACACTCAAGTCTGACTGTGAAGCTGTAGCCGAGCGCGAGGCTCAGATTGCCCAAGAACAACCCGGGGACTATTACATAGGCCGCCGGTATTACATACCCTACACCCGTTTTTGGGGGTATTTGAGAGAACCCGGGCAGAGCTGGCGCACGGCTAAGTTGGTGATTATGGATGAGCAAACCTGCCGCCAGCCGGACCGCGGCATTGAGCCCCCGCTGAGCAACCCCGTGTTCGGCACAGACCACAATACGGAGTACATCATCCGTGGCAAATATACGGGTAAAGAGGCCTACGAGCCCAACACAAACCAAGCCCTGCCCGTGTTCCGGCTTACCGGGTACGAGGTAAAAGATAAGGAGCCCGGGTTCCTCTTTGTGCCATCCGAGAAATACACGATTAAGACCGTATCCATACGCCCGCAGCTCATGCCCACGCCGGAACAATGCGCGCAATGCCGATAATATGACGCGCATTTACCGCGCACCACGCCGCAAAATCTGCTATACTGCATGCAGAGAATCGCAGCAGCGCGCCGCAAGCATGCTCAAAACCGCATACAGCACCATATCGTCAATTTTCATTAACCATGGCTCAGTCAAAGATTATCGTTGGTCTTGAAATGGGAACCACCAAAACCTGCATGGTGGTGGGGGAGATTCACCCGGACTCCACCGCTGCTATCATCGGGGTTGGCGAGGTGCCCAGTGCCGGTATTCGCAAGGGCGAGATTGCAGACATCAGCATGGCACGCCAATGCGTGTTCGATGCTTGGCAGTTGGCTCAAGACCACTCGGATGTCGAGATTCTCAACGTCATTCTCTCCGTAACGGGTGAACATATTTACGGCGAAAACGGTCAGGGCTCCTTCCGCCTTCCGGATGATGAGGATATCATTGAATACGAGCACATTAAATATGCAAAGGAAAAAGCCCAAAAGATAGAGATTGCGGCAGACCGCTTTGTCATCAACCGAGAGATGGGCAATTTCAGCATCGATAACAGAGAAACCTCTCGCAACCCCGTGGGGCTCACCGGCCGCACGCTGGATGTTAAGTGCCACGTGATGCACGGCATTTTGACCCGCATTCAAAACTACCTGATGTGTGCCCGCCAAGTGCCGCTGGAGGTAGAGGACGTTGTATTTGCCCCGCTGGCAACGGCGCAGGTAGTGCTGTCTCGCCAGCAAAAGGAGGCCGGGGCTCTGCTCATCGACATCGGCGGCGGCACGTCGGACTTCATTTGCTACAGCAACGGCGATATCGTTGCCAGTGGCTGCATACCCATGGGCGGCAACGCCATCAACAAGGATATCATGGACCAAAGCAGCCAGCCCATGACCAACAAGGCCGCAGAGGTGCTCAAATGCACGGAGGGCAACGCCTTCGGCGATGTGAAAGACACCTCCCCCGCCCACTACCGCAGCGAGCTGGGGCATGAGGTATCCATACAGCGTGGCTTGCTCAACAAAATTATCAGAGACCGTTTGGGCTCCATACTCTTACAGGTGAGAGACCACATCCCCCCGCAGGTGCTCTCTCAAAGCGGCATGACAGTGTATTTATCCGGCGGTACCAGTTTAATGCGCGGGCTGGATAACTTGGCACAATTCATTTTCAAAGTACCGGTACGCCAACCCCTGCCCCCCGGCACGGGGGAGGAATACTCCTACCTGGCAGACCCGCGCTACTGCACCGCCATTGGGTTGATACGCTTTGCACAAATGTATGATGCCGCCGCTGCAGGAGGCTCCGGCCGCAGCTGGTGGCGCCGCCTGTTTAACTGGTTACGCGGTAAACGCTAAACCCCATAGCCCCACGCACCGAGATGGAAGAGTCCAAAATCATCGTCGCTCTGGAGATTGGCACCACCAAAACCTGCATGGTGGTGGGAGAAGTGAACCCGGATGGCAGCTCTGCCGTCATCGGCTTGGGAGAGGTACCCAGCGAGGGCATACGCGCCGGCTGCATTATGGATGGTGACTTGGCCCGCCTGAACCTGAGCGATGCCTGGCAGCTGGCGCAAGACCACGCCAATGTGGATATTCAAAGCGTGTACCTCTCCGTCACTGGGGAGCACATCAAAGGGGAGGACGGCCATGGGTTCTGCTACCTGTCCTCTGAGCATGATACGATTACAGATGAGCATGTCACCTTGGTAAACCGCCATGCCGGTGAGCTGGAGCTACCGGCGGAGCGCATTGTTGTGAACAGCGAGACGGGCATCTACTGCATAGACGACCGCGATTTAGTATACGCCCCCGTGGGCATGCGTGCCCGCAAGCTTTCCGTACAAAGCCACATTATACACGGCAAGCGCAAGCCCCTGCAAGACACCCTGTTGTGCGTGCGCCAAGTACCGCTGGAGGTAGAGGCATTGGTGTTTGCCCCGCTGGCAACAGCACAACTGGTATTGGGGCGCAGAGAACGAGAGGAGGGTGCCCTGCTCATTGACATTGGCGGTGGCACAACAGATTTCATTTGCTATGCAGACGGCAACATTGTTGCCTGCGGCTGCATACCCCATGGCGGCAACTCCATTAACAAAGATATTATGGAGCTCTCCCCCACCCCCATGACCTTTGCCGCCGCAGAGAGCCTTAAGTGCAACCAAGGCAATGCCTTCGGGGATGTGAAAGATACCACCACCACCCATTATCGGGACGACAACGGGCAGGTGTACAGCATCTCCCGAGGCCTGCTCAACAACATTGTCAGAGACCGCTTGGCAGATATTCTGCAAAGTGTCAAAGACAGCATACCGCAACAAGTATGGGCGCGCTGCGGCATGGCCGTATACCTCTCCGGCGGCAGCAGCCTGATGCTGGGGTTGGACCGCCTGGCTCAGTTCATATTCCGTGTACGCGTATACCAGCCATCTCAACCCGGCATCGGGGCAGATTACTCCTACTTGGCAGACCCTCGCTACTGCACAGCTATTGGCCTGATTCGCTACGCCTTACAATATGAGGCCGACAACGCAGAACCCGAAAAACCCGGTCTGCTGCGCCGTATTCTGAGCATCTTCCGTAAAAAACGTTGACCTTTCCATAAAAACTCTTCACTTACTATGCTTCCCTACCAAACCATTTCACGCAAAGAACACGGCATCTCCATTGTGGGCATCGGCGGGGCCGGTGCAGGCATTTTGCAATGCTTTGCGGGCTCCAGCGCAGATAATGTCAAGCTCTATACCGCCTCTTTAGATGAACGCATGGGGCGCAGTTTAGGGGAGAATGTACAATTTATTCAGCTGGGTGGCGGGCTTAACCATGGGTTGGGCTCCGGCGGAGACCCCGAGGTAGGGCGCCGCGCGGCAGAGGAGAGCCAAGCCGAGCTGGAGGCCATGCTTGCAGACACGCGCCTGCTGGTATTGGTAGCGGGGCTGGGTGGCGGCACGGGCTCCGGCGCTGCGCCGGTATTGGCCCGCATGGCACAAGAGCGCGGGGTATTCCTGGTATCCGTGCTGCTCATGCCTTTCAGTTTTGAAGGCAAACGCCGCCGCGCGCAGGCGGAAAAAGCGTATGAGGAGATTGCCCGGCTTACAGACATACTGTTCTGCTTTGAAAATGATTACATGGAGAACCTCTTCAACAACAACCGCGGGGCACGCGCCGTGTTTGAGGAGGTAGACCGCCTGCTGGCCAAGGCCACGGCATCCGTCCCCATGATGGCATCCTCCCCCGGCCTCATTAACCTGGGCTTGGATGAACTGGCAACCGCCTTGGAGAACAACGACAGCCGCTGCCTGTTCGGGGCAGGTAAAGGCTATGGCAACAACCGTGCAGAGCAGGCGGCACGCTCCGCGTTGGAGTCCCCGCTGGTGGCATACCGCGGATCCCTGCGCTATGCCCGCACCGTTATTGTGCATGTTGCCGGTGGTGAAAACATGTCTCTGCATGAAATACGCGTTGCCGTTGAAACCGTTAAAGATGCCTTGGCAGATGAGGATGTGGCCCTCTTCTTCGGCACAACCGTGAAACCTCACTTGGGGGATGAAATGCGTGTTACCCTCATTGCCTCTGTCAATGCGGAGGAGTTCCAGGCAGGCATTGCCCGCCAAATAGAGGAGGAAAAAGCTGCCGCAGAGGCCGCCGCAGCCCGGCCCGAACCCCAACCGGAGCCCGCCCCCGAGGAAACCGAAGCAGAGGAAGAAACACCCGAGGATACCCCCGCGGATGAAACCGCCGACATGTACGACGACGAACCCACGGACGACGCCCCCGAGGATGAAGCAGATGATGAGGAGGAGGAAGAGGAGCAACCTGAACCCACCTTAAACTTTGAGCCGGAGCAACCCATGCACCAGGCAGAGCTCATGCCCATGCAACCTGCCATGGCCCCCAAGCTCTCGGATGACGACCATGTGGAGCGCGCCCGCCGCCTCTTTGCAGAGGTAGACGGCACCGCAGATTACTCCCCTGCCCCCCGCAAGGCAGAATCCGGCGCCAAAGAGACCGCAGACTACAACAGCCTGCGCCACCACGACCTGCGCAGCATCTTCCCGGATTAATCCGAAAAGCAAGTTCCCTACTCCTCAGCGTCAAGCTATACATGTTACACAATTGTAACACTATATAGCTTGACTTCTCTTTCCCCGACAACTACCATAACAAACAGATGGAAGCAACTGTGAATAAAAGCACAAAATACAGCAACGCCTTGAAGCGAGGGCTAGGCTACATACTGATAACAATGGCTGAGCTTCTGGGGATTATTGTGTATCAAACAAAAGGAAATCCGCAATACTTCTTTAACTCTATAGAAAGCAAATACATCATTTTCACGGCAATCGGCATTTTATTGTTATGGATTTCCGTTTCCGGACTATATGCCTTTTTTCAAACAGGGGGCAAACGCGTGTATATAGCCGGGATTCTGGGCGTATTTTGGCCGGTCCCGCTTTTGGCGCTGATGCAATGGGGAACAAATGCCGAGAGGATTACCTCAGATATACTAACAGTAATAGCCTTTTTTGTACCGCCTACCCTTTATTTTGTACTTACCGAGCCGGGAACAAAGGGAAATTTGCGTAAAAGCATATATCACTTTGCAAAACATACAGTCTGTATAACCGTATGCATCATTGCGTTAATCCACTTATTTGCAGCAGCCCCGGCATTGACGCAACAAGAGGCCGCTCAGCTCATGAGCTTTACAGTAGACCAAGTGCAGACAAAAAACAAAAAGGTGCTTATACAGGCACGCATCATCAACCACACCCGCAAGCCCATTATACTGAAGTCGCCCCGTGCCGTTGTCAACGGGCACCCAAGCTCAGAGCGTCTTATTTATTGCATGTGTTGCTCCGGCCATACCCTGCCAAACAACATGTATTTACCCGCCGGAGAGGAAGTACCCGTTACACTTTCATTTTGGCATGCAGATATCACATACGGACTGTTTTTAACATTTGAATCATTGAGCATTGGTGGTAAAAAACATAAACTGTCGTTCCCCGGAGAAGATTACAATAACATAAGAGCAGATATACCTTAACTTATGAGCCAGGATTTCAAAGACACCCTGTTACGCAGTAGCGTAGGCATGCTTATTTTGATAATCGAGTTGCTACTGCTCCCCCTATTACCCATACACCCCCCCGCCTATGTACCCGAATTTTCGACCTTGCTTACATGGTACAGCTTGGTACTTATCGGGGCTACTTGGTGGTTGCTCAGCAAGTTATACTCGCAATTCACCCCCGGGGGCTACCGGGTAAGAATAGCCGCATGGGTTGGCATCTGCTGGCCACTACCTATCACCCTTGCATTAGCCCGGCTTCATCCCGCCGTGGAGCTCTACAGCGCAACAGGCCCCATATTTAACCACCTTACGCTGCCGGTGCTCTGCATACTGCCAACCCTGCTTTTCTGCAAAACAGAGCCCTACCCACAACCACCCGTGCTTGCGCCTCTACACAAGGGCAGGCATCTGCTATATATTGCAACTGCCATATTTGCAATACTCTTTACGCTTCATAACATATATACCGCTAACACATTACCTGAGCCTATTTCAGGAAACAAAATACAAATAAGGGCAGAATACGCCTATGAAACAGAGGATTATCACGTGATAGTTGTTTACCTCACCAACCACACCCAACACACCATTTTGATTGGCGACACCCCACAATCTATCGCAGGGGCAGGCCTTGACTCAACAGCGGGCTACAACTCCGTTTTCGATACGCGAGACAACTCCCCTCACGCCCCACGCTGCGGGTTCCCCAAACTCTATACCATGGCTCTACAGCCGCAGGAAACAGAACATACACGTATGCTCTATCGCAAAACAGCCCCTCACCAAACGCCCAACTCAATAGCACTAAGCTTTACCTACCTGCAAGTCGACAACAAAGTTTATACCCACCAAGTTTTTACCCTTAAAGGGGATATTGATAAGTAATGAGAGCATCTTTGCAGGTTTACCGGCCACCGATCAGTAATATAAAGCCTGTGTATAATTGAGCACCGGCGTTTTAGCGTTAAATTCACTTGGTGCTGCCAAGCCGAGCATCACCATGGCAGCGGTTTATTGCTGATTTTTTTCATCATTCTACGCATAGTAACATTAAACCGACGATGTAACAAATAATGATTTGCATACACGATTCAAGCTTGCGTTGTGGGCAGAATCGGGTATGATGTCATGAAATCATCTCATTATGGCATCTCTCTCGGCATATATCGGCATGGCACTCAGCGGGCTCGTTTGTATAACGGGCAGCACGGTGTATGCCCAAAGCCTGAGCGGAGCTGCCAGAAACTACGGCACCGCCCGCAGTAAAAAGCCGGCCGATCCGGCAGAGTACTTTTTGGTGGCATTCGGGCTGTGTCAGGATGCCGAAAAAGCCTCGGCCGCCGGCAATTACGTGGAGGCCATGAAAAAAGCCCGGCAGGCAGAAAAAGTACTGGCCACCATAGTGAGGGACTACCCCACTTGGAAACCGGATATGGTGCGATTTCGCCGTGAAAAGCTGGCCGGCATGTTGGCTCAATACAAGCAGGCAGCTGCCAATGCCCCCATACCCACCGGCAAGCAACCCGGCAGAACCCTGCCCAAGGCAGACACCTTGATCCCCAACCTGCCGGAGAGGCCGACGGACAACGGGCGATACATAGACCCCGACAGCGTGGTGCTCCCCAATTACGACACGACCGATAAAGAGCTTTACAACACCATTGCACGCCTTAAGGAGGAGTGCTCTCGCTTGGCCCGTGCCTACTCCGAGCTTGATGCTCAGCATAAAAATGTGCAGAAAGAGCTCGTGGCCTCTCAGTTGGACATGAAAATGTACAAGGAGCGCTACGAAAAATTGCAGGCGGAGATTGCAAAGGAACGCAGCGTCAGTAACGAGTTGGTAGCCTCTTACGCCAAAAAATTGGCGGAGACGGAAGAGAAGCTCCGCGCGTCTGAGGCTGCGAGGGAGGCCGCAGAAAACCGTGCGGCAGAGCTGAGCACACAACTGGCAGAAACCCAGGCAGAGCTGGCGCGTGTTACCAAAGAGCGAGATGCCCTTAAGGCAGAAAACGAACAGCTGCGCGCCATCATCGAGCTGAATAACCCGGAGAAAACCAAGGCTCTTTTAGACCAAAACCTCACCCTGGCAGAGCAGCTCAAACAGGCTCGACAACGCGTGGCAGATTTAGAAGCTGCCGCCGCCGGTGCTACGGATGAAAATGACGTGCTCAACCAACAGCTCGACAGCGCAAGAGATGAGGTAGAGCAACTGCGCGAACAACTCAGTGCCATTTACGATGAAAACCGTGGCTACCGCCGCCGTGTGTCTGAGCTGACGGAGCGACTCAACAACCTGGAGGCCGCCGCCAATGCCCAAGCCGCCCAACCCACCATTGACCCCGCCTTGGTGGAGGAAACAGAGGTGCTCAAAGACATCATTGCCAAGCAACGCCGCACCATTGAGATGCAGGAGGAAGGCCGCCAAATGATGCTTGAAACCTACAAGCAGCTCAAAAATGAAAATAATGAGATGGTGGCACAGCTCCAAAAGCTTGAGGACGAAAGTAAGCTTGACCTGACCGATGCCGAAAAACGCCTCATCGAGGCGATTCGTAACGGCGAAAAAACAGAGGCCGAGCCCAATGCCGACACGGAGGCCGTGCGCCGCAGCCTTTCTATTGAAACACTTACCAAACAGGCAGATAACGCGTTTAACAAGAGCCGTTATACCGCTGCAGAGCAGCTCTACCGCACGCTTTACGACTACCAGCCGGACCACGTGCCCTGCCTCGTCAACTTGGGCACCATTTTGCTTTACCGCAACAAGTGTGAGGAGGGTATTGAATACCTTACCCGCGCCACTCGCCTGGCACCGGATTTGCCCATCTCCTACTTCTTGGCAGGTATATGCTACTACCGCATGGACCGCATGGAGGAGGCCGAGCAAATGTTCATATACACCATTGAGCTTGACCCCGCCAACGCGGAGGCATTCTTCTACTTAGCTAACATAGAGGGCATTACAGGGCGCATAGATTTAGCACTCAGCCACTTTGCTGCAGCTGTTAAACTAAAGCCCACGCTGGCAGATGCCCACTATAACATGGCACGCCTGTATGCAGAGCAAGGCCGCATACCCGATGCCGCCCGTGCCTACGACCGCGCTATTCAGGCAGGTGCAGAGCCCGATACAGAGTTCGAAAACTACCTGCGCAATCACCCCGACAACGCCAAACAACCCGGCGATGACTTGGTAGAGCAAATTCAACCCGAGGCAGAGGCTAAAAAGCTGAAGGATGAGCACCACCCCGATGCCGAGCCTGCTCAGGATGCAACGGAACAACCGCAGCAACCCGAGGACGGTACAGCTACCCCCACGGAGGAACCGCAGCCGCCTGTAGACCCCGTTGAGGCAGAGCGCCAAGCCGTGCTGGCAGAGATTGCCCGCTTGGCCACCGGCGGCACCAAGGCTGCCCCCACCCCCTCCTCTGCCGGCAATTCCACCAAGGTGGATAAGAGCCTCTTCGGCACCAAAACCGTGCGTGTCAAGAAAGGCCGCCATACCAGGAAGATTCGCCTGCGCCTCAAGCGCTCCGCCCCGCAGCGCATCCGTGAATCCGGCGGCGATATCAAGCTGCTCAACCCGCCCAAACCGGAAAAACAGCTCAAAAAAACCGGCCGTAAAAAGAGAAGATAATACGGCAAAAGGCTAAATTACAAGAATTTCAGCTTCCGGGTGTCATTTTTAACTCGCCAACGTGGGGGTGAATGTGGTAGTATACTCTACGTAATTTTTTGAGTTATGCGTTTATTCTCACATCTTGTTACCACAATCTGTTTGATAGCAGGCGGGCTGCTTTGCCCTGCACAAACAGCAGAGAACATGCACCCCGACTTGCCATCGGAAATCACCGCTGTTGCAGCCCCCCAGGAAACGGCGAATGATAAGAAGGAGCAGCTCATTGCAGAATCCGACTTACCGGCTGAAGCAAAAGCCACCCTGCGCAAAGCTGCACCGTTTTTAAACGAGTTTGTGCTTCGGGGGTATATCAACCTTAAACAACACCATGCTTTTGATGGGCACAGCGCCTTAGATCACGCCCGCATGAAGGTTAACTTTTTACCCCCGCCCAATGGCCTACCCTGCCCGGATTGCGGAGAAATTGTTTGGAACCGCAAAAAGGACGAGCTACCGGCTTGGACTTGCCACTACACCGGCAACAATGAGCAATACGCACGTTTCCCCATCCCCCTGCGCCTTTATGCTCAGGAGGAAGCCGGCATGGGCCTGTGGCAGAAGCTCTGCCACCGTGTGGAGGTGGACCCCTTCAACTTAGCAGCCACTATCATCTTCTTCCTGGCCATTCTGCACACCTTCCTGGCACCCAAAATCTCCTCCTACGCCCACCATCTGGAGAAAAAACACAAGGAATCCCTGCGCGCACGCAAGTTCCGCATCGAACACCCCGAGCAGCGTCTGCCGGTGTCCTTTACCTCCACCATTCTGCACTTCTTGGGTGAGGTAGAAGTCGTGTTCGGCCTGTGGGTCATCCCCTTTGCCTTTGTGTGCATTAAGTATTACTCCATGGAGGACTTTTTGAAGTACGTGGATCACGATGTCGTGTTTACCGAGGCCTTGTTTGTGGCCGTGGTGATGGTGATTGCGGCATCTCGCCCCATCTATCGCTTGGCAGAGAACCTGCTGAAGAAAGGCGCCGCCTTGGGCAACGGCACCCCGGCAGCCTGGTGGCTCTCCGTACTGTGCATTGCGCCGTTGCTGGGCTCCTTCATCACCGAGCCCGCCGCCATGACCCTGGCCGCAATTCTGCTCAGCAAGAAGATTTACCAGCTCAAGCCCAGTGTAGGTCTTTGCTATGCCACCTTGGCTCTGCTGTTTGTCAACGTATCCGTAGGCGGCACGCTTACACACTTTGCAGCCCCGCCCATCGTCATGATCTCCGAGAAATGGGACTTCGGTTTATCCCACATGTTCCTCAACTTCGGGTGGAAGGCTGTTGTTGGTATCGTCATCGCCAATATCCTCTATTTCATGCTTTTCCGCAAGGAGTTCCGCCGTTTGGAGGAAGTACAGCGCAGCCAAATGGCCTTTGAGCATGCCGTACCCACCACGTGGGAGGACCGCCAGGACAACATCCCCGTGTGGGTGTATCTGGTATCCATCGCCTTCTTAGGGTGGACCGTGTACTTCAACCACCACCCGGCCCTCTTCATCGGCGGGTTCATGTTCTTCTTGGGCTTTACCTTGGCCACCCCGCAATACCAAAACCACGTTACCATCAAAGTACCGCTGCTGGTGGCCTTCTTCTTGGCCGGCTTGGTAACATTGGGCGGCGTGCAAGGCTGGTGGATGGAGCCCGTGTTACAAGCGCTCTCAGAGATGGGAGCCACCGCCACCATGAGCTTGGCCAGTGTGCTGACGGCGTTTAACGACAATGCCTCCGTTACCTACTTGGCCAGCACCGTGCCGGATTTGCAAGAGCAAATCAAATACGCCATTGTAGCCGGTGCCGTTACCGGTGGTGGCCTTACCGTGATAGCCAATGCTCCCAACCCGGCGGGCCAGGCCATTCTCGGTAAATACTTTAAGGGCGGTATCAACGCCATTAAGCTTTTTGCATGGGCATTCATCCCCACGGTCATCATGTTCCTGATATTCATTTTGACCTGCCCTGCAGAAACTGCCAATGCCGCCACCCCCGCAGAGCAAGAAAAGCAGGCACAGGTTGCCCCTGCGGAGCAACAATAAAGCATCCCCATGTTTACCGGAATCGTAGAATGCATCGGCACCGTTGTTGCGCGCACCCCTGTTGAAAAGGGGGCGCGCTACACCATTGATATACCCTTTGCCGCAGAGCTGGCCTTGGGTGACTCTGTTGCCGTAAACGGCTGCTGCCTCACGGTAGACCTCATCAACGGCACACAGGTGGAGTTCGACCTGCTCACTCAAACCATGCGCGTTACCTCCCTGGGCACGCTTTACCCCGGCTCTGTCTGTAATTTGGAACGCGCCATGGGCACCAACGGCAGGTTCGGCGGCCACTTGGTCATGGGCCATGTGGACACCACCGGCACGGTTGTATCCATCACCCCCGTGGGGCAAGACCACATGGTGCGCATCCGCATACCCGCGGACTACCTGCGCTACACTATCGACAAAGGCAGCATTTGCATAGACGGTATCTCCCTCACCATTGCCGCCATTCATGCTGACGCCGCAGAGCTCGAATTCTGGATTACCCCGCACACCTGGCAGCGCACCATCATGCACGCGTACACCCCCGGCACCGTGGTGGATATAGAGGTGGACATGATTGCCAAATACGTGGAAAAAATGTTCAACCGCGCATAAAAACATGGATTGGATCTGCATGTTGGTTTTAAAGCACCTTGCATGCATACCGGGGGTGCTCTTTGCCGTAGAAAATTGGCGCATCTGGTATTGGAACCACTTTAAACGCGGTGATGAACCCGCCGCCAAGTATTACCCCTTTATCGGCAGCCTCCTCCTATTCATCTTCTTAAACACAACCCTGTCCGGGTTATGGGCATACGCTGCCCTTGTTCTGGACTACGCCTGCCTCCCCATGTGCGCCCATTGGTGCTACTCCCGCCTGCGCCACCGCTCATCATAGTTTATCTTGCCATTTTTATCATGATAAAATGTGATATTTTGCCACTTTTATCATGATAAAATGTGCAGTTTTGCCACTTTTTGCTTGATAAGTGTAGCAATTTTCATTACATTGAATGCGGAAAGGAACGCATAAGGCGATGGATAGAAGAGCATTTGAGGAATTAAAGCAATGGAAAAATCGCGGGAATCGGAAACCCTTAATTATACAGGGTGCACGTCAGGTAGGCAAGACCTGGCTCATGCGTGAATTCGGGCAACGGGAATATGCCCGAACTGCTTACCTGAGTTTTGCCGACAATCCGCATGCTGCTGCTATTTTTGATGACGCGTACCATGTAGACACACTGATTCAGGGAATTGCCCTGATGAGCGGCACAAAAATCACGCCCGAGGATACTCTGGTAGTGCTCGATGAGATTCAGGAGTGCGAACGAGCCCTTAATGCTCTTAAATACCTGCGAGAAAATGCCCCACAGTATCATATCATGGCAGCAGGTAGCCTGCTTGGAGTGGCAGTACGACAGCGGCGCATGTCTTTTCCTGTTGGACAGGTGGATTTCCTGAGCTTAAAACCCTTGAGTTTCAGGGAGTTCCTTTCAGCTTTAGGGGAAGGCATGCTACTGCAAGCTCTTGATGGAGGAAATTCAACCTTACTTGCCGTAGCGCATGAACAATTGGTTGCCCGCTTGAAAGAATACCTGTACGTGGGCGGTATGCCCGAAGTGGTTGCAAGCTATGTCAACACACGTGATTATGCAGAGGTTCGCCGATTACAGCAACAAATTATACAGGGGTATGAGAGTGATTTTGCCAAGTATACCACAGCAAGAGATGTGCCACGCATACATGCCGTGTGGGGAGCTGTGCCACTGCAGTTGGCAAAAGATAACAGAAAGTTTGTTTACAAGTATCTGGGGGAAGGTGCACGTGCCCGTGAATATGAAAATGCGGTAGAATGGCTCATTATCTGTGGCTTACTGCATCGGGTTCGTCGCATAAGTAAGCCGGGAGTACCGCTCAGTGCATACGAAAGCCCCTCTGCCTTCAAACTCTATGCGCTCGATTGCGGGTTGTTAGGAGCACTTGCACGGCTCGATGTCCGCAGTCTCTTGCAAGGAAATGCGGTATTTGAGGAGTTTAAAGGAGCCCTCACAGAGCAATATGTGCTACAGGAATTGCTCTGCGCCCTCGATACTTTCCCCGCATATTGGGAGCCCGATAGCGGCAGTGCCGAGGTAGATTTCGTCGTTCAATTGGGCGGTAATATCATCCCCTTCGAGGTGAAAGCCGGTGTGAACCTGCGTGCCCGCGGTCTGGCATCTTACCGCTCCCGATTCTCGCCGGCGTTTGCAGTGCGTGCCTCTCTGGCGGCATACGAGCTTAACGAGGGACTGTATAATATTCCGCTCTACGCTCTCAGCTCATATTTGCCAAAGCTGCTTTCTCAATAAAAATCAGCACTGCGTCAGAAAAGCAAGCGGGCAAAAAAATGGGCTTGAAAACGGGGGTGATTTATGGTAGATAATGGTTGTATGTTGAAACACACCATCTTCAGCTTGTTGGCGTGTGGCCTGGTAATGGCTACGGAAAGCTTTGATTCACTGCCCACGGGAAAAATAACGGGGGGTGAAACAATGTACGGCAACCTCAGTGCTGCCGCCGGTCATGCGGAAATCCTTCAGGGGAAGGGGCGCAGCGGGGCAAGTGCATTACACATTATGGGCGGCAAGGATAAGAGCGTAACCATCACCCTGGAGAAAGCGCTGGATAAAGAGACGCCGTGCGATTTTTGGGCAGAGCGTTGGACGCGCCGCGCACCGTTCGATTTCTCGTTTATTGCTATCACCGCCAAGGGTGAGCAGCGTTTGATACACAACAACAACGTGGGAGTAGGCGGCTACAAGCTGCATGCCGAGGCCAAGTTGCCCGCAGGCACCACGGCTGTTAAGTTTGTATGCACCTCCGACGACAAGGGCGGTATCCTGATAGATGATTTCTGCATCATGGATGGTCCCATGGTCATTAAGTCCGTAACCGGCATCAACCCTGGTGTATACCCCATCATGAAGCGAGCACACTTCAACCCCGTGATGGGTATCAATGTAAAGACCGGAGGCTCCACAGCCCCCAAGACACTGGATAAAGTAAGCCTCAAGATTGACAACCCCGAAAATGTGGAGAGTGTTACCATACGCACCGGCAACGACAAGGGTATGGACTTTAGCCGCAGCACCGTGTTCGGCACGGCCACCCCGGCAGCAGATGGCACAGTAACCGTTAATTGTGAGGGCAATGTACCCGCAGGGCAAAGCTACCTGTGGGTGGATGTAAAGCCCTCTGAAAAGGCATTGGTGGGCGGCACCATCACCTTCAGCGACCTGGTAACCACCATAGACGGCACCACCTACAATACAGACCTCTCCCCCATCACCCAGCGCGTGGGCTACTTGGTAGCTGTACCCGGTGAGGCAGTGAGCAACCAAACTGCCGGCGGAGAGCGCAACAGCATCGCCTTCCGTATTCCCGGGTTAATTCAAACCAAGAGCGGTGCCTTGGTGGGCTGTTTTGATGCCCGCTACACGCACGAGGGCGACCTTTGCGCAGATATTGATGTGGCGGTGGTGCGCTCCGAAGACGGCGGGCAGACCTGGACAACGCCGTATGTGGGCATGGACTCCGGCCCCGGGCATGACAACGGCTGCGGCGACCCCTGCATCTTGCAGGACAAAACCGGCCGCATTTGGATGCAGGCGTTGGCCTGTCACTTTGCAGGTGGCGCGTCTTTGTGGACCTCCAAGACCGGGTTTGACCCCAAGACCACCGGCCAGTGGGAGATGACCTACAGCGATGACGACGGCAAGACCTGGGCCAAAGAGCACGTGAACCCCACCAACCAAATCAAGAAGGAGGAGTGGACCACGATTTTGGCCGGACCCGGCAACGGTATCACCCTTAAGGACGGCACCATCGTGTTCCCCGCCCAGATTTGGGAGCGTGGCGCCAGCCCGCAGTGCATGAGCACCATTTGCTACTCTAAGGACGGCGGCAAGAACTGGGTATACGGCAACGGTGTACCGCACAGCACCTCAGAGTGTCAGGTAATCGAGCTTAAAGATGGCTCCATCATGATCAACTGCCGCAACGAGGCCCGCCAAGGCAAGCGTATTGTGTATGTAACCAAAGATTTGGGTAAAACTTGGCAACCGCACTCCACCAACCTGATTGCCCTGCAAGAGCCCACCTGCCAAGGCTCCATTGTAAAGGTAAAGACCAAGAAGTACGGCGAGCTCGTGCTCTTCTCCAACCCCAAGAGCGGTGGCCGCAACCACATGACCATCCGTACCTCTCACGATGACGGTAAAACCTGGAACGAGGGCTACCTGTACGACGTGCGCCAGTGCATGGGCTACTCCTGCATTGCCATGACAGATGACAAGCACGTGGGTATCTTCTACGAGACATGCCACAACAACGGTAAAAACGGTTGCCGTGGCATCGGCTTTATCCGCATTCCGCTCGAAACCGTGGTCACCGGTAAAGAGGTGCCCGCCAAGCCTGCCAAAATCAAAAAAGTCGGCAAGAAAAAGTAATATTCTTCATTCAATATAAATCCAAGCCCCGCAGTACCTCACGCTGCGGGGCTTTTTGAATTCCACTCGCTTGCGTAGCGCAACTGCCCGATCATGTTAGTCGTATCGTAAAATACAATTCCCCCGTACTCCATTTGTATTTACCGGTATTGTCATTTATTTTTACTTGAATACTGCTTGAATTGAATGAAAAAACGTGTTATTTTTCTTCTTGGCTGATAGATGTTGATTTCTTGATACTCTTATACAAACAAACAACCATTTAAAACATGATGAAACGCGCATTACTTCTTCTTTCCCTCTTCGCGGTGCCTTGTGTGGTTACATCCTGCAAGGATGATGCTGCCCCCGGCACCTCTATAACCACAGAATCTCCTCTCGATAAGTTATGCCGATATTGGGAATTGGTAGGTTACTCGGAAAAGGAAATAAAAATTTTCCGCGCCGGGTATGAGGGTGATACTGTTACTTTAGAAAGTCTGAAAGATAAAAAACACATTGGTATCTATTGTACGGGTGCCGCTACCACCGGAAACAAAGAGCTGGTTCTGCAATGCCTTGACAAAGGCGCTAACCCGGATGAGGGGCTTCAAGGTTCTGCTTATAGTGGCCATATGGATATCGTACAGTTGATGCTCTCCAAAGGGGCTGCCCCGAACGCGGGGCTTAGTGGAGCTGCCTTGGGTGGCCATATGGACATTGTACAGTTAATGCTCTCCAAAGGGGCTACCAACCTTGATTTAGCCCTTAAAGCAGCTGAGCACAACGGCCATACAGAGTGTGCAGAATTTATCCGCGCGGCAATGAAGAATGATAATACCGCCACACCAAACACTGATACCGCTGTGCCAAGCACTGGTACAGCCTCTGCCGATACTGCTACATCCACGGCATCTCCTCTCGATAAGTTATGCCGATATTGGCGAGGCACGGATAAGGAAATAAAGATTTTACGCGCCGGGTATGAGGGTGATACTGTTACTTTAGAAAGTCTGAAAGACAAAGAACACATTGGTATCTATTGTTTTGGTGCCGCTGCCGCCGGCAACAAAGAGCTGGTTCTGCAATGCCTTGACAAAGGCGCTAACCCGTACTGGGGGCTTAAGGGCGCTGCTCAGGGTGGGCATATGGATATTGTACAGTTGATGCTCTCCAAAGGCGCTGACCCGGATGATGGGCTTGAAGGCGCTGCATGGGGTGGCCATATGGACATCGTACAGTTGCTGCTCAATAAAGGCGCTGACCCGGATGAGGGGCTTTGGGTTGCTGCTCAAGGTGGCCATATGGACATCGTACAGTTGCTGATTGACAAAGGCGCTACTGACTACAGCTGGGGGCTTAGATGCGCTGCAGAGGGGGGCCATATGGACATCGTTCAGCTAATGCTCTCCAAAGGCGCTCACCCGGACTGTGGGCTTTGGGGCGCTGCATGGGGTGGCTATTTGGATATCGTACAGTTGATGCTCGACAAAGGCGCTACTGACTACAACGAGGGGCTTAAAGGCGCTGCTACGGGTGGCCATATGGACATCGTACAGTTGATGCTCGACAAAGGCGCTACTGACCTTGATTCAGTCCTTGAAGCAGCCGAGGACAACGGCCATACCGAGTGCGCAGAGCTTATCCGCGCGGCAATGAAGAAGTAATGTTTAATGTTGAATCTTTGATGTTTAAAGTTTAACACTCATACAAACCGAATATTACAACAAACTTTTTTACCGGTGCCGTGGGGGTGATACCGCGGCACCGTTTTTTGGAAAGTTGTAAAGAAGATGAGCCAGGTAATTTGAAGTACGAATTACGAGATTCAAAATACGAAGTAATAGTTAGGCATACAGCCGTAATGACAGCGGCAACTCATGCGCGGCTTTGCAACACTGCGCCGCAGGCGCCTTACTCTGAACTTCGTATATCGTCATTCGTACATTCAAACTCCGATTTATCACCCGAAACGTTTAACAGAACGTTATAAAATACATTTTTCTGTGCCCCGGTGTGCAGAGGTCCCCATTGGCATTACCTGTATTGTCATCTGTGGGCCTTCTACACTTTTTGCCGGGATACTGCTTGTTTTTAATGAAAAAACGTGTTATTTTTATTTCGTCTGATAGATTTTAGATTTTTAATACTCTTCATAAACATACAACAATCAAAAACATGATGAAACGCGCATTACTTCTTCTTTCCCTCCTCGCGGTGCCCTGTGTGGTTACATCTTGCAAGGATGATAAGATCGCCGCGCCCAACCCGGCGAGGATGTAATGCAGCTTATCAATGCCCCGAAGCTGGAGCAAAAGTCCCCCCCGCACTACATAGATTATTCTTTACAGCAGCGCCCCGGCTCCTCAGGAGTCGGGGCGTTTGGTTCTTGTTATGTTAAAACTTTAGGTTGGCGAGCAGATGGCTCGCTATCGCTCGTACTACCCCCCCACACAAATTTCCAGTTGTATGGGAGAGTTGCGCGAATGATGGTTACTTTTTAAGCCAAACGAGCAACAGGGCAATGTCTGCGGGGGTAATGCCGGGTATGCGGGCAGCTTGGCCGATGGTAGCGGGGCGCACGCGGTTAAAGCGCTGGCGAGCCTCCGTTTTAAGGGCAGGTATGGCGTTGTAGTCAAAATGCTCGGGTATACGTTTATCCTCTTGGCGTTGCATACGCTCTGCCGCCAGGCGCATGCGGTTGATATGGGCGGCAAAAATCACCTCAATGCTCATGGGCTCCCACACCTCGGGCGACAGCAGGTCGAGCACCGCCTGCGGCAGGTTGTGCCAGTCGTTATCCGGGCGGCGTAACCACAGATTAAGGGGTATGCCCTCCACCTTCACCTTGTGGGTAAGTGCTACGGCATCCTCGATGGCTTTGAGGCGAGCAGCGGCCACTGCCCCGCGCTCTTGAGAAAGCAGGCCCAGCTCGGCAGCTTTAGGGGAGAGCCGTAAATCCGCATTATCCTGTCGCAGCAGCAGGCGCATCTCTGCACGGCTGGTAAACATGCGGTAGGGCTCATCCGTACCGCGGGTGATGAGGTCATCTATCATCACGCCGATGTAGGCTTCATCTCTGCGTAAAATGAACGGCTCTTGCCCGCGCAGTGCCAGCATGGCATTAGCCCCGGCCATAAGCCCCTGCCCTGCGGCCTCTTCATAACCGCTGGTGCCGTTGATTTGACCGGCAAAGTACAGACCGCGCACGCGCTTGGTCTCCAGCGTGGGGAGCAGCTCTGTGGGGGGCACATAGTCATATTCCACGGCATAGCCGGGGCGAATCAGCTCCGCGTGCTCCAGCCCGGGGATACTGTGTACAATTTGTTGCTGTACAAAGAACGGCAGGCTTGAGGAAAGGCCGTTGAGGTAATATTCATCGGTACTGCGCCCCTCGGGTTCTATGAAGATTTGGTGGCGGTCTTTATCCGCAAAGCGCACCACTTTATCTTCAATACTGGGGCAATAGCGCGGCCCCGTGCCCTCTATCACCCCACCAAACAAGGGGCTGTATTGCAGGTTGGCACGTATGATATCATGCGTACCCTCATGGGTGTATGTGGTAGCGCAAGGCATTTGCTGCAACTCAAAATCGGCATCCGCAAAGTAATTGAGGGTGCAGTGCGGCTCTGTCTCACGGCTCAACACCTGTGTAGAAATGTTACTGAACAGCGGGGGCGGAACATCCCCGGGCTGCATGGCGAGGGAGGCAAAGTCTATAGAGCTGCCTTTAATGCGCGGGGAGGTACCCGTTTTGAAACGCGCCAGCGGAAATCCCAGTTTCGCCAAGCTGTCTGATATAGTGCTGGTAGCCCCGCCCAAACGGCCACCGGGCAAGTGGTCCATGCCCACATGCAGCAACCCTTTCATAAAAGTACCGCTGCACAGCACGATTTTTTTTGCGGCTATGCGTTGCCCCCAAGTCGTTACCACACCGGCAACGCGGGCATCCTGCACCACAATCTCGTTAACATCTGCCTGAATTAACTGCACACCGGGGGCGGTCTCCATCACCCACTTCATGCGGGTGCGGTAGGCCGCTTTGTCACACTGGGCACGCGGCGCACGCACGCTGGGCCCCTTGGAGGCATTGAGCATACGAAACTGGATGGCCGTGGCATCCGTATTCAAGCCCATGGCACCGCCCAAGGCATCAATCTCTCTGACAATATGGCCTTTTGCCAAGCCGCCAATGGCAGGGTTGCAACTCATTTGGCCGATGGTGTCCAAATCATGCGTTACAAAAGCCACTTGCCCACCGAGTCTGGCGGCTGCCAATGCTGCCTCCACCCCGGCATGCCCGCCGCCTATCACTAACACATCGTATTCTTGAACTGCCATATTTGTATACCCGCAGTCTACCAGACCCCGGCAGATTAGTCAAACCTCAAATATACAATACACGTTGATCTACGAATTACAATTTGGGAACCTCGAAAAACTCGCCAAATGGCAATTTGTAGGGATGGCGAGCCGCAGGCGAGCGGAATCCTTAAGCCCCGCCCACCGGCGGGGCGCAAGACCATTAGCCCAAGGCAAGCCACGCAGTGGCGCAGCCTTGGGGTAGGATGATAAATAAATGAGAGCCCGAGGAGGGGGCGCGTCAGCGCCACCGAC
>JAFQEF010000033.1 GCA_017399165.1 Akkermansia sp.
CGCTCCGAAACCCCACAGGGTTTCATCTCGGCGCAGGCCACGGCACGCGTCACGACCTTTTCCTTCCCTCTCTTTATCCTCTCTGATGCTCCACCCGGAAGGTTGTAATCCGGTGGCGAGTTTCGCAACTCAGCCTCAGCATCCAGAAAGTCAGCAAACTTAAAAACTGCCTCGCCCGGCCTTGCCTCGCCTTGCTCGTTCGAGCCGCTCGGCCTTTCGGGCGTCACCGTGACGGTGTGCCGAGAATCTTACCAGAAACGATGCCGCACGTCAAGCTAATTTTTGCAAAAAAAGCGAAGAAAAATTTCACATTTTTTGTAAACACTTGATAATACAACGAAAGAAAATTTGAATTTTCTGCACAAAAATGCACATTTCCCGAAATCGGGCGGGAATTAGGCAAGAAAAGCGAAAGAAAAGCGCGTTTATGCAGATTTTCTCAAGCGAGCAACCAAGTAATAGCAAAACGGGATAAAGAACACGCCGATGAAGGTAGCCACACACATACCGCCAATAACTGTGATGCCAACGGATTGACGAGCCTCAGCCCCCGGGCCGGTAGCGAGTGCCAGCGGCACACAACCGAGAATGAAGGCAAGAGATGTCATGAGAATGGGGCGCAGGCGAGCCTCTGCCCCGGCCAGGGTAGCTTGCAGCAAGGGCATGCCCTCTGCACGGCGGTCCTGCGCAAACTCCACAACCAAAATGGCATTTTTAGCAGCCAGGCCTATCAGCATGATGAGGCCGATTTCTGCGTACAAATCCAAGGGCATACGGGTAAGCCACAGGGTAACCAAAGCCCCTACAATAGCTAACGGTACAGACAAGGCGATGGAGAGCGGCAAGCTCCAGCTCTCATACAATGAGGCCAGTAATAAGAAGGCAAAGAGGCCGGAAATGGCAAAAATGCCACCCAAGCTCACGCCCTGTGCAGCTTTTTGCTCCTGATAGCTCATGCCGGTGTAGGAGTATCCCATATCATTGGGCATGGTGCGGGCAAAGGCGGACTCCAGTGCAGACATGACTTGGGCAGACGTATAGCCGGAGGCGGCGGAAACATTGAGCATGGAGGCATTGTACATATTCTGCCGCAAGATAAACTCCGGCCCGTAAGTGAAGCTGACATCCACCAAGGCATCCAGCGGTACAGAGGAGCCATCTGCCCCGGGCAGGTAGAATTTACCCAGCTCATGAATGCTCATGCGGTTGGCGGCATCTGCCTGCATATACACTTGGTATTGGTAGCCGAAGGAGTTAAAGTAATTGATAAATGCACTACCGAGGAATGTTTGCAGAGTTTCAAACGCGGCATCGGGGTCCACCCCCTGAGCCAGCGCTTTTTGAACATTGAAGCGCAGGAAATACTGCGGGGTATCTGCCGCCATGAGGTTTTGCACAGCAGCAACCTCGGGGCAAGCGGAGGCCGCTTTTACAAAAGCAGCCGTTTGCTGAGCCAGGTACTCTGCCCCGCGGCCTGCGCGGTCCTCCAGCATGAACGACACATCGGATGAAGCCCCTACGCCGGGGATAGGCGGCGGGGTCATGGCAAAGGCTATGCCGCCGGTATTAACAGAGCGCAGCTCTGCACTGAGGGCAGCTGCCAAGGCCGCTGTGCTTTGCGAGGCATCTTTGCGGGCATCCCACGGCTTGAGGGCCACGAAAAAGAAGGCATTGTTAGGGCTTTGAACCCCGGTGAGCAGGTTAAAGCCATTTACCATCAGCACGCCATCCACAGCGGGATTTTTTTTGAGCAGTTTGATGATTTGAGCAGAACCTTGCTCCGTAACCCCTAATGCCACACCATGGGGCAATTGCAAAGAGCCGTAAAAATACCCTTCATCCTCATTCGGTAAAAAGGCGGTAGGCACTTGGCGCAGCAAGGGATACAGGCACAACACGGCCACCAACAGCAGACCGAAGGTGAGCACCCCACGGCGAATCATACCGCCCGCCACCCCGGCAAACATTTTGCGCACCTTATCAAGCCCGCGGTTAAAGGAATTACCGGCACGTGCCAGCATGCCCCCATTTGCTTGCCGGGGTTTTAACAACAGCGCAGACAACGCCGGGCTGAGGCTCAGTGCCGTAAAAGCAGATATGAGAATGGACACGCCTATTGTCACAGAAAACTGCGCAAACAGCCGCCCTGTAACCCCGGGCAACAGCATGCAGGGAAAAAACACGGCTGCCAGCACCAAGGCCGTGGCTACTACCGGGCCGGCTACCTCTCGCATGGCGGCCAGGGTGGCTGCCTGCGGGGGCTCCCCGGCATCCAGATGAGACTGCACGGCCTCTACCACCACAATGGCGTCATCCACCACCAAGCCAATGGCCAGCACCAGGCCCATCAGGCAAATGGTGTTGACCTCCATACCAAACAAGGGGAAAAAGATAAATGTGCCCACCACACTCACCGGCACGGCAGTAAGCGGTATTAAAGTAGCCCGCCAGCCTTGCAAAAAGATAAACACCACCAGCATGACCAAAAGCAAAGCCACCCCTAGTGTTACCAAGATATCCTGAATCCCCAGGCTGACACCCGCCGTGGTGTTCAAGGCTTGCCGCAACTCCAAACCGGGCGCAAGAGAGAGACCAGCCAGAGTCTTTTCGACAGCCTGCACAGTTTTGAGCGCATTGCTACCGGGGCTTTGAGATATGGCGATAATGGCGCAGGCCTCTCCGTTGTAAGATGAGCTCATGTTATAAGATTGGCAGCCCAGCTCCACACGCGCCACGTCGCTGAGCCGCACCAGAGAATCGGGGTCTGCACGCAGAATGATATTCCTGAAATCCTCTGCACTTTTCAAACGGCCTTGGGTACGGACGGTGTAGGTGGACTGCTGCCCCGGCAGGGAGGGAGCCGCACCGATTTTGCCGATGGGATTCACGCGGTTTTGCTGCTGCACGGCATTTTGCACTTGCTGCACCGTTATACCCAGAGCCGCCATTTTTTGAGGGTTGAGCCAAATGCGCATGGCGTACTCCCCTGCCCCGAACACCTGCACATTGCCCACCCCGGGAGTGCGCAACAGGGGATTCACGAAATTAATGTAGGCATAGTTGCTGAGCCACACGGCATCGTAATCTCCCTGCGGGGCGCGCAACACATACATTAACATAGGCGGGCCACTCAGGGAGCGCATGGTTACCCCCATTTGCTGCACCTCTGCCGGCAACTGAGCAGAGGCCTGAGCATAGCGCAGGTATGAGAGCACTTGATCCATATCTGCCGAGCTACCAATATCAAACAGAACAGACATGCTCATGCTCCCCTCATTGGTGGAGGTTGAGGTCATGTACTCCATGCCCTCCACCCCGCTCATTTGCTGCTCTATGGGAGATGCCACGGAGTCAACCACCGTTTGGCAATCCGCCCCGGGAAAAGAGGTGGAGATTTGCACCTCTGCCGGCACAATGTCGGGGTACTGCGCCACAGGCAAGGATAACGCGGTAATCAACCCACCCAGCACCAGCATCAACGCCACACAAATAGCCACCACAGGCCGCCGTATGAAAAAGGAATACATTTCAACGGAGTCTGACGCCACACCAGCCGTTTTCTCTCAAAAACAGTTGCAGAGGCAAGCGTTTTCTGCTTGACTTGGGGTGAGGGCTGATTTAGAATGACAGAACGCATATGTCCGCCAAAGATACCAGCAATGTATATCGCCCCGGCATTCATGCCATTTTGCACGAGCACGAGCAAAAAAGCGCATGGCTGTTTTTTACCGTCATGAGTTATTTGCTCATGAGCTACACACCGTTAAGCGAACCGTTTCGCACGGAGTTTCAAGTGGGGGATTTAGCCGGGCCACTCTCCAAGCTGGAGTGGTATATCGGGCTTATGTGGGGATACGGGCACCACACCCTGTTGTTGGCGTTGCATAGCATCCTCATCGGGTTTTGGTTACTGTATTGCCTCAAGACAGCCGCCTTGTTTGTAAGGCGCAGCACAGCATGGGCCATTACGGGGCTCATGTTCCTGTTTTGCCCGGAGTTTTGCTGTAAAGCAGCTGAGCTTCCCATGGTTATGCAAACCGTATGCATGTACCACGTGTTGATATGGGCGAGAGGCAAGAGAGAGCGTTTCTGCCCTCGCCACTTTTTTATGGAGGGTGTGGGCATAGGGGTAGCCCTGCTCACCACTTTGAGCCAAATGGTATTTTGGGTGCCGTTGTTGGTATTGATGCTGTGGGTTAATAGTGGGGAGCGGCTCAAAAGTATAGCCTTTACCATAGCGGGTATGCTATTGCCCATAGCATGTTGCCTGCCGTTTGCTGCAAAAATTACGCCCCATATTGAATGGCGGCTTGCGGAGCTGAGCGGGGGCTTTGCCGGCAGCCTGCTGATGACCGACCCGCTGCGCATCTTTAATTGCGTGTTACCGAGTTTTGCGCAAGGGCTGTTCCCGGGGGCAATAGCCCTGATACCGGGGCACATCTTGCTGTTTATGTGGATGCGCCCGTTCCGCCGCATACGGCCGGAGCGCAAAGTTGCCATTAACGCCACGTTGGGTACGGCTTTTGCGCTGTGTTTCTGGCTTTGTTTCTGCACCTCCTCAAGCATGCAGCATTATACTTTACCGACCCCGAGATATACCTTACCGGCCCTGAGCTTCAACTATTTTATACCCTTTGTATTAGTGAGCCTCATCGGCAGCATTTTGGTAGTACGGCGGTGGATACTCAACCGCCGCGCCAAGAGGGTATTGCGAGGCATAGGGCTGATGATTCCGTTTATCACGCTGGTGATTCTGCTCCTTATCCCCGTTATCCGTACAGCCATGGGGCAATAAGTAAAAAAGCCGGGGCGAATACCACCCCGGCCTGTATAGAAATTGGTAAAAAGCTACCTTACGGCAGAGCAATGTACTTAGCCTTGGGCATGTTGCACAGCGGGCATTTGTCGGGCGCGGTTTCTGCCGGGAAGGTATCGCCGCACAGCGGGCAAATCACATAGCCGGCGGGCAGGTTGAGGGGCTCGCCGCTCTCCAGCTGGCGGATGGCCTCTGCATACATGGCGGCATGAACTTTCTCTGCCTCCAGGGCCCAATTGAAGCTGCGCAGGGCATCTTTAGCCCCCTCTGCCTCTGCTTGGGCCACCATGGGCGGATACATCTCGGTATACTCATAGGTTTCACCCTTAAGGGCCTCTTTCAGGTTCTCAAGCGTAGTCCCCACGTGCCAGCTCATATCATACTCAATGGGCTGCTCACCCATCTTCACCAAAGCCTTGGTGTGGTTAGCAGCATGAATACGCTCCGTGGCGGAGGTAGCTTCAAACAATTTGGCAATGAGCGGATAGCCCTCTTGCAAAGCTTTGCTTGCAAAAGAAGCATACATGGCGCATGCCGTACTCTCGCCGATAATAGCGGTCTTTAAATTTTCAATAGTTGTTGCCATACACCTTCTTCTATACCTTTTTTTTAATGTTAGCAAGAAAAATATACCGCATAATCAAATTTTGGGGCATTTTACCCGTATAACGGGCAAGAAAAATAGCTGTAAATAGTCTAACACTGCAATTTTTGACTTCACAAAAGGTGGAGTATGGTGTAGAATACGACCGTATTATGGCTATTCAGATGCAGAGAACTCTTAAAAAGTGTGCCTCCATTGAAGGCACGTCCCTTCACACGGGGTTACCCGTACGCCTGACCATCAAGCCGGCTGAGCCGAACACCGGGTTGAAGTTCCGCCGTATTGACCTGCCGGATAAACCGTTCATTGCCGCATCCGCCGCCCTGGTGCAAACAGTAGAGCGCGCCACGACACTGGCAGTGGGGTCTGTAAAGGTACACACCGTAGAGCACATTCTCTCTGCCCTTACCGGCATGGGTGTAGACAACGCCATTATTGAGATGGACTCCAACGAGCCGCCCATCGGCGACGGTTCTGCCGCCCCTTATGTCAACCTCATCAAGCAGGCCGGTATAGAAGAGCAGGATGCCCCCTGCCATGTATGGGAGATTCGCGAGCCGATTCAAGTGGAGAACAAGAACGGCAGTCGTATTATCATCATGCCCGACAAGAAATTCCGCGTATCTGTAACAGCCGTGGGCCCCGAGGGGCGAGTAACGCAGTACTTCACCTCTGAGGTGAACCCTGAGATGTACGAGAAAGAGCTCTCCACCGCCCGCACCTTCTGCTTCTATGAGGATGTGCAGCCCCTGCTGGACAAAGGCCTGATACAAGGAGGCACGCTGGATAACGCCATTGTGATTAAGGGGGACCAGTACATTTGCGCCGGCGGGCTGCGTTTCCACAACGAATGCGCACGCCACAAGGCCATGGACATGGTGGGCGACTTAATACTTAACGGCCACCGCATTTTGGGGCACGTTATCGCCGTAATGCCCGGGCACGGCATCAACACCCAGATGGCACAAACCCTGCAGAAGAAGTACGAGAGCATGGAAGCCATGAAGCCCAAGCCTTTCATCTTCCCCTCCGGCGACACAGTGCTGGACACCTGCGAGGTGCTCAAGTTGCTTCCGCACCGCTACCCCTTCATGATGGTAGACCGCATCCTCGGTTTTGAGGGCGAGAACAAGTGCGTGGGCCAAAAGAACCTGACCATGAATGAGCAATTCTTCCAAGGCCACTTCCCCGGCAAGCCGGTAATGCCCGGCGTATTGCAGCTGGAGGCCATGGCTCAGGTAGGTTCCATCCTCATGCTGCGCTTGCCGGAGAACCAAGGCAAGATCGGCTACTTCATGAGCTGCGACAAAGTAAAATGGCGCAAGCCCGTGGTACCGGGGGATGTGCTCATCATCGAGACCGAGCTTACCAAGATGCGTGGCGCCATCGGCGTATGCAATGCCCGCTGCTTGGTCAACGGGGATGTCACCTGTGAGGCTGAGCTCAAATTTATGGTGGCAGATGCCTGATAAAAATGGTATTTTCGGAAGAAAATTGCCAAAAAAGAAGAAACAGGCTTGACATGTGCTCAAAATAGAGTATCATATCTCGCCCCGACCGCGAGAGCGGAACAGAGAAACTTTTAACGCAAACATAGAAACAAGATTATGAGCAAGAGAACATACCAGCCTTCCAAGCGCTGCCGCAAGCGCCAGTTCGGTTTCCGCGCCCGCATGGCTAGCAAGAACGGTCGCGCCATCCTCGCCCGCCGTCGTGCCAAGGGTCGCAAGCGTCTTCTGCCCAAGGGTGTGGAGATTCACTACAAGCGCCACACTGTACAGCACGGTGTTTAATTTACAGCGGGTAAAGCGCGCTGCATGATGGTGAGAGCCAACGGAGCGCGCAGACCCGGGAGCACGCAACGTCCTGTTGTAAGATGCAGCTCAAGCGTAGCCAAACCATGAAACGAGCCTCGGAGTTCGCCATGGTGCGCAACGAGGGCAGCACTGAAGCAGGGCGTTTCCTTATTCTGAGCACAGCCCCGTTGAAAGAGGGCGCAGAGGCGGGGTCCCGTTTCGGCATTATCACCACCAAGCGCATTGGGCATGCCGTATTGCGCAACACCCTGCGCCGCCGCGTGCGGGAGATATTGCGAGCACACGGCGAGCCGCTGGCACGCGGGCTGTATGTAGTCATCGTATTGCGCAACCGCGCCGCCATGACAGATTATGCCGGTTTGGAAAAGGATTTTCTGAAACAGATGGCCCGCATGCTCCGACACACACAACCATGCTGAAGCTCATTGTCATAGCCCCGGTCAGATTTTACAAGCGGTTTCTGAGCAAACCGCTTCATGCGTTGTGCGGGCCGCACTCCGGGTGCAGGTATGAGCCCTCCTGCTCCACCTATTTTATAGAAGCCGTGCAAGTACACGGAGCCTTTAAAGGAACTTGCATGGGCATTTGGAGAATTTTACGTTGTAATCCGTGGGGAGGATACGGCTATGACCCCGTACCGCCCCGCAAGCCTAAAAACGCTTAACCCTACCCATTTTCAATTTTATGGATAAAACATCAGTCATCGTCGTCAGTTCATGTGTAGCTCTTTTGGGGCTTAACTGGTGGTACTCCAAGAGCTTGCAAGAAGAAAAGCAAGCCGCAGAGGCCGCTCAGCAACCCGCTATTACCCAAACAGCTACACCCACCAACACACAGCAGGCCGCAGCCCCGGCAGACAATGCCCAGGCAGCCGCCTCGGCGGAGCAGGCAGCAAGCCCGGCACCGGCAGAGCAACCGGCAGCCCCCGTTGTGGCAGAGCCGGCCCTGAGCACCCTGCACACCTTGGTTTCCAAGGACTCAGAGGGTAAGGAAATTGCCAAGTTCAGCATCCAGAACATTGGTGGCGGTATCATGAACGCCCAAATGTTGGAGCAAAAGGTGGACAGCACCAAGCCGGAAGAGCTGGGGGATGTACGCATCAACGGCATTACCCCCGTGGGGCAAAAGCACTACGGTATCGGCACGCTCATGTTCAACCTGAGCGACGATAACGAGCCTCTGTATGACAGCTCCGTGTACAGCAAGGTCAGCGAAACGCCCACCTCTGTCACCATTGCCAGTAATACCGTGCAATACAACGGCTGCGTATTCAGTGTCACGAAAACATTCAGCATGGTGCCCCTGCAACAGGGGGATGAAACGCTGGAGGGCAACGCCTACGCGCTGCGTGTAGACATCTCCATTCACAACACATCTGCCACCAACCTGGTGCTCAACAACTGGGGCTTGTACGGCGGCAGCATCTGCCCAGTCAACGACAATGAGGGCTCTGTGTACACCTATTACATCACCCTCGATAACGGCAACTTTGAGAAGGAGGATGCGGGCTCTTTCACCCCGCTTTTCTTCGGGTCCGACAAAAAACGCATTTACAACACCGACTATAGCAAGTTGGAGTGGGGCGGCCTGATGAACCAGTACTACGCCACCATCATTCAGCCCGCCAGAGAGAGCGGCACTGCCAGTGCAGATGCCATTTATGCAGCCCCCGCAGAGTTCAAATTGCCGGATGCCGACAGCTCCGTCAAAGGCTTGCTCATGGGCTTTGGCATGCCCGCTGCCAACATTGCCGCAGGTGCCACACAAAACTTTGCCTACGAGACCTTTACCGGTCCCAAATACAACCTGATGCTTGCCGCCATGACGGAGGAGTTCCGCATGATTGACGACATCATGGACTACGGCTGGGTATACCTCATCAGCTACCCCATGAACTGGATGATTAACACCTTCTCCTCCTGGTTCGGCAACTGGGGTGTAGCTATCATTGTGATGACCTTTGTGATACGCTTGCTCATTTGGCCGCTCTACCACAAGAGCTACATGAGTATGAAGCGCATGAGCCTGCTGCAACCCATGATGCAGGAGATTAAGCAACGCTGCGGCGATGACCGCCAGCGTGCCAGCATGGAGATGATGGCTTTGTACAGAAAATACAACATCTCCCCCTTGGGTGGTTGCTTGCCCATGCTGCTGCAAATCCCCATCTTCTTTGCATTCTTCTATGTATTGCAAACCGCCGCAGAGCTGCGTGGCGCACACTTCCTGCTCTGGGTGACGGACCTCTCCCAGCCGGATACCGTATGCCACATTCTTGGCCTGCCTCTCAATATTCTGCCCTTTATCATGGCGGCATCCATGATTGCCATGATGAAGATGAGCCCCGCCGCAGGCGACCCCATGCAGCAGAAGATTATGAAGTTCATGCCCGTGCTCTTCTTCCTCTTCTGTTACACCTACCCCAGCGCACTGGCTCTGTACTGGACCACCACCAACATCATCTCCATCATTCAAACTCTTATCATCCGCCGCTTGCCCCAGCCCACCCTTGAAGAGGCTGCTGCCGGGGCCACCGCCACCGGTAAGAACAAGAAGGAGGGTTTCTTTGCCAAGATTCAGCGTATGGCTGAGGAGCAGCAAAAGCAGCTCGAAGCCCAAAAACGCGGTAACATGCGCAATGTTACCAAAAAGAAGTAAAGACTCTTTTTGAGCTGTTTTTCAAAAACGCGTCCCCCTCCCCGGGACGCGTTTTTTTTCGTATAACACCCCGATTTTCTCAAATTAGATAATAATGAGAAAATAAAGCTTGACCCGACTCTAACTTTATGTCAAAATAACGGGCAGAGGATATGCGCTACAAGAATTTAACAGCAGAAGAAGCCGCCGCCATGATAGAGGATGGCGAGTGTATAGGCGTGAGCGGATTCACTGAGGCGGGTGCCGTAAAAGTGGTACCCAAGGCCATAGCAGAAAAAGCCAAGGCCGAGCACGCCGCAGGCAGGCCGTTCAAGCTCAAGGTCATGTGCGGGGCCTCCAACAGTGCGGCCGTGGACGGTGAGCTGGCTGCCGCAGAGGCTGTATCCATGCGCATGCCCTATATGTCTTGCCCGTTGACGCGCGCGCAAATCAACAACGCCGAGGTATCTTACCAAGACCCGCATATCTCCCTCTTTGCGCAGAACATGCGTTACGGCATCATCCCCCGCGTCAAAACAGCCATTGTGGAGGCTTGCGAGGTAACGGATGACGGCAAGATTACCTTTACCATGAGCCAGGGGTCCTCCGCAGATTTCTGCTTGCTTGCAGACCGCATCATCGTGGAGCTCAACAGCTACCACAAGCCCTGCCTCAAAGAGATACATGACATTTTCATACCCGAGGATCCGCCCAACCGCACGCCCATTCCCCTGGTAGCACCCGAGGAAAAAATCGGCACGCCGTATGTGCAGGTAGACCCGGAAAAGATTGTGGGCGTGGTACACACGCACCTTAAGGATGGCTTGCCCCCCTACCGCCCGGGAGATGCCGTAACGGATAAAATCGGCGAAAACGTCATTCGTTTTTTGGAGCATGAGTACCGCGTGGGGCGCATACCGAAAGATTTTTTGCCCATTCAAAGCGGTGTGGGCAACGTGGCCAACGCCGTATTGGCCGCACTGGGGCGCTCCGGCGTTATTCCCCCCGTTAAAATGTATACGGAGGTAATACAAGAGGCAGTGATTCACCTGATAAAGCAAGGCAAAATCACTTTTGCAAGTGGCTGCTCGTTGTCTGTTTGCGATGACACCATGGAGGAGATATACCGCGACTTTGACTACTGGAAACACAAAGTTTTGCTTCGCCCCACAGAGATGACGAACAACCCGGCCGTGGTGCGCCAGTTGGGGCTCATTTGCATGAATACCGCCATAGAGGCAGACATCTTCGGCAACGTCAACTCCACCCACCTGCTCGGCAACAAAGTAATGAACGGCATTGGCGGCAGTGGCGACTTTGCCCGTGCAGCAGCCATCACCATTTTCTCTTGCCCCTCCGTAGCCAAGGGTGGCAGCATATCCGCCATTGTACCCATGGTATCTCATGTGGACCACACAGAGCATGATGTACGCGTGCTCATTACCGAGCAAGGCATAGCAGACCTGCGCGGCAAATCCCCCCGCCAGCGCGCAGAGCTCATTATCGAGAACTGCGCCCACCCGGACTACAAGCCCCTGCTCCGCCGCTATGTAGAGCTTACCCCCAAAGGGCATACCCCGCACAACTTAGCCAAGGCATACGCATTCCACCTCGCCCTGCAAGAGACCGGCGACATGCGCAACGTCAAGCTGTAAATGGCAGAGCCCGGGTGCGCGGAAAACGCCATGTAGCCCCGGCATGTGGCGTTTTGTGCGTCAGTTGTCGGAATGAGCTTGATTTTGGGGGTAAGAATGATAGAATACGCGCGTATGACGAACGAAGAAACGAAACGAGATTTCATACGTGAATGGATAGCTAGTGACCTTGCAGAGGGTCACTGCAAAGCACCCATTACACGTTTTCCGCCGGAGCCTAACGGCTACCTTCACATCGGACACGCCAAAGCCATCTGCCTGGATTTCGGTGTAGCGAAGGAATACGCCCAACAAGGAGCGGTGTGCCACCTGCGTTTCGATGATACGAACCCCTGCAAGGAAGATGTCGAGTTCGTCAATTCCATACAAGAGGACATCAAGTGGTTGGGGTTTGACTGGGGTGAGCACCTGTACTGGGCATCCGATATTTTTAATTTCTACTACGAGTGCGCCGTGCACCTCATTAAAAACGGGCTGGCCTATGTGGATGAGCAAGACCGCGAAACCATGCGAGCCCAGCGTGGCAACCTGACCACCCCCGGCATTCACTCCCCCTACCGAGACCGCAGTGTAGAGGAGAACCTGGCACAGTTCGAGGCCATGAAGGCGGGTAAGTTCCCCGAGGGCGGTGCCGTGCTGCGTGCCAAAATTGATATGGCCAGCAGCAACATGAACATGAGAGACCCCGTGATTTACCGCATCTCTTACGACCACCACCACAACACGGGCAACACTTGGTGCATATACCCCATGTATGACTTTGCCCACCCGCTGGAGGATGCCTACGAGTACATCACCCACTCCCTGTGCACACTGGAGTTTGAGAACCACCGCCCGCTCTACGATTGGGTGATTGAGAACTGCCCCATCCCCGCAGGCTCTCGCCCGCAGCAGCGCGAGTTCTCTCGCCTCAACATCACCTACACCGTAATGAGTAAGCGTAAACTGCGCCAAATGGTAGAGGAAAACTACGTTGCCGGGTGGGATGACCCCCGCATGCCCACCATTTGCGGTATGCGCCGCCGAGGCTACCCCGCCAAGGCCATTGTAGATTTCTGCGAGGGCGTGGGTATTACCAAGTTCAACGGCAATACCGATGTTGCCCGTCTGGAGAACGCTGTACGCAGCGAGCTCAATGCCAATGCAGAGCGCCGCATGGCCGTGCTCAAGCCCCTTAAGCTCGTGCTGACCAACCTGACAGACGACCATGAGGAGGAAGTGGAGGTTGTCATCAACCCCGAGAAACCCGAGCTGGGCAACCGCAAGCTCACCCTCACTAAAGAAGTGTGGATTGAGCAAGAGGACTTTATGGTAGACCCGCCCAAGAAATACAAGCGTCTCAGCCCCGGCGTGTGTGTGCGTTTGCGTGGTGGCTACTGCATTATTGCCAAAGACTACGTGGCAGATGCCGACGGCAATGTGACCGAGGTGCATGCCGAGGTACTGCCCGGCACCATCGGCACCAACCCGCCGGAGGGAATTCGCTGCAAGGGCGCCATCCATTGGGTATCTGCCAAATATGGCGTGAAGGCAGAGGTACGCCTGTACGACCGCTTGTTCAGCGACGAAGCACCGGATGCCAACCCCGAGGGCTTCCTGGCCTCCCTCAACAAGGAATCCCTTACCGTGTTGACAGATGCCGTGGTAGAGCCTGCCTTGGCAGAGGCCCCCGCCGAGTTCTTGTGCCAGTTTGAGCGCACGGGTTACTTTGTGGCAGACCGCTACGACCACGCCCCCGAGCACCCCGTGTTCAATCGCTCCGTGAGTCTGCGCGACTCTTGGGCAAAAATGAATAAGTAAATCTGCAAATAACCTTATCTCTGTTCGGCGGCTCGCGCCGCCCGTGTTGCGAGCCGCCGAACTTCATTTTTACACAGTCATGAAAAATATCGAGTTTTCCTCCAAAAACGGTGTATTTGATATGAACAGCTTTATCTGCGAGTGTGATGCCGCAGTAAGCGGCGAGCCCATGCCCGAGTTCCCGCAAGAAGAGCAGCAATCCCCTGCCCCCGCCCCTGTCGAGATACCGGCCCCCGCGGTTCCCGTGGCGGATGGCACGGACCCCATCATCTACCACCCGCTGGAGGAGGTGCTCTGCGACCTGCGCATGGGCAAGCTCATACTCATGACGGATGACCCGCACCGTGAAAATGAGGCAGACCTTGTGTGCGCGGGGCAATTTGCCACCCCGCAAAATATCAATTTCATGGCCACGCATGCACGCGGCCTCATCTGCGTGCCCATGGCACCGGAAAAGGTGGACTCCCTGGGCCTGCCCATGCAAGCCCAACATAACACGGAAAAACTGCATACCGCCTTTACCGTGAGTGTGGATGCCAAGGAGGGCACCACCACGGGCATCAGCGCGTTCGAGCGCTCCATCACCACCATGAAACTGGCGGACCCCAAGGCCACGTTGGATGACTTTGTTCAGCCCGGCCACTGTTTCCCTCTGCGTGCGGTAGAGGGTGGCGTGATTCGCCGCGCCGGGCATACAGAGGGCACGGTGGATATGCTGCGCATCGCCGGGCTGGAACCCGTTGGCGTTTGCTGCGAAATCATGAAGGAAGACGGCACCATGGCCCGCCTTGGCGAGCTGGGCGAGTTCCAACGCAAATTCGGGCTCAAAGCCTGCTCCCTCGCCCAAATCATTGAGCACCGCCAGCATACGGAAAAGCTTATCATTAAAGAAGAGGTCGTAAAACTGCCTACGGATTTCGGGGAGTTCACATGCCACTCCTACCACTCAAAGGTGGACGGCCAAACCCACTTAGCCCTGGTGCACGGTGAGATTAACCCTGCCGAGCCCGTGCTGTGCCGCGTACACAGCGAGTGCCTTACGGGCGATGTGTTCGGCAGCCGCCGCTGCGACTGCGGCAGCCAGCTGCACACGGCCATGCGCCGCATTGCTCAAGAGGGCGGTGTGCTGCTCTACCTGCGACAGGAGGGGCGCGGCATTGGGCTCTCTGCCAAGTTGCACGCCTACAAGCTGCAAGAGCAAGGGCTTGACACGGTGGATGCCAACATTGAGCTGGGCTTTGCCCCCGACCTGCGTGATTACGGCGTGGGCGCGCAAATCCTGCGAGACCTCGGCATCACCAAGCTGCGCCTGCTCACCAACAACCCCAAGAAAATCGTGGGCCTTGCCGGCCACGGACTCGAGGTTGTAGAGCAAATGCCCATCAACATACCCGCCCACAAGGATAACAAGGCCTACCTTGACACCAAGCGAGACCGCATGGGGCACCTTATTTAAGCCATTGATGAATCGTCTTGCCATAGTAGCATTGGACTCCTGCATCCTGTGCGCCTGCGGGGCTTGGCATGAAACATTCCCGGAAGATACGGGGGTAAAAATGATTACCCCATCTCAACCGCAGACTCCCACGTATATTGAAATTGAGTTACAAAGTGTGCAGATAGACACTCTCCGAACCCGAATGAATCGCCACCGCACAGGCGGCTGCATCATTGCAGCACCACCGTTATGTCTTGATTTTAAGGTAAACATGCCCGAGGGCCATGTTTTTTCCGCCACTCTGCCGCAAATCAGCATTACTGATACTGATGGGCAGGTTCTCTACCCCCTCGACCCCAATGGGGGACTGTTAATAAACCCGCCACCCATGTTTGACAACGAAAATGGCGTTATCCGGATTCAGTGCGGGCACTCCGCAGGGGTAACCGTTCATGTAAACGGCGTGGCAGAGATAGAGTACAGCAGCACCACCGCTGTACGTAACAGCAATCATTGGTACATAACTAAACCCAAACCCATCGGACCGCGACAAAAGGCAAGCATCCCCTTCTCTTTTAAACTAAACCTCCTCAACGGCGAGCAAACCGCCTACCGATTCCCCCTGCCCGACAGAATGTAAAAAAGCAGCCGTTTTAATATAACGGCTGCCTTTTTTCATATCTTTATTGAAAAATTACAAAAAGATTTCGGGGGCTTTCGGTTCAGCAGCCACGGCGTTGAGGCGCTGGGTGAACATCTCCAGCGCAGGGGGCGGCATGATACGTGCGCGGCGCGGGCAAATGGCCACACAGCGCATACAAAGGATGCACTTGGCAGCATCTGTGGTATGCGGGGCGGCAGACGGGATTGCCCCCGTGGGGCATAAGCGTGCGCAACGCCCGCAACCGCCACAGGCATCAGTTGTAAGGGGCGTTACCGGCATTTTGGGCAGGTCTTTGTAAGGATAATTGCCGGGCACGGTGACGGGGCTCTTGTCATCGGCGGACAACTTGGCAGCTACCGCTTTACCGAAATCTGCTGCGGCTGCCATATCCCCTGCATGGGGGCGCCCGGCAGCAATGCTGCGCACAATAGAATGCTCTGCAATAAAGGCAGCAGCAGCCACCACCACAAAGCCGCAATCCGTGAGTACCTCCTTGAGCTCAAGCAAGGCATCCTCATAGGCACGGTTGCCGTACACCACCACAGCCACGGCAGGCTGCCCCTGCCCTTTAATCTTGCGCAAACGCTCCACTGCCACGGCAGGCAAACGCCCGCCATACACCGGCAATACAGCCATGAGCGGAGTGAGCAACGGCAAAGGCTCCACCTCGGCACACAAATCTACCTTGTTTACGGACATTCCCCCGGCAATGGCATCCGCAATGCGCTGCGTACCTCCTGTGGGACTAAAAACGGCTTGAGTTACGTTTAAAATGTTCATGTCGGTAATATATTGAGCGTTAGTTAAAACTAAGTCAATACAGAAAAAATGTTTTCAAGGCCCTATTTTGGTATTGACATGACAGAGCATTGCTATATACTGTGCGTGTTCGGGGCGGCGGAGCATACTGACCCATTCCTGATGATAAATAAAATTTATATCTAATGAAAACACTTGCGATATTTATAATGTCTTTCATTTGCGTGATGTTGAATGCTTGCCAATTATCACATGAATATTCTACAAATTATGGGATTACTTTAAGCGAAGTTGATGCATTTACTCAACAAGAAGCTCAACGATTCTTGCGAGAAAAACACAACATAACGCCGGATATGTATAATGATTTTCTATTAAATGCTGCTCATGGTGGATGTTTTTATGGTGATACTGCTCTGTTTCTAAAGGCAGGCGCAAATCCTAATGCAACAGACAAACGCAATGACTATTTGGGAGAAACAATATTACATTGGGTTTGCGGTGGACTTAACGCTGGTTACGAACGCGAAAGGTATGATGGTCTTATAGAGTTGGTACTTGGGTATGGCGCTAATATAAATGCAAGAGATAATGAAGGAGCAACACCTCTACATCATGCACAATGTAGCCGAAATATAGCAGCTTGCAAAATATTAATGCGCCATGGAGCAAATCCCTATATCAAAGATAACGGAGGAGGTACTCCAATTGAATACGCAGCAGGGTGGGGTGATGAAGAGATTGTGCAAATTTTAACATCCTCCACAACCGTTTCTCCAAAATGAGGTTTTACAATACTCGCCAAATCGTTAAAATTTCAGCGAGCCTTTTCGAGTCGAGCGAAAACTTTGTGAAATTTCATTTTTTCATACCTGCACGTATTCTCATTTGACTGATACTCTCAAGCGATAGTTTTGAAAATTGCGGTAGCCTTAAGTCTGGCGTTGAATTAATTTCATATTTAGTCATCTCTAAAAACTCAACAAAAACTATTTATCTTGCATCCTACGGATCTCCGGTGCCCCTACAAATTGGTAGTTGTGGGGAGAAGTCGAGCGCCGGCGAGCCGAATTATTGAGCCCCGGCGAGGGGCGCCATAGAATAGCCCGGGCGTGGAGCCGCGCTAGCGGCGGCTTGTCACGGCGTAGGCTTGCCGAAGACGGAAACCTCGGGAATTATGCAAAAATAAATACGAACCCCGCAGGGGTGGCAGCCAATAGGCAGGGGCGCAAGCCCCTGCTATATACAAAAAATACATTGAACCCCGCCGAATGGCGGGGTGGCAGCTAAACCATGGAATAAAATATAAGGTGTGATTTTAGAAATTCCGCTTGTTATACATCGTGCAGAATGGGATTCAACATCGACACGACAGCATTGAGAAGAAG
>JAFQEF010000034.1 GCA_017399165.1 Akkermansia sp.
ATTTTAACATGACTTAAGTGTCACCCGTTTCACGGGTTCCCTTTATAATTAATTAATTCGAGTGGTTGCGCCGCTGCGCGGCTCCACCACTCGCTATTTGAAATGTCGCCCGCTTCACGGGCTCAAAAATTCGGCTCGCTAACGCTCGCGGGGGCTCTTCCACATCTGCCAATTGATCTATCAACATAAATCAAACCCTCCAATTGTTCCCACGCGTATATATAATGATAACATCACGCATATAAGTATATTTATTATATGGGACGTTCATACATCAATGTTTATATCCACATTATCTTTCATACCAAATGTTATGGGACTATGATGAAGGAAGAGGATTTGCCGCAGATATTCCGCTATATCGGCGGGATTATTCGTGCTCTGTCGGGTTGTGCTTATATGGTGGGTGGCTGTCCTGATCACATACATGTTTTAACATCGTTGCCGCACGCATCAAGGCTATCTGATTTTGTGCGTGTTATTAAAGCCAATACAAGCAAATGGATAAAAAGTTTGCATCAGGATTACAAGGAGTTTTCTTGGCAAGAGGGATACGGCGTTTTTTCGGTAAGCGAATCGAATAAAGAATCCGTTATCAAATATATTGAAAAACAGAAAGAACATCATAAATATCGCTCTGTAAGAGAAGAATTTACACACTTCCTTGAGAAGAATGGCTTTTCAACGGATTATGTCCCGTAAGGGAAGTAAACATGATGGGGTAATGTGTCGTTTTATATAGCGGAGCTTTTTTTCTACGCCTCGCTTTCTGTCGCCCATTTCACGGGCTCCTTTATATTTTTTACTACGAGGGGTTGCGCCCGCCTGCGCCTGCGCTTGTCGGGCTCACCCCTCGCTATCATATTTCGCCCGCTACCACGGGCTCTATACATTTGGCTTCGCTAACGCTCGCAAGATGTAAAATAAATGGATTGAACGAGTTTTAAGAGTACCCAATGGCTATAATTCCCCAAACTTTGGGACATCTGTGGATATGCCTGCATTCATAATGACGCAGAGGAATTCGCGCGCGTGTACTTTTTGCTGTGCAAACGCATAAAAATATGTTACCTTATAGTTGCATGAGCCAGACAGACATTATATGTAAAGCCACTACCGACACCTTTGTGCGTTTCGGTATCGTGATACTTGCCCTTTTCGGATTCTCCCTTTACTTTGTGTATGATGGTGCCATAGGCTATGCCAAAAAGAATGAGGTGATATGCAGCTACAAAGCCTTTGCCGCCTTGGGGGATGAAGCTGTCAAAACGCAGGATGCCGCTACTTGGCAACAAGCAAGAAGTTCTACCCCCTTGCTGAAAACGGAGAAAACGGCTGATGGCCAATTGCTGGCTGTAGAGGGCGAGTCCCGCTACCCGCTGCCGGCCGATTGTGCTGCCGCCATGCAATGCCCGCAAGAGGTGATGGACCTGCAAGCCATGCAAGATTGGCATAACTGTTGGGAGAAATACACGAGCCGCATGGGCATGCCCATTAAACCCGGGGAGCACCCGTACGATGCCGGGGCGATTCGCGAGCAATGGATAGGCAGTGTTGTTGGCTTTGCATTAGTGCTGCTGGGGCTTTACTATGTGGTGCGCACCTACAAGCGAGAGCTCTCCCTGCGCGGGGGTGTGGTGACGGCTGCCGGGCAGAGTTTTAAGGTGAGCGAAATTACGCTGATAGACCTGCGCCAATGGGGGCCGGGGTTCAAAGGTATTGCCTATTTTACTGTTAACGGCAAAAAGGTGAAGGTGGACGGCATGACCTACGGTGGCTTTAATAAAGATAAGGGCGAGCCTGCAGAGGCTTTTATGAAAGCCGTGCTCGCCCTGTATAAAGGAGATATTGTTGAATACGAACAAACAGACCGAGACGCCGACACCCCTGCAGCCTGAGCTGCAAGAGCCGCGCCTCTATAAGTCCCCGCAGCAGTTTATCTGCTTGGCGGCAAGGGCCTTGTGCTCTCGTCGCTTTGTGCTGCCCGTGTTGGGCGGGCTGTTGGTGTTGCAATTGGTGCTGTTGATGTTCGGTGTAGTGCAGCGGCTGTATACGCTCTCCCCGCCGGAGGAGAATGAGGCCCTGCGCCGCGAGTTGGAGCTGTCTCGCCTGCAAACCGTGGCGGCGGAGCGCCGTGCCGCCCAGCTGGATAAAGCCTTAACTCAAGCGGTGGATTTTGTGGGTACGCTGTCCGGCTCTGCCGGTTTGGGTGGCAACCCCGGCACTGCTGTTACATTACCGGAGCAGGAGGAGCCGAGCACCCCGGAGGTGACGGATCACAATGCGCCGCCTCCCCTGCGCGCAGCAGATTACGGCACCTTGGTGTATGAGGAAACCGGGGTGGTGATTGAGCATGCGGATGCCGTGGCAGATACCACAGAAAGCGACACACTCGAAGACAAAGAGGCCAAAGCCCGCCTCAAGGCAGAGGATGCCGAGGATTTGGACCGCCTGATTCGCCAAGGTATCGCCGCCTTGGTAAAGGGAGACATGCGCCGCTGCATTCTCAGTTTTGAGGAGGCCTCCCTCATCTCCGCAGATCACCCCGCCTTGCTGTACTACTACGGCATGGCGTATGATAAGTTGTTGAACCCTGAGAAAGCGCGTGAGTATTACACCCGCGTGTTCAACATGCGCAGTAGTGCCGGTGCTTATTTTGACCGTGCCTCCCGCCGCTTGAAACACGGCTTCGAGCAGCCGTCCGACCTGCGTGGTAAGGTTTCCTTCGGCCCCTACACCCACAGCCACACCACGGACCCCGAGAGCGGGGAACGCGTGAGCATGCGTTTACCCATTCTCGTGGCACCGGAGACCGATTTATCCCCGCAGGACATTTTTATCCACATCCAATTCTTTGTGCTGGTGAATGATCGCAAGATTCGCTACTCCCCCACGGATCCCACCGTTATGTGGGAGAATGAGACCCAGGATTGGAGCGATAACGAGGAGAACATCCTCATCTCCTACAACCTGCCGCCCTTAACCCGTGAGGAGAAGGATGCCTATGGCGAGATGACCTATTATGGTTTTACCGCTAAGTTCTTTTACAAGGGCGAGCCCATAGACTGTATCAGCAACCCCAGTGCACTGATTTTGCATGAGCAGCTCATTAACGCCAGAGAAGCCACCCGTAAGCACACGGCACCTGCCTCTTTGTTGCCGGATGACGGCTTAGCCCTGCCGGAGACCGGAGAACTGCCCGCCCTGCCGAATTTACCGGATTTACCTGAAACGACAACGGAGGAGCCTGCCGATAATACGAAAACGGAGGCTGCCACACCCTTTGCGGAGTTTATTGAAGAAATAGACCCCTCCACCCCCGAGGAAAACGAAACCGCAGATGAATAGCCCCGATTTTCAGAAGCTGCCCACCCGCTTGGGCGTGTATACCCTCACTCGCCATATCGGCAACCGTGGGGAGGCTGCTTTGTACTTAGCCACCCAAAGCCATGTAGAGCGTGGTGTGGTGGTAGAGGTGCTGCCGCCTGCCTCCGACCATGAGGCGGTGCAGGCCTTTTTGGCATCTGCCCGTGCGCGTGTGGCGGTGTCTTTGCCGCATGTTACGCAGGTGTTTGAGTCCATGGTGTCGGATGATATTTGGTATCTGACCCAAGAGCGCCCCGAGGGGCGCAATATAGCCCGCATTGCGCGGGATAAAGGGAGCCTCACGGCCACGCAGGTATGTGTCATTGTGGAGGCCGCCGCCGCCTTGTATCAGGATGCCGCTGCCCGCAACGTGGCTGCAGGTGGCTTGGCAGAGCATGATATTTACATGCGAAAGGATGACTGCGTGAGCTTCCTCTCACCCGTGCAAACGGGTGAACATACGCCCGAGCTGGTACCCGTGCAGCAGCAATCTTTAGCCTTGGCTCTGTTGCCCCATTTGCCCAAGCCGGGTACTCCGGGGCAAAGCCGTGTTGCCACGTTGGTGGATTGGATGCTCAATGGCTACGAGGGTGCCCCGCTGGAGTGGTCCGCCCTGGCAGATACCGCTGCGCTGGTGCGCGAGCAGCTCGCCCCACAGATTAAGAAGGAGCAGGTGAGCGGCCTCAGCGGCGTTACCCGTGGGGCAGTGGTGCGCCAATCCAAACGTAATCGGCGTAAGTTGGTGCGCTCCCTTATTATTGGCGGTATCGGGGTGGCTGTGGCGGTGGTGGCTGCTATTGCCGGTGTGTGCTTGGCCCCATCCGTGGGGGATACCTTGCCCGCTAATGATGGCTCCACCATTACCTGCCGCCGTGGTAAAGAGGTGGTGCATGTAGATGTGCGCCCTGTCAGCATACGTGAGTACAGAGAATTTTTATTGGTGTTTGAGGATGTCCAAAAACTCAACCGCGACCAACGCCGCCGCCTGGTAGATGGTGTGCCGTCCGATGGTTCTACCCGTCGCCCGGCAGATTGGGATGCCCAATGGGAAGCCGCAACTCAGGGCAAGGAGTATAAGGGTAAAATCCTCAGCTTGGACTCCCCCGTGGTGGGTGTTTCTTACTGGGATGCCTTGGTGTATGCCCGCTACCGCGAGGCGGAGCTCCCCTCGGCCCGCCTTTTGTATGCCGCCACGGCAGAGGGCGGGGCAGAGCGCAGCACCTATGAGTGGACGACAGACCTGAGCCCTCAGACCGATATTTACCGAGCCGGTGCCATCCTCTTAGCCCCGGATGCAGATGCCCCGCCCCTGCCGGAGCCGGACCGCTCCACCCGCAACACCCTGTACGGGTTCCGCCTGGTGCACCCCTGACCCCCTTACCTATTAACCCAACATTAAAGATATGAAACACATACTCAGCCTTATCATGATGGTTCTCTACCTGTTGGCAGCCGGACACGCTACTGCACAGGTAGACGTGCGACTTCACCCGGAACGCAGCGAGTTCTTGCTGGGTGAGGGTGTGGTGGTGAAACTTAAAATCACCAATCATACCGACACGGCCTTGGTGCTCGACAACACGCCCGACCGCCAATGGTTGCATTTTACCCTGACCCGCAGCGGGTCCTCCCAACCGCTGGCTCCCAAGGCCATTCCCTCTTTCAAGAAGATTGTGGTGAACCCCGGCTCTGCCCACGAGGTGCGTGTTAACCTGCGCCCCTATTTCTATTTTAACACCGTAGGCAGCTATAAGATTGTGGCCACGGTGCGCATGCCCGATATGCAGAGCACCTATAGCTCTAACCGCGCCTCCTTTACCTTGGTAAATGGCGGCAGTGTTAAGACTTTTGCCATTCAATCCGGCGGCAAACGCCTCAAGATGAATGTAAAAATCATGCGCGCAGGCGATAAGGACTGCCTCTTCGGCCAAGTGGTCAATGCAGACTCCGGCGCTGTGGTGGGTGCCTGCTACATGGGGCAATACCTCAACTTTATGGCCCCGCGTGTCATGATGGACCGCAAGCAGAACTTACACGTGCTCTGCCAGTCTACCCCCACGTATTTTACCTACTCCGTGATGGGGCCGGACGGCTCCCGCCGCAGCTACCAAGTGTTGCAGCGCACCGGTGGCCCGGTGGACCTTATTACGGCCGGGGGCACCATTAAGTCCATAGGCCTTACGCCTGCCAAGAAGACGCGCCCGGATGACTTGCCGGGAATTCGCACCACGGCAGACCGCTGATATCATATTATAACCTTACGAAAAATCTCATGTCTTCTCCCACCATTGCTATAGTAGGGCGCCCCAATGTGGGTAAATCTGCCATCTTTAACAGGATGGTAGCCCGCCGCATTGCTATTGTGCATGACCAACCCGGTGTTACCCGAGATCGCCTCAGTGCCCCTTGCCGTATTACGGATTACGATGCGCTGGTGGTAGATACCGGCGGTATCGGCTCCACGCTGGATGACGGCTTTGCCACTCAAGTGCAGCGTGAGGCTGATATTGCCTTGGCGGCTGCAGACCTCATCATGTTTGTGTGCGATTGCCGAGACCACCTCACCCCCATCGATAAGACCATTGCCACGCGCCTGCACAAGAGCGAGGTGCCCGTGCTGCTGGTGCTCAATAAGGCCGATACCGAGAAGCAGGAGCTCAACTTGGGCGAGTTTGCAGAGTTGGGGTTCTCTGACTATGTGTTCACCTCTGCCGCTCATGGCCGTGGTTTTGCTACCTTGGCAGATAAACTCAACCGCCAACTCAAAGCCTTGGGTGCCACCCCCATTAAGGCAGAGGCAGACCCCACCGCCACCCCCGAGGAAGAGCCCGACCGCGAGGAGGTATCCGCCGACTCCCCCATTCGTGTGGCTATTGTAGGCCGCCCCAATGCCGGTAAATCCTCCTTGGTGAATGCTATTCTGAACGATAAGCGTACCATTGTATCAGATGTTGCCGGCACCACGCGAGACGCCATCGATATTCCTTACACGCGCGATGACCAGCCCTATGTGTTGATTGACACAGCAGGCATGCGCCCGCGCTCCAAGCGAGATACCTCGGTGGAGGTGTTCTCTGCCATGCGCAGCGAAAAGGCCATCCGCCGCTCAGACATTTGCCTGCTCGTTATCGACATGGCAGCAGGTGTCACCCAGCAGGATCGCCGCATTGGCTCCATCATTGCCAAAGAGAGCAAGCCTTGCATTATTATCGTCAATAAGTTTGACCTCTATTGCCCGGATGCCCCCCTCTCTGCCCGCAAAGATGCCGTTAAGGAGCATATTAAGGAGAATCTCTTCTTCCTGGACTACGCGCCCATTGCCATTGTCTCTGCCAAGTTGGGGGAGGGTATGCCCGCCATCTTTAAATCTATTGCGCGCGTGCGCGAGGAAGCCCTTAACATGCCCGGCACGGGTGAGCTCAACCGCCTGCTTCAGCGCGCTATGGAGATGAATCCCCCCGGCCAGCACCGTGTGCTTAAAAAACGCCTTAAGCTTTTTTATGCCACAACTGCCGTTAATGAAAAGTACACCACCATCCCCGTGCCCACCTATGTGCTTTTCGTGAACGATAAGCGCCTGCTTACCGATAGCTACGCCGCTTACCTGCGCAATACCATCCGCTCTCGCATCAAAGCGGCGGGTGTGCCCATTGTGCTTTCCCCGCGCTCTCGCGTGAGAAATTCAGATTAAATTAACTTTTATCCCTCCTCAAAAGCCGTTTTCCTTAGCGAAAACGGCTTTTTTTGCCCTTTTTTACCCCATTTTCAGATTAATTGTTTTAAATTCTTGACATAGCTCTACCTAATTGTTACAATAATCTCACCAAAACTTAGAGTGTACTCTATTTTTATCAGGAAGATAGAGTGCCTAGTGAGGAAACAAACCACAACCTACATACAAAACATGAAAGTACGTAATCTACTGCTCGCAGCCTTGTTTGCTGCCCCGGCCATTGCCGACACTCCGGCCACCGCTATCACGGTGGATCCCCTTGCCAATGAGCCCGCTCTCTCCGCCAAGCGCCTTTCCGGCAGCCTGACTGTGGGTTATGAGACTAACTACACCGGCCGTGGCTATGTATTATCTCACTCCGTTGCTCAGGGTGACAGCGTCCTTTATGCTGCAGCCAAGTTCAACTACGACATCGGCAAGCGCAGCAAGCTGTGGTCTCTTGGTCACACCATCGCTTACCATGTGCCCACCTCCGGGCATACTCTGTACGGTGGTATCAAAGCCGGTGCGAACCGCGTTCCGTTATCTGCTGTTAGACCTGGTGCTCCTGCAGGTGTTTATCTCCCTGAAGGAACGGTTCTGAAACGCCCGAACATTGAGAACCAGTTTACACTTATCACCGAAGCTAAGTATACTCGCGAGAACTGGAATGTTGCTTTTGGTCACAGCTTTGTACACGGTGGTTTGCTGGGTGTAATGGCCAAGCACTATCGTAACCAAGGTGCCTCTGTGGTGAATGAAGTATTCATCGCTCCCGAGTGGACCCCGCGCAGCATGCCCTGGTTGAGTGCCGGTGTTAAGACCAGCCTCTCCTTCCAAGGTATCCAGGGCTGGTGGTTCGAGCCGTACATCACCGGCAAGTTCCCGCTCAACCCCAATGTGAAGCCTGCAACCGAGGGTTCTGTGCTGGGTGTTGTAACCTTGGCCATGAGCGCTACTGCCGACTACTTTGCAGATCCTTACAATGCCTGCGGTAACGGCTCCCAAGCATTCTGGATTAAGCTCTCCACCCCCTGGTTTGTGAAGGATAACTTCATCCTCACCCCCTCCGTGAGCTTCAACTGGCTGGGCAAGGGCGGTATTGATGCTAACCGTCGCTCTCATGCCAAGCACTTATCCGGCAATCCCAATAACATTCCGTTCAAGAACTTCGGCGTGGTATTCGGTATCAGTGCCACCTACACATTCTGATAAAAAACCGGATTTTTATCTGGCAAAACGCAAAAGAGCTGGTATAATATAATACAGCTCCTGAATGCGCAGGCAGGAGCCGCCCACGTCGGGGCAAACCCGTGGGGCGGCTCTTATGCATACAGAACAACTTACTTACACAACAAAAACGAATATGGCCGGTCTTATTGTACACGGAAAAGAAAACATCGTAACGCCGGGCTTCTACATGCCCAACCGCATCAGCATTGAGGCGGGCAGGGCATTGCACCACCTGCTGGACGGCAAGGTGTGCTACTTGGTGGATCCCACGTTCCCGCCCTCGGACGAGATTATGGATTTCCTCAAATCCAAATCCGTAGAGATTGAGTACTTTGATTTTCGCCACACCACCTCTCGCGCCGTGCGTGAGCAGATATTGGGGCATTTGAATACCGGGGTGAGCGTGGTGTTCTTGCCGGGGCAGGTAGCCAAGTTCCGTGGTACCTACAGTGATGTACCCTCTCCCTTCTTGCGTCATGTGGGTAGCCTTCACATCTCCCCCATCCCCCTGTTCTTGGGGCATTATGGCAACACCATCACCACGTTGTATCGTGAGCGTGAGGACCCCGATTGCCATGAGGAGTTCTGCATTCTGCCCAAGCTGGCCGCCGGCCCGCAAACGGGTGAGCGCTTGATGGCTGTATGGCTGGAGAAGGGCGCAGAGCTTTTTGCCGCTCAGCCTTATTTGTCAACATCCCTGACCACCAACTTGGTAAAGGCCATGAAAGCCAACCCCAAAGTGGAGGTTGTAGATGGCATGACCGGCAGCGCATTGCCCAACTTCAAAGCATTGGGTGTGAGTATGGCCGTGGCCAAAATGCTGCGCAAGCGTGATGACAAGCGCATCGGCATCATTCTGCCCCCCGGTGCAGGTGGTGTAATTGCTACGCTGAGCTGCTTGCTGGCCGGTATCACCCCGGTGATGATTAACTACGCATCTTCTGCCGCTGCTTTTGAAAGCACCGTGCGCCAAGCCGGGCTCAAGACCTTCATTACGGCTCGCAAGTTCATGCAGAAGCTGCCTCAGTTCCCTTGGCCGCCCAAAGAACAGCTTATTTTGGTGGAAGATTTGCTGGGTAAGACCTCCAAGCTCACCCTCATCTCCAACGTGCTTACGGCAAAGATGGCCCCTGCGGCACTTATCTGCAACATGTTCAAGACAGATGCCCGCAAGGGTAATGACGAGGCTGTCATGCTCTTTACCTCCGGCTCCAGCGGTGAGCCCAAGGGGGTGGTACTGACACACCGTATGGTGTTGGCCAACGCCGCCCAGTGCGCTTGCCGTTTGGACCTTACGGATTGCCGCTTCTTGGCCAGCTTGCCCATCTTCCACAGCTTTGGCATGACAGTAACCATGATGCTGCCCTTGCTGACCGGGTGTATGGTATGCTCTTACCCCAACCCCACGGATGCCCGTACCCTCAACGACCTTATCGTCAAGCACAAGCTCAACCTCGTGTGCGCCACGCCTACCTTCGGCCGCGCCATGTTGCGCCGTGCAGATGCCGATACCTTCAAGAGCGTACGCTACTTCGTGCTCGGGGCAGAGAAGCTTCAGCCCGATTTGGAGCAGGAGTTTATCGACAAGTGCGGTGTATACCCGCTGGAGGGCTATGGCCTTACCGAAACCTCTCCCGTTATCGCTGCCAATATGCCGAATGCTGCCCCTGTTAAGGGCTCCAAGTTCTTTATCCCGGGCACGGTTCGCCCCGGTGTGGGTGCTATGCTGCCCGGCATTGCCATCCGCATTACAGATGTGGATGACGACACGAAGGAGCTGCCCCTTACCGAGCGCGGTATGATTTGGTTTAAGGGTGCCAACGTATTCAGTGGCTATATCGGCCGTGAAGAACTCAACAAGGAGATTTTCCGCGATGGTTGGTTCAAGACGGGCGATATCGGCAGTGTGGACCTCAACGGCTTTATCACCCTGGGTGGCCGTCTCTCCCGCTTCTGCAAGATTGGTGGTGAGATGGTGCCGCATGAGGGTGTGGAGCTTGCCCTGTGCAAGGGCTTTGAGCTGAGCGCAGAGGATGGTGTGCAAATTGCCATCACCGGTGTGAGCGATGCCCAGAAGGGCGAGGCTCTGGTTCTGCTCTCTGCCTTGCCGCAGCATCAGCGCTCCTCTGAGGAAAAGGAGATTCTCTCCTACATCCGCACCATGCTGGCAGATATGGCCATGCCCACCCTTTGGGCTCCCAAGTATTTGGTGCCGGTTGAAGCCATCCCCGTGCTGGCCACCGGTAAGCTCGACTTGCGTGGCTGTAAGCTCTTGGCGGAGGAAGCCCTCAACATCCGCAGCTAAAGCTTACATATTCCTCATAAAAAACAGGCGGTGCTTTTACCGGCACCGCCTGTTTTTTAAATTTAATTCGCGAAAAAAAAGGAGGGACTTCAGTCCCTCCCTACGATATATAAATAAATGGGCATTACATGCACATGCCGCCGTCGCACACCAGCACCTGGCCGGTAATGTAGCGGGCCTCGTCGGAGGCGAGGAAGAGGGCGCAGTTGGCAATATCCTCGGGCTTGCCCATGTCTCGCAGAGGAATGCGAGAGAGCAGAGCCTCACGCGCGGCCTCGGGTATGGCATCCGTCATCTCCGTGGCAATAAAGCCGGGGGCAATGGCATTGCAGGTTACTTTGCGGCTGGCAAGCTCTTGAGCCATGGACTTGGTGAACCCGATAACACCTGCCTTGGATGCAGAGTAATTGGCCTGCCCCAAATTGCCGGAGAGACCCACAATGGAGCTCATGTTGATAATGCGGCCTGCACCGCTCTTCATGAGCGTGCGTTGCAGGGCCTTAACAAAAAGGAATACGCTCTTGAGGTTAGTGTCCATCACGGCATCCCAATCGGCCTCTTTCATGCGCATCAGCAGGGTGTCTTTGGTTATGCCGGCGTTGTTCACCAAAATGTCCACCGTGGGGTACTCGGCCAAAATCTCCTTAACACAGGCCTCTACCGCAGCAGAGTCTGCCACGTCACACGGGTAGGCCTTGCAGCTGCCCGGGTGGTCTGCGTTAATGGCATCTGCCGCGCCTCCACAGGAGGCCGGGTTGCGGGAGATGAGTATCACCTTGGCTCCCTCCTCTGCAAATCGGCGGGCTACCGCATTGCCGATACCGCGACCGGCGCCTGTCACTATAGCAGTTTTTCCTGCGAGTCTGTTCATAACATCTGTATTCTATCCTAGAGTCTGCTCTAATGCAAGCATAAATCTGCAAAATCTGACGGCAAAAAAACTGCGGTGGCATTTACACCACCGCAGTTTGAATAAAATCAGAAGGTGACACCCACACCAACCATAATGGTGTGACCACCGTAAATGTCATCAATCTCACCACCCAGATAGGTGCGACCGAACTCGTAGCCGGTGCGAATGTAGACGTCGTCCGAGCATTGGAACTTGAGACCTGCACCAACGGCCCAGATGAAACCACCCTCGTTGGCTTCACCCCAGGCGTCCTTGGCATTCCACCAAGAGTAACCGGCTTGTGCCCCCATGTAGAAGAGCACGTCATCCGTCAGCTCGATGTTAACATCATACCCGATTGTAAGCGGCAGGGCAAAGAAGTCCGCCTCGTTCTCATCACCCCACTGCGGGGAGATATTGAGGCTTGCCTGGTGGCGGAAGGTAGCCTCACCGCTGCTGTACAGATTGAAGCTGCCGCGTACACCCCACATGTCAAGGTCCACATCCCCGGCACCGATGGTGTAGAGGGCATCAATGGAATACACGGGCTGTGCATCATACGGGGTCAGCTCGCCACCGGCAGGAACTGCCGTGTAGTACGGGAGCGCAGAGGCTGCGCCACTGAGGGCGCCCAACAATGTCATGGTAGAAAGGAGCTTTTTCATAACATCCTCCTATTACCATATTCTGCGTTTAAAATCAAGAAAAATCGGCTGACTACAAGCAAATAATTCACCCTGTGAGCCGAACTAATCAACTTCGTACTTCTCTACACTCCTTTTTTATCGCCCCACAGGGCAACATGCAGGCGGTCTCCGAAACGCACACGGTGGCGCAGGCACATATCAACCACGGCGGGGCGTGCTGTAGCCAATTGTTCTCGGGTGGTGGCGCAGGGCATTAAAATGATGCGCTCTTGCGGCAGGCAAAGGGCGGCAATGGCGGGCCAATCCTCCTCCCCCTGTACCACAAACTTGAACCAGGCGTGCCCGGTGGCTACAAAGTCTTTGAGCACTTGGGCGCACAAGGTGGGGGTAGAGTTGCCGGAATGCGCCAGTTTGGGGGAAACATTCCATTGGTTGACACGAGCCGCTAAAGCCGGGGTGGGGGCGATGGTGCCGTTGGTCTCAATCTCCACAAAAACGGAGTCGGGCAAAAGCGACAGCAGTTTTTCAATGGCAGGTGCCTGCAAGAGCGGCTCCCCGCCGGTAATGACCAGCCCGGGGCTGTTATAGCTGAGGATTCGGGCAGCTAAGTCCTCTTCCGTTATATCGGCTCCTTGCGCCCAACTGTATTTGGTATCACACCAACGGCAGTGCAAATTGCAGCCGGCTAAACGCACGAAAACGGCGGGGCTGCCGGCGCGGGCGCCTTCCCCCTGTATGGAATAAAAGAGCTCCCCCTCGGTGTTGAGTCGGGCAAGTTTCATATTGTTTCAATGTGGGCAACGCCCTCTGCAAAGCGGGTAATGCGTACGCGCTCGCCCTCATGCAGGGTGTCATGGTATTCCGCCGCAATGGGGAAAAGCTGGTCTCCCACCTTGATGCAGTAGCTGCCGGGCTCCCCGCAAACGGTGCCGGTTTTGCCACAGAGTATGGTGCCCAAGTCATCCTCTGGGGCACGTTTGCGCACATAGCCGTTGACAATGGGGGATATAAGCTTGCGCCACAAGCCATAATACAGCCCCGCCCACAGCAGAATGAAAACAATGAACGTGAGCACCCCCCATTGGGCAGGCGGTGCCACGCATAAAATGCCCCATGCGGCAAACAGCCCCATGGCTAACAGGGTGAGAATATCTGTGTTGATAAAGATATCTACCACCAATAGGGTGAGGGAGACGGCGAGCATCCAATGCAGAAACTCGCCGTTGCTCACCCAAAGAAAATCTGCAAGCATGGGGCTCATGGGGTGGTATTAGTCTTTAATGTTGACCATGGCCGGCACGTTAGCAGGCAAAAATACCTTGTCAGACGGGTTGGCGGTAATGGTCTTGTAGTTGTCGAGCGCTTGGCGGTTGAGCAGGGCTTTGGTGGCACCCTCTGCGCCGATGATTTGGGCGAGCTTGGCCACGTACTCTGCCTCTGCCTCTGCAATGAGCTGCATAGCGGCCTTGGTGGCCTCTGCTCGCATAATGGCGGCATCTTTCTCAGCCTCTGCATTAAGGCGAATGGCACGGCTCTTACCCTCTGCCTCCAAGGCAATGGCGCGGCTTACACGCTCTGCCTCCATTTGCTTGAGCATGGCATCCTGCGTCTTGGAGTCGGCAGAAAGCTCCTGAATCTCAACAGAGTTGACGCTGATACCCCAGCGAGCCGTGGTGCCGGAAATGGCTTGCACCACCTTCTCCGAAAGCTGGGCGCGAGAGCTGAGCAACTCGTCCAAATTGCGGTTGCCGATCAGGGCGCGCAGCTCATTGAGCACCAGCTCCAGAATAGCGCGGTGCAGGTTCTCTACCTCGTAAAGGGCCTGCTTGGCATCCGTAATACGCCAGCGGATGATGCAGGAGACATCGAGTGTGGCGTTGTCCTTGGTTACGCAAGAGCGCGGGGCGGTGTCCAGTAACTGCTCAGAGAGCTGAATGTACTTGCCGTCTGTGTGGGTTTGCATCCAGTCTACACGCTTAATTTTTTGCAGGAAGGGTATGTAGAAGTTCAAACCGCTCTTTTTAACGGATACGGGCTTGCCGAACATTTCAATGACGGCGCAGTGATTTTGAGGTACGGTAAAGATAAACATAGTGTTCAGTTTGTTGGGTTGTTATCAGAGATTTTCAGAATAAGCTCACGTGTGCTTTTGGCTTCATCCAACCAGGTGCGTACGCCGGGTTTGTCTTGGTTCTCCAGCAGGGTGACCAAGCGGTGCAGGTCGTCCACGCAGCGGTGCAATATTTCTCGCACGGCTACGTCGTTCTCCCACAATATATCTGCCCACATGGCAGAGGAGCCGGAGCTCACGCGGGTGGTGTCTCGGTAGCCGGTGGAGGCCAAACGTTGCAGATCTGCCAGGCGGGTGTCTCCCACCGTGGCATTGCGGGCAGCCAAGCCTGCCACAATGTGCGGCATGTGGGAGATTCTGGCTACGGTGCGGTCATGGCTCGCGGGGTCCATGCAGTAGGTATGGCAGCCCAGTTGCTGCCAGAAAAGCTCCAGCCTTGCCTCATACTCCTTGGCAACGCCATGGGGGTTGGTGAGCACAACGGTTGCGTTTTGCAGCAGCTCGGCAAAAGCGTTTTCCAGCCCTTGCTTTTCTGTGCCGGCCATGGGGTGAGAGCCTATGAACTGCCTGCCGCGGTCTGTCAACAATGCACCTGTGGTGCGGTGAACATAGGCTTTTACGGAGCCCACATCCGTTACCAACGCTGTTTTGCTGATGGCGGGTAACACGCTGCGAGACAGCTCTTCAAACGCGCCGATGGGGGTGGCTAATATGATAAGCTCTGCACCCTCACAGGCCTTGCGGGCATCTGTATAAGTGTGCTCAATGCCTAAGGATTGTGCCAGTTGCAGCGGTTGTTCTCTGCGAGCCCACAGGCGCAGCTCACACTGTGGCATGGCTTGCCTTACGGCAAGCGCTATGGATCCGCCTAAAAGGCCCGGACCCAGAATCGTGACGCTGCGGAACGGAAGCTCGCTCATGGTGGTTAAAAAAGGGGGCTTCAGGGCACTTTGAACATGAACTCGGTGCCGCTTACCTTAAGGATGGTATCCTTGGGCAGGGGCTTGCCGGTGGTGGGGTGTACGGTGCGTATCGTTAAATCCGGTGCCAGCGGGTTGTACACACGGGTGGGATCCCCCGGCACACGCTTGGCGTAGGGGATAACACCGTTTTCATTGGTGATACGCTTTAAGTCTGCCTTAGATGTAATTGCCGGGGCGGGGGTGGGCACGGTAGGTGTAACAGCCGGGGTGGTGGGCACGGGTTGCGGGGTAACGGCCACCGGGGTAGGGGTTACGGGCGTAGGCGAGACAGCCACGGGCTTGGGGGTAGTCACCGTGGGCTTGGTGGCAGGTGCTTGGGTGATGCGGGTGCCTGCCGGTTTGGCGGCAGGTTTAGCCACGGGCGTTACCGGCTTGGGGGTAACCGCTACGGGTTTGGGTGTAACCGCTGTAGGTTGAATGGGGGACTGCGCTACGGGCTCGGGTTGAACGGGAGTAGCCGTGGGGGTTAAGGGGGTGTTTGCCTGCTGTGCAGCGGGCAGGTGAACACGGGCAGCCATGGCCTCCTGTTGGGCACGCTGGCGCCACATGGCATTGTGCGGCATATCGGGCACAAGGTTTTTGGGCGTAATGATACAGGAGCTGAGGCCGGCTGCGCAGATGCTGAGTATGGAAAGATGGCGTATCATGGATTTTTTAGGTGGGCGTATGCTCTTTATGTGCGCGTTACTGTAGGCTCTTTTTATAAAAAAGTCAACATTAAAACGCTGTTGCTGTGCATTCTGACTTGAAAATTCGCGCGCCAGGGCTTATCATATCGGCATGAGCACACTGTTGCATTGTCCGAGTCTCTATCAGTACACGCGTCGCTGCACGCGTGAGGTTCAAGTCGGTAATTTGGGTTTGGGTGGGCAAAACCCCATCCGTATCCAATCTATGTTGACCAGCGATACCTTGGATACCGCCGGTTGCGTGCGCGAGTCTCTTGCCTTGGCCGAGGCCGGGTGTGAGATTATTCGCCTTACCGCCCAAACCAAGGTGTATGCCGCGAATCTGGAGAACATTGCACGTGAGCTGCGTGCTGCCGGTTGCCAAGTGCCGTTGGTGGCAGATATTCATTTTAAGCCCGATGCCGCCATGGAGGCCGCCAAATGGGTGGAGAAAATTCGCGTGAACCCCGGTAACTTTGTGGATAAAAAGAAGTTCCTGGAGCGCGATTACACGGATTTTGAGTACGAGGAAGAGCTGGAGCGCGTGCGCAAGGCTTTTACGCCGTTGGTGCTGTTCTGCAAAGAACACGGCCGCGCCATGCGTTTGGGTGCTAACCATGGCTCGCTCTCAGACCGCATCCTCAACCGCTATGGTGACACCCCCGAGGGTATGGTGGAGAGTGCGCTGGAGTTTGCCCGTGTGGCAAGAGACCTCAATTACCACCAGCTTGTCTTCTCCATGAAGTCCTCCAATGTTAAGGTGATGATTCAGGCCTACCGCCTGTTGGTGCGCCGCTTGGCAGAGGAAGGCGCAGATTGGAATTACCCCATTCACTTGGGCGTTACGGAGGCCGGTGAGGGCGAGGACGCCCGCATTAAGAGCGCCACGGGCATTGGCTCCTTGTTGGCGGACGGCATTGGTGACACCCTGCGAGTCTCCCTTACCGAGGACCCCGTATTTGAGGTTGCTCCCGGCTTTGAGCTGGCTGCCCCCTATCAACCCGGGGTTGCCCACCCGCAAACCGAGCTTGTTGCCGAGCCTGCCGCCCCGTTTGATCCCTACGTGTTCACCAAGCGCAAGGCAGATGTTATTAAGCGCGGTGAGATGACGCTGGGGTGGAATGAGCCTGTGCGTGTGGTGCTGCCCAAAGCCGCTTGTGAGGCACTCTCCCCGGAGAAGATGAAAGACTTTATGCCCGAGCTGGCTTATGAGGATTGCGCCGCTGTGGAGGTAGACCCGCGCAGCGCGGATGATGTGGCCGCCCTGGCAGATGCCCCCGCCACACTCGTTACCGTGAAGGATGGTGTGGAGATGCCTGTGGTGCAGGCGTTCCGCCTGCTGGCTGCCGTTATTCCCACCCGCCACAGCATTTTGCTCAAAGATACCTTGGGCGGGGCTGGTGCCCTCAGTGCCCCCATGGCAGGCGGTGTCAACATAGGCTCCCTGCTGTGCGACGGTATCGGCAATGCCATACTGGTGCGCTTGGAGCAAGACCCCGAGAAAGCCGCCTACCTGGGCTTCAATATCCTGCAAGCTGCCGGTGTGCGCCTCAGCAAGACGGAGTATGTCTCTTGCCCCTCCTGTGGTCGCACTCACTACAATATCCAGGAGGCCGCCGCCCGCATCCGTGCCGCTACCGGCCACCTCAAGGGCGTTAAAATCGCCATCATGGGCTGCATTGTCAACGGCCCCGGCGAAATGAGCGATGCAGACTTCGGCTACGTGGGTGGCGCCCCCAACAAGATTAACCTTTACGTTGGCCACACCCCGGTGGAGATGAACATACCCCAAGAGGAAGCCGTGCAACACCTCATTGAGCTTATCCGCTCCCATGGCCGTTGGGTGGACCCCGTCTGATACCGGGTTTTAAATGTTGAATGTGAGCGAACGCGAACTATCATGCAAGGCGCATGGCGACGAGCAGTAAGATTATTGCTCCTGCGGGCGCATGCCCGCCAAATTTTACTAGTATAACATTCGGTAATGCCCTCCTATTTATGGGGCTTGCGGAAAGACCATGAGGGCTAGGTCAAATGCGAAGCTTACGCATTTGAGGCTTGCTTTTCATCTATGGCATCACGGCATTCACGGGTGATATTGCAGACAGCGTACAGGGGTAAATCTATCAGTGTCGTTGCAAGGCGTTCTTGTTTGAAATACGGTGCCATAGAGCAGCGTACCGCCACAGCCGGAACATGCTTGTTGCAGTAACTTTTCAGGCTTTTCGCTTGTAGATTTTGCTCGGCTTTGACTTCAATCGGTACAATGGTAGAGTGGTATTCCATCAGGAAGTCGACTTCGGCCCTCATTTTTAGTGGTTTAGCAAGTGTTTATTGCATAATTCTACCCACTTTTATCAAAAATCCTGCAAAAGTCGTAGGGAGTTATGCGAATAATTCTGCAAAAGTGGTAGGGAGTTTTGCAAAAAAAGTTGAATGCGACTTAATATAGGTAAAGGCTGTGATATGACGATGAACGGGGGGCTCAGGGCAAACGCATTAGGATTATGACACTTTCTTCAGATTGACAATTTGGGAACCTCGAAAAACTCGCCAAATGGCAATTTGTTTATATCGCAGGGTGGGACTTAAGTCCCACTTTTTATTGGTGGCATGCCTTTATAATAAATGTTGGACTAAAGTCCAACACTCCGATAGTATTCCCCCACAACTACCAATTTGAGGTGGCCCCGAAGTTTTTAGAGGTCCCCACATTGTAAATAGCAGACTTACAGGGTTCATTGCCTAATGCGTTTGCCCTGATGGGGGGGGGCTGTTTATCTGTTGCGTTGAGTTGTGATGCTGCTATGGTAGGCAGTGAGCAGGCGGCCAAGTTCAAAGTTTTACGACAAAAAAAGCTCCGAGGCATTCCTCGGAGCTTTCAGCATCCCCACGCGGATTCGAACCGCGGTTCTATGACTGAGAATCATATGTCCTAACCCCTAGACGATGGGGACTTTTTGATGCTGTGTTGCGTGGCAACGGGGGAATTATACTTAAATTGGGGCAGATGTCAAGAGAATTTTCGTAAAAAATGCAAAAAAGTGACAAAAAATTATTTTAGAGCTGGAAAAACGGGTAAATTTCGGTAGAATAGCAGGCATGCAATGGCGAGCAAGAGCAATATGGTGTAGCTTGATAGGTGCAGGTGCCATAACCATGGCGCAAGAGGCACCCGTGCCCGAGCAAGCGGCGGAGGCTGCCACCACGCAGGCATTGCCCACGGCGCAAGAGCTGCGCAAAGCTCGCAAGGCCTTAGAAGCCCCGGATGAACACGTGGTGTCGCAATCCCGAATGTTCTCTGTGAGCGGCGGTGATTCTTTGCACATGGGGGCTATTGCCACCAAGGCAGATGAGGTGCGCGGGCGCGTGAACTCCCTGTTGGGGTTTGAGGATAACCACCGCTTTGCCATATCCATACGCCTGCTGGGGCAAACAACGGATCGCGAGGTGGCTCGCCCCATCCGCACGCGTATCTCCATTATCGGCAATGAGCCCAACCTGCAAATACGCATTCACCCCGGTGGCGGTATAGATGTGGAGCGTCTCACCAATGCCATTATCACTATGGTGCTGTATGAGCGCGCGCTGAGAGACGTGCGCTCGGATGCCCTGCCGGACTCCATCCGTGTGCCGGAGTGGCTGGTCACGGGGGTGCAGCAGGCTATTTTATGGAAGAGCGGCAAGGCGGACCGCCGCTTGTACCGTAACTTGTTTGAGAAGGCGGAAATGATGTCGCCCGAGGTTATCATTGCCACCAAAAATGCCGCGCGCTTGGATGCCTCCTCTCGCGAGGTGTATGAGGTATCTTGCGGTGTGTTGGTTATGTGCCTGGTGAGCAGGGAGGGCGGGCAAGCGCAACTGCGCGAGCTGGTGGCGGAGTCCGTGTTGGCGGAGGGTACCCCCGCGGAGATTATCGCCACGCACTTTCATGAGCTGGGCATAGATGAAGGCATGCTGCACCGTTGGTGGGCATTGCAATTGGCCTCCATGGCAGAGGCACCCGCCACCGAGATGCTCACCCCCATGGAGACAGAGCAGCAGCTCAAAGAGATTATCACCATTCTGCATTATGACAAAGAGACGCGCACCTCTCGCCCCGTGAGTTTGGATAATGCCTATGCCTTGGTAGAGGTGCCGGATTGGCGGGCACAGTTGCGCCCGCTGTCGGACCGCCTGCTGGAGCTCACCGTGCATGCCTTCCCGGGGTATCGCCCCATTATTGTGGAGTACCAGCGCCTCATTGTTGAACTGCTCAACGGTAAAACGCCGGATGACGTGCAGCAGATACTCGGCCCCGTGCGTGAGCTGCGTGAGGCCTATGTTACCACCTCCCTCCGTGCGCGTGATTATCTGGATTGGTATGAGATTACCCACTTGGGTAAATCCCCCTCCAAAGGCAGCTTTGCCGCCTACAGAGAGGCCATGGATGTGCTGCGCCGCGATGATAAAGGCCCGGACACTCCCATGAGCCGTTATCTGGAGGACATTGAAGCCCTGTATCAATTGGGAGAAAAAGAAGCCTTGCCCGAACGCTTGCGCAAGCAAATTCCCCCGCGCCCCAAAACCACCCCCGATGCCGAAGATGAGTAAAAAAATTCAGGTAGAGATTCCGCCCGCCCCCGATATGAGTGCAGAGGCTGCCGCCTACGCCGCGGGCCGCTGCCGTGTGTGCGGCATAGATGAAGCGGGCAGGGGGCCGTTGGCCGGCCCGGTGGTGGCTGCTGCCGTGGTGTTGCCCATGGGCTATGAGCTACCCGGCCTTAATGACTCTAAAAAGCTTACTGCCAAAAAGCGAGAGGCTCTCTACGAGCTTTTGATGGCAGATGACACCGTGCTTAAATGCGTGGCAGAGGCCTCCGTGCAAGAGATTGATGAGCTTAACATTTTGCGTGCCACTCATTTGGCTATGGCTCGCGCGGCTCAGGGTATTTCACCTGCGGTGGATTTTTGTTTGATAGACGGCCTCGCCGTGCCGGGCTTTCCGCTACCCTCTCAAAACTTGGTTAAGGGGGATGCCCGTTGCCTGAGCATTGCCGCCGCCAGTGTGCTGGCCAAGGTGACACGAGACCGCTACATGACCCAACTGGCCCGGCAGTTTCCGCAATACGGTTTCGACCGCCACGCGGGTTATGGAACCAAAGCTCACTTAGATGCTATCAGAAAATATGGAGTTACGTTACACCATCGCCGCTCGTTTGCGCCTGTTGCACAAATGGAGCTGCCCCTGGGGCTCTGATGCCCCGCCGGATACCGCCCGCGTGGGCGCATACGGTGAGCTGGTGGCTGCCTCCTACCTGCGTGCGCAGGGGCTTAAAGTGTTGCGCCGTAACTGGCGCTGGGGTAAACGCGGTGAGCTTGACCTTGTGTGCCGCCATGGTAACACCCTGGTGGCGGTGGAGGTAAAAAGTGCCACCGGGCACCGCAGTGGTGCCCCCATGCGTATGGTGAATGCTGCCAAACGCCGCCTGTTGCGTGTGGGCCTGCTCAACTGGCTGCGCCTTTTGCGCCCGCAGGATGAAATTGATACCCGTTTTGACGTGGTGGAGGTGTACCTGCCCCCCGACTCCCGCCCCGAAATTCATTGGCACAAAGGTATCTTTACCTTTACCGAGGGCAAAAGCCGCTTGCAGGGATAATCAGAGGCTTTAAGGATTTGGGAACCTCGAAAAACTGGCAAATGGCAATTTGTAGGGGTAGCGAGCCGCAGGCGAGCGGAATTTTGTAAGCCTCGCTCTGCGGGGCGTCATTTTATTTAGCGAGTGGTGCAGCGAGCCAACGGCGAGCGAAACCACTCGAACCGATAAATAATACACCGAACCCGTGAAACGGGTGATAGTTAAGTTCGATTCCGAGTTGACACCTATGCTTATGTG
>JAFQEF010000035.1 GCA_017399165.1 Akkermansia sp.
CAAATATGTAGTTGGACTGAGGCAAAAGGCTCAGTCCAAGAATAGGAATAAACATTAAAATCATAGAAATATACCGGGATGAGAAAAATTATTCTCGTCCCGGTATTAAAGCGTAGAGGACCTCTTCTTGCCGGAATTTGATGAAGACGGCAACCAACTCTACATCCAAACAGAAACGGCGAATTGGGCACTTAACTACAATGCAGCAAATCGCCCGACGGACTTCTCCTGCATGGATGAAGAGGGGAATTTCCTCACCGTGAAATGCGACTATGACTTCATGGGCCGCCGTGTGTTCAAAAAGGTCATTAGAGGCAATAGCACTGTCACCTCACACCAAAGGTTCATTTACCGTGGCTATTTGCAGATTGCTTGTGTAGACCTCACCCGCACCAATCACCCCTGCTTATGGCTGATTACGTGGGATCCCACCCAGCCCATTGCTACCCGCCCGCTCGCCAACCAAAAAGACGGCACCTGGTACACCTACGGCCTCGACCTCACCAAAAACGTGTGCGAAGTCTTCGGCTCCTCCGGCTATATCGGCACCGCCTATACCTACACCCCCTTTGGTGAAGTCACCGCCTCAGGAAATGTAGACCAGCCGATTCAGTGGAGTAGTGAGTATCACGATGCTGAGACTGATTTGGTGTATTATAATTACAGATATTATAATCAAGAAGTAAATCGTTGGATAATAAGAGATTTTTATTTCGGAAAACATAAATTATATATCGGCATTAATAATTCCCCAGCAATTACGATTGATATATTAGGTTTGAATGAAGATGACAAATATTGGAGTCCTACAGGAAATGCGCCTATGCCTAAATTAACAAATTATAAAGATGTTATAAAGATATATTCAATTTCCGGTGTAGGTGATTCAATAGTTAGCTTTTTTAAATTCGATGCAATTAATGTAAAAAATCCGGATGAATTTAAGAATGTTATGAACCAAAAAATTAAAGATTGTATAGATAACCTGATAATATATGCTCACGGCGAACATAAAGAGAAAGGCTTGGTTGTTATGCATATCGGAAATATTCCTTTTTTTGAAGGCCAAGAACATACTGAAATAACCGATTTGTTGGGTTCATATACATATTGTAAAGGTTGTAAAATAAAGTTAGTCGTGTGTAATTTGGGTAAGTCTCCATATTTAAAAAAACGTTTAGAACAGAGAACAGGTTGCTATGTTAAATTGTACGCGTATACAGTAAACTCACTGATTCAATAATATGAAATTCATAACACGGTATTTTATCATATATAATCCGATATTATGGTTGTTCTTTTTTATTGCATTATATGATTTAATAATTGCTTTTATTTTTATATGTGGAGCAGACATAGATTGTATCAGTGATGAATTTAAATATTCTAATTATCACATTGTTGCAGAAATGCCAGCTGGTTTGTTTTTCCTGGAAGTTTATAAAGTTAGATTAAACAATGAAAAACAATTGTATATAAATATAGATATACCCGGCACAATGAATGGTAACTTTTTATTATCAATAAGAAGCTCTAATAAAATAATAAATCTGTATAAACAAAGAAATGATAAATATGATGCAGGATATTATTATGAACAACTTAAGTATGATTTGTCTAATAACTACTTAAGAATATGGTAATAGAGCTTTCTAAAAAGCTTGTCAACCATCTGATTGGGAGCACATGCCCCCAATCAGATGATTCTGTAGCACGACCGACAGGATGTGTGCACTGCGGTGATGATTGGACAAACCGCGCAGCGTGTTTGCCGCGCGGGGGCGAGCAGGCAATAGGGGCCTACGAGTCAACCCTACCAACCTGTCGCCACCCCCCCGCTCGCCATCCAAAAGAACGGCACATGGTATAGCTACGGCTTAGACCTCACCAAGAACGTGTGCGAAGTGTTCGGCTCCAACGGCTACATCAACACCGCCTACACCTACACTCCGTTCGGTGAAGTAACGGCCTCCGATTCCGTCACCCAACCCATCCAGTGGAGCAGTGAATTCTACAACGAGGAGTTGGGATTGGTGTATTATAATTGGAAATATTACAGTTCAGCAATAGGTAATTCTGCTGATAATGGTATACTTGCGTATAGATGTTAAACTTTTCTTAAATATAAGCAGAGGGGGTATATAGCAAATAAAGGGGTAATAGGTAACAAAAGCGCAATATGTGGTATAGTACTCAAAAAAATGATAGAAAATGTTGGATTTTTGCATATTTTTACTTGCAAGGTGGGTAAAAAGTCTGTAAAATGATGGCAAACACAAGGAGTCAACGATGAAGATAGCATTAGCCAAACAAGTATTGCTCGATGGGTTGAACAAGGTGGCGGGCGTGGTGTCCACGCGCCCGAGCATGCCCATACTCTCTAACGTGCTGCTGGAGGCAGCAGAGGGCGAGCTGAAGCTGACCACCACAAACATGGAGCTTACCATATTGGCCAAGGTGCCCTGCTTGGTGGAAACCCCCGGTGCCATTACCCTGCCTGCCAAGAAGCTGCAGAGCATCATCCGTGAGCTGCGCGATGGCGAGGTGAGTGTGGATACCAAGGGCAGCGTAGCAACGATTCGCTGCAACCGCGCCCAGTTCAAGCTCAATGGTTTGGCTGCGGAGGAGTTCCCCAGTCTGCCTGTGTTCAAAGAAGCCCGCGAGTTCAAAGTGCCGCAGGCCATGCTCAACCGTGGTTTCCGCTATACGGAGTTTGCTATCTCCAACGACAACACGCGCTACCTGCTCAACGGTATTTACACCTGCTTCCAGGATGGCAAGTTGACCCTCGTTGCGACGGATGGTCGCCGTTTGGCCTTGTTTGAGAATGAGCTGGAGTTCCCCGAATCCCAGCAGGTTGCTATCGACATCCCCAGCCGCGCCGTGGCAGAGGTACACCGCCTGTTGGGCGACGCCGGCGATGTGATGGTGCGCATCACCAGCAACTTGGCCTCCTTTGACTTTGGCGATACCCTTTTGGTAACCAAGCTGATTGACGGTAATTACCCGAACTACCGCCAGGTGATCCCCGGCCGTTACAATGAGCGCATTGTGATGCCCGCTGCAGACCTTAATGAGACCGTACGCCGCGTGGCTCTGCTCTCTGCCGAGAAGACCAACACCGTGCGTTTCCGCTTTGCCCCCGGTGTGATGGAGGTGCTCTCCAGCGCAGCCAACTTGGGTGAAGCTAATGAAGAGGTGCCCATTGATTACGATGGCCGCGAGCTGTCCATCACCTTCAATGCAGACTACATTTTGGCTCCGCTCAAGGCCGTGGGCGATGGTGAGATTGCTCTGGATCTCATCGACTCCTCCAGCCCGGGTGTCATGCGTGTGGCAGATGAGTTCTTGTATGTGCTCATGCCCATGCACCTGAACTGATGAGTAAAACCGATTTTTAACAGGGGTTGGGGGAGAGGCAGAACCGCATGTTCGCCTCTCCCCCTTATTCTATTACAAATGGGTATGGCAATGCAGAAAAGGGTATTGATAGTGGGGGCCGGTTTAGCCGGCAGCGTGTTGGCGCGTGCGCTGGCAGATGCCGGGGTGGCAAGTTTGGTGATAGACCGCCGCGAGCATGTGGCCGGCATGTGCTACTCCTCCCGCGACCCCGAAACCGGGGTGGATGTACACCGCTTCGGCCCGCATACCTTCCATACAAGCAATGAGCGCGTGTGGCAGTTTGTGCAGCGTTTTGATACGTGGTACAGCTGCGTGGCGCGCGCCATGTGTACCAATGCTCGCGGGGTATTCTGCCTGCCCATTAACCTGCATACCATCAACCAGCTTTTCGGTAAACGCTTTACCCCGGCAGAGGCCCGTGCCCATATCGAATCCCTGCAAGATAAAAGCATTACCACTCCCGCCAATGCAGAGGAGCAGTTGCTGCGCTTTGTGGGGCGTGAGATTTACGAAACCTTTTTCCGCGACTACACCATTAAACAATGGGGCGTGAGCCCGCGTGAGCTCTCTGCGGACATTGTTAAGCGCATTCCCGTGCGTTTTAACTACGACAACAACTATTTCTTTGATAAGTACCAAGGCTACCCCATGCATGGCTATACGGCTTTGGTGCAAAGTATGCTCAACCACCCGCTTATTGAGGTGAAGTTGAACAGCCCCTATGAGCGGGCCATGAATACCGAGTTTGCCCACGTGTTTTACAGCGGCCCGTTGGATGCCTACTTTGACTATGCCGAGGGAGAGCTGGGCTACCGCACCGTAGATTTTCGCTACGAGCGCGGTGTGGGGGATTTGCAGGGCTGCAGCTGGCTGAATTATACTGATATGAGCGTGCCTTTTACGCGAGCGCATGAGCATAAATACTTCTCCCCGTGGGAGCAACATGATAAAAGCGTGCTGCTCTATGAATACAGCCGCGAGGCCGGGCGGGGGGATGATGCCTTTTACCCCAAACGCATGCCGGCAGATTTGCAAAAGCTGGCGGCGTATTTGCCGCTGATGGAGGCGGAGCAGGGGGTGTCATTTATAGGACGCTTGGGCTGCTACCGTTATTTGGATATGCATTTGGTGGTGGATGCCTCCCTGCGCTATGCGGATGCTTGGTTGGCTCACCGGGCAGATGCCGGGGTGCTGCTGCCCAAGTGTGCTACTCCTGCTCTTTGATATACTCGTACTTTTCTCCGGTCACCATCTCGAGTATTTGCACACACTCATGTTGCTCATTTTGCCCGGCATAATACAGCGGGGTGCGGCCTCTGGAGTCCGGGACTCTTACGGAGATGCCTGCGTTAATCATGAGTTTCAGCAGGTTAGCATGCCCTTTAAACGCTGCATAGTGTGCAATGGTTTGTCCTTGGCTGTCTCGAGAATCCGTTCGTAAACCTGCTTGGATTAAAAGCGCCAGCCCCATAGCATGATCCTGCTGTGCGGCAATATGGGCAGCAGATTCACCGCTTTGGTTCAAGCAGTTTATGTTCAGGTCTTTGCTGGCGAGGAACTGCTGCAGTAATTCCGTTGATTTAGTCTTAACTACTGTAAACAGCAGGGGCTCATCTGCATAAACGCTATTGGGGTCTGCCCCGCGTTCGATGAGGGTTTTCATGATTCTGCCGTTCTTTTCAAGTACCGCAAAATACAGTAATGTTCGCTGTTGCGTGTCTCTGGAGTTGACATCCACCCCGGCATCCAGCAGAACTTGCAGGCATTCTATCTGCCCGTTGTGAATGGCCTCCGTGGCAGCAGAATCATTGCCGACCACCGCGTTGATGTCTGCCCCGTTGCTGATTAAGGCTCGTACGGTAGGTATGAAGCCGTATTTCACGGCAAGCATCAGCGGGGTTTTCTTTTCTCTGTTAATGACGTTGGGGTTTGCCCCTGCGGCCAAGAGCTTTCTGGCACAGGTTACAATCTTGATGGAGGCTGCAGCGTGCAATGGTGTATTACCGTTTGCGTTGGTGTAGTTAATGTCTGCACCAACATCAATCAGGCGAGAGAGGTTGATGTGGTCCCCTTTCTCAGCCATGTCAACAAGGCCATCATTGTAGTTGCGGGCAGTGTAGCCTCTATCCTTCAATTTTTGGGCTGACTCCAATATGTTTTTACACTCGTCATTTTTTGCAACAACAAAGGCTGTTTCTCCCTTTTTGTTTTTCGCGTCGGGGTCTGCATTGTATCGAAGCAGTGTCTTAATGCAGGCAGCACTGCCTGCTTTAGCAGCTGTGTGTAACAATGGTTCTGCAGTTCTGTTGACTTTGTTTGATGTTTCCAACAGCAAGGCTAATGCGCTGCTGTCGGGCAGGGCTGCTACCATGTGCAGTGTATCCTCATCGGGAGAGGCCCCGGCTTCCAAGAGCATACGCAGGGTTTCGTAATCCTGTTCCTTAATATTTTTTACCAGTGCTGCGTTGTCAAAGGTTGTGAGCCCCTTTTCTGTTAAAATGCTTGCAGCCAGAGTTTTTATACAGGTGCTCTTATGGTGTTTGCGGGCGAGTGATAACGGGGTATCCCCTTCCGGGGTGGCTGCATGTATGTTAGCTCCTGCTGCTATCAGGGCTGTGACACATGGTGCATGCCCTTCTCTCACGGCTAAGTGCAAGGGTGTATAACCATTTGGTAAAGAGGCGTTGATGTCTGCACCTGCATGTTTGAGGTGCGGTATACAGGCATCTTCCCCCTTTTCTGCAACCAAGTGAATGGCGGCGTATTGCCGGCTATTTCTTGTGTCGGCATTTGCCCCGTTTTCCAGCAAAGCTTGTAGGCTTTCCGTGTAGCCTTTGCGTGCGGCATAGTGTAAGGGAGTGTCAAGATTTTGATCTTGTGCATTTGCATCGGCCTTGGCTTGTATCAGCAAGGGAATGCAAGCAGCTGCATTGTTGTTGGCCGCCAGGTGCAAAGCAGTGCGCTTATGCTTGGGTATGTAGGTGGCATTTGCCCCTGCTTTCAACAGCAGTTCCACACAGGCCACTTGCCCCTCCTCAGCTGCAATGCCAAGGGGTGTTTTGTCGTGGTGGTTGGCGTTGGCATTTGCTCCGTGTGCCAGCAGTAGCTCTGCCATGGCAGTGTTGCCTGCTTTGATGGCGTAGATAAGTGGTGTGTCTCCGTTGGCTGTAACCTCGTTGGCATTTGCCCCGGCTTGCAGCAATAGCTCTGCGCATGCTTTTTGGGCATCGAGTACAGCTTTAACGAGAGCCCCCGTGCCGTTGGCTTTAGAGTTGACATCTGCACGGTGATTGATAAGGATTTTCAGCGCTTCCGTATCCCCGTTTGTTGTGGCTACATGCAGGGCTTTATCGCCGTTGGAGGCCGGTGATTCCGGGTTGGCACCTGCCGCCAGCAGTTGTTCCAATACCTCTGCCTGTTGTGTTTGGACAGCAAGGATAACAAGCGGGGTTTTATCATGTTCTTTATAATTAACATCCAGCCCTTCTTGTATCAGTTGAGCAACTTGCTCGCTGTTTTTTTGACGTATGGCCTCTGCCAGCGGCGCACCTGAGAACAAATCTGCAGTGGGTAGCAAAATGGTTGAGGTATCCTCCTTCGTATCTTCTGTAATAGTTTGTTGTGGTGCCGCTGAGGATTTTGCCAGCAAAGCCTCTATCTCCGGGTGAGCCTTTGCGAGTTGTTCAAGGGTTTTGCCCTCTGCGGTGCGGGCTAATCGAGATGCCCCCGCTTGCAGCAGAATCTCGGCACAGGCCGTGTGCCCGGCCTCCACGGCATAGAGCAGGGGGGTGTAGCCGTTCACATCATATTTATTGATACGCGCCCCTTTGGTAATTAGTAATTTTACGCAATCTGCATGTCCTGCTTCTGCCGCCATGTGCAGGGGTGTTTTGCCCATTTTATTGGTGCGGTCTACAGCGTGGTGTTGGGCGGCTAACCTTTCACATACGGCAAGGTGGCCATTCCTTGCAGCCAAGTGCAGGGCCGTGTTGTGGGTCTTTTCCTCTTGTACAATGTTGCCGGGTTGTGCGGCTACAAGTATTCTCAGTAATTCGGCGTCTCCCTCCTCTGCTGCTTTTAATTGCCTGGCTGCATATTCATTTGAGGATATACCCATGGCATCCAGTTGCATGCCTGCTTGCTCTGCAGAGAGATACCCGTCCTCTGCGTGCATCGGCATTTCTGCCGTATGGTATTTCCAACACACGGCAATGGCTGCTCCCAACAGCAGCAGAAAGAGAACGGAGCGTAGTATTTTCATGTAGCCTGGGGGTGATTAGCCTTCCGTAATGGTGCGGGCAATACACAGGGCTGCATCGGGGCGGGCCTGTCGGCGCATGGCGTTTTCCATGGCTTGTCGGGCTTCGGTATCCAAAATAACCTTATGCACAAAGTTGTGCACTACCTCGTTTGTCAGCTCGCTTTGCTGACACATCACAGCAGCCCCCTGTTCGGTGAATACCTTAGCGTTGTGGGTTTGGTGGTCATCTGCCGCAAAGGGGAAGGGCACCAGCAAGCATGCTTTGCCGATGTAGGAAAGCTCTGTAAGGGTGGAGGCCCCGGCGCGGGCAATAACGCCATCTGCGGCGGCGTATGCTGCGGGCATGTCTGAGCAGAACCCTATGACCTTAATGTTATCAGCCCCTTCTGCCAAGGCGTTGACACGCTCAAAATCCTGCTTGCCGGCAATTACATAATAGTATACGCTCGGGTCTGCCTTAGCTGCCTCTATCAACATGGAGTTGAGGTTGCGGGCCCCTTGAGAGCCACCCGTTACCAGGATAACCGGCTTGTCTTGCGGCAGCCCTAATTGGGCTTTGGCCTCCTCTGCGGTGGGCAGGTGGCGCAGTTCTTCTCTTACCGGGGTACCGGTAACAATGCAGTTGCTGCCGGGGAAGTGAGCCGCCGCTTCTTTAAGCCCCAACAGCACGGCGGTACACCAGCGTGCTGTCATGCGGTTGGATTTACCGGGCATGGCGTTACTGTCGTGCACATAGGTGCGCAGCCCCAGCATTTTACCGGCTCTTACCGGGGGCATGGAGGTGAACCCGCCCATACCCAGCACGACATCAGCCTTCATTTTACGGATGATTCCCTTGCAGGTAAGGTAAGTGCGCAGCAGTTTCCATAAAAAGCCCGGAGTACGCAGGGAAAGCAAGGGCGGTTTGGCAATGGCCTGCACGGTGTGAAACTCCAAATCTCCGTATTTTTTAGAGGCTTCGGCATCTACATCTTTGCGAGAGATGAGCAATACCGGCCTGTGGCCCATGGCTTTGAGTTGCTGGGCAACGGCAATGCCGGGGAAAAGGTGGCCACCTGTGCCACCACATGCAATGACAATGTTAAGAGCTTGCGGCATGGTTGTTATCTTTCTCGTTTTGTCTGCGTAGGGGCATATAACTCTTCCGTATGGTCGGAGTCTGGCGTTGTATACTGGTAAGAATACCTATGGAGATGATGGTGAACACTAAGTTTGTACCACCATAGCTGATAAAGGGCAGCGGCAAGCCGGTGTTGGGCAACAAGGCCGTTACCACCATCATGTTGAGAATGGCCGGCCAGAATATGGTGCATACCAAGCCCACGGCCAGTAAGCGCCCGAAGGTGTCTCGAATCTGCAAAGCCAGCACAATACCGGCCAGCGGCATCAGGGTAAAGAGCATAAGCACCAGTGCTGAGCCGATAAAGCCCCATTCCTCACCCACAATGGCATAAATAAAGTCTGTATGAGCAAAGGGCAAGCTACCGTATTTGTGTACACTGTTGCCCAATCCCACGCCGTCTATGCCTCCCTCCATAATGGCTAGGTGCGCAATCCATTGTTGGCGTCCTGCACCTTGTGCATGGGTTTCGGGGTCGGTCCAGGCGTAAATGCGTTCCATTCGGTTAGGTGTGCCGGTAGCCATCCAATAGAGCAACAAAAAGCCAATGATAATGGATAACGCTAATATCCAAAAACGAACACCCGCTACAAACATAACACAAATGCAGGACACAGCCAATGCGGCAGCCGTGCCCATGTCCTTTTCCATCAATATCAAAAGCAGGGGTACGGCAATAATGGCTCCCGGCCATACAAAGCCTCTCCAAAATCTCCCCGCCTCTTCACGGTGTGTGGTGTACCAATGGGCCAAGGTAATCATGAGCACACATTTGGCCATTTCACTGGGCTGAAAGGTGAACATGCCCAAGTTCAACCAGCGGTTTTCACCATTTACTGCCTTGCCGATGAACGGCATAAAGCAGCAACCCAGCAAGAGTACGCAGATAATCCATAAAGCAATGTTCCACCGGCGCAGCCTGTGATAGTCTACGGTGCTGATGAAGCATGCTATGAAAATGCCGACAACGGCAAACCCGCTTTGCTTGGTGAGCTCAGAGAACATGCCCGAGCCCACCACAGCATCCGTATGTGTACTGGCTACCATAACGATGCCGATAATGAGCAGCGTTATGAAACAAAACCAAATACAGATGATGCTCAGGCGGGTGGACATTACGCGTGGCTGCTCAATTATTTGCCAAGTGCTTTTTTGGCTTTTTCCGTAGCAGGAATCTTGATTTTTTGACCAACACGCAGGTTGGTGCTGTTGCCCATTTGATTGAGCTTTTGAATGGCAGCCACAGATGTACCGAACTTGTTTTTCAACTTGCTGAGGGTATCGCCGGATTTGATGGTGTAGTCAAGCCCCTCCTTCTCTACGCGCTCTGCCTCACGGGTAGCAGCCAAGGCTTTGGCCTCCTGAGAGTCGGCGGGCAGGGGGATGCGAATCTTGTGCCCCGCTACCAGTACGTTGGGGTTCTTAATCTCAGGGTTGATGGCCAAAATGGCATCTACCGTGGTGTTGTTACGCTCGGCAATGCGTCTCAGGTTGTCACCGCTGGTCACTTGCACGGTCTTGTGGGCAACCTCGGCCGGGGTTGTTACGTGGGCAGGCGTGGGCTCTACTACTGCCGGGGTAGGTTCTACGGGGGGGATGGCTACTACCTCTGCCTCATTGGGAACAACGGCTACTGCTGTGCTCGGAGTCTGCGTAATGTGGGTTACGGGGTTGGCCGTGGGGCCGGGCACGGGATCCGGTGCGGTGGGGTGTACCACCTCAGCTGCGGCAGGCGGGGCTACCAGAGTAGCTGTTGCCGTGGGCTGGGTTTCCTCTACCTTGCCATGCAGAATAATACCCCCGATGATGATGAGATGCAATAACAGCAAGGCTATGATGATGCGGATGATAAATGTGCTGTTGCAACGGTCATCCACCAAGCCTACTTCACTACGCTGTTGCATGAAGATGTTGCTGAACAAGGCTACTACCTTGTTCTTTTTGACTTTGGTGCGGGCCAGCCCCGAGGAGCGATATGTGGATTGTGAACGATTGCGCATATAGTAAATTTACAGTGTATCAGAGGTTAAGAGTTTTGAGTACGGCATTGCGGAAACACTGCCCGCGCTGCACGTAGCCGGTGAATTGATCGAAGGAAGATGTACCCGGGGAGAACAATACCACGTCCCCTCGTTGAGCCTCTTTGGCTGCGGCTGCCACGGCTTGCTCTACCGTTTCTACCTTAATGGTTTTGCAAATGGGGGAGAAGGTTGCCTCCAACTGGTCGGCAATTTGCCCGAACACAATGCAGCAGCGCGCCTTAATCTCCAGCATGGGGTTAATGGCGGTGTAGTCCAGCCCTTTGTCTTTGCCGCCTGCCAATAGAATAATGGGGCGGGTTTGGGAGCGCACGGCGGCCTCTGTGGAGTGCAGGTTGGTGCTCTTGGAGTCATTGAGCCACAGCACGCCATCCATCTCTGCCACGGTTTCACAGCGGTGCCCGGGCGGGCTGAAGGTGCGGATCCCCTGTTCAATCTCGGCATCCGTTAGCCCCACGGCACGGCAGGCTAAAATGGCTGCCATGGAGTTTTCTGCATTATGTGCTTGCTCCATAGCCGTGCCACGCAAGCCCATGAGGGGGCGGCCGGCCTCCATAATGTAATTTTGTTGGTAATACAAGCGGCCGGAGCCCACAACGGCAGAGAACTCCTGCACCTGCGGTTTAAGCTCCGGCAGGTTTTCGCCCACGCGCACAATGGCCAGTTGGTCCGGTGTCATGTTCTCAAAAATGCGCAGCTTGGCGTTGTAATAATCCTCCACTTTGGTGTAGCGGTCCATGTGGTCCGGGGCAAAGTTGAGCCAAATGGCAACTTCGGGGCGGAAGGCGTGGATGGTTTCCATCTGGAAGGAGGAGACCTCCAGCACGGCAAACTCCGGTTGCTCGGGCTCCATCACCACATCACAAAACGGGTAGCCGTAGTTACCGCAAGCTTTGGCAGTTTTGCCGGCTTGTAATAAAATATGCTCAATGAGGGCCGTGGTTGTGGTTTTACCGTTGGTGCCGGTAATGGCAATAATGCGGCCTTTGAAATATTGGTATCCCAGCTCAATTTCACCGATGATGGGGGCCCCTGCGGCGGTAAAAGCCAGGGTCCACGGTATATCCGCCTCAATGCCGGGGGAGAGTACAATAAGCTCAGCGGCAAAGTCGCGGGCATCTGCCTCTGTGGCGCCGGGCACAAACTTAAGTGTGCTGTCTGCGCAAGAGGCATGGGGAGAGGAGTCAAAAATGCACACCTCTGCGGCACCCTTGGCCAGTGCCAAGCGTGCTGCGGATACGCCGCTGCGGCCGCACCCTAATACTGCAACTTTTTTACCGTTAAGATTCATGGTGAATTAATGCATTGCGTTTGTTACATGAGTCACTACATCTGCATAGAGCAGAGAGATGGTGTCTGCAAAGAAGATAGCATATCCCAGCAAAGAAAGCAAGAGCGTGATGAGCCAGAAACGTATGCAGACCTGGGTTTCGCTCCACCCCTTCTTTTCAAAGTGGTGGTGTATGGGGGCCATCAGGAAGAAGCGGCGCCCCTCGCCGTATTTTTTGCGGGTGTACTTGAACCAGAATACCTGAATCATGACAGAGCAGGCCTCTGCCACAAAGACCCCGCCGATGATAACCAGCAAAAACGGCGTGGCACTGCATACGGCTACGGTGCCCAATAAGCCACCCAGGGCCAGGGAGCCCGTGTCGCCCATGAACACGCGTGCCGGGTGGCAGTTGAACCACAGGAAACCCGCGCAGGCGGAGGCCACTGCCAGCATCACCGGGGTAAAGGTTATGGGCAACACTGTAACATATGTGAGGGCTACTATAATCATGCAGCCGGAGGCCAACCCGTCCAACCCGTCTGTAAGGTTGACGGCGTTGGAGGCGCCGATGATGACCAAAAGGGAAAGCGGTATGAAGAACGGGCCGATATCCAGAAACCCGTAGAAGGGAATGTAGAGGTTGCAGAGAGTCGGCATGGCATCATACAGGTAGCACCCGCAGGCCAATGCTGCTATGAATTGAAGGGCAATTTTGAACTTGCCGCTCACGCCGTCCGTGCTTTTCTTGGTGATTTTGGCATAGTCATCCAAAAAGCCCAGAAAAGCGGTAACGCATGTTACCAGCAGAATGCAGTGTATGCGCGGGTCCGTCAAATCCGCAAACAGCAGTATGCTCAGCAGAATCAGGCTTATAATCATGAGCCCGCCCATGGTGGGGGTGCCTACTTTGCTGCTGTGCTCGGGGGCAAGCACGCCTTTGCTCGCCTCGCGGATGGGTTGCCCTGCTTTCATGGCGCGCAATACGGCAATTAAGCGCGGGCCAATGAACATGGAGAGGATAAAAGGCAGCAATGCCGGCAGCAGAATATTGATTGCCGTGAACAGATATACGCTGTTAGGTTCGATGAGTTGAAGCATAATAATGTTTTACGGTTTAAGAGTGGGAAAAAGTTCGTACATGGTGCGCTCCATGCCGGCGGAGCGTGATCCTTTGAAGAGGATGGCATCCCCGGGCTGTATCATTTGTTTCAGCGCAGTGGCGGCCTCTGCGGGGGTGTTGACTAATACGGCGGGTATTCTATCTGCTGCACCCTTGCACAGGGCCAGGGTTTCTGCGCATTCATCACCCACTACGATGACGGCTGCGTAGTTGAGCGCAGCGGCGCAAAGGCCTATTTCCTCATGTGCAGCAATGCCGCCTTGCCCCAGCTCGCCCATTTTACCCAGCACGGCAAAGTGGCGTTTGGGGCCACGCAGGGAGGCCACGGTATCTAACGCCGCCTTCATGCTTTCGGGGTTGGCGTTGTAGGTGTCATCCACCACGGTATAGCCGTCTACCTCTTTGCAGGCCAAACGCCCACGGGTGAGGGATGCCATGGAGAGCCCCTCGGCAATTTGCTCTAAGCTGCACCCCAGTTTCCACCCGGCGGCAGCGGCCAACAAGCTGTTGCTCACCATGTGGGCCCCCGGTATGGGCAGCTCAATGCGGGTGGTGCCCAAGCCGTCTATGCATAAATCGTAGCTGCTGCCGGCTGCGGTGGAGCGCACGTTGAGCGCACGCACGGCACTGTTGCACCCGCCGACGGGCAGGGGAGTAGCTTGGGTGGATGCCGCTATGGTGTCCGCAAAGTCATCCGTAGCAGGGTATATCATGTAGCCATCCGCAGGCAGGGCTCGGGCTACGGTGCATTTCTCCTCGGCAATGGCCTCTCTGCTGCCCAGGTACTCCATGTGGGCGGAGCCGATGGTGGTGATAATGCCGATATGCGGGCGGGTCATGCGGCACAGCGGGGCGAGCTCACCGGCGTGGTTCATGCCCATCTCCCAAATGGCGGCCTCTGTACCTTTCTCGGCGGCAAGAATGCTCAGCGGTGTGCCAATGTGGTTATTGAGGTTGCCTTTGGTGGCAATGGTGTTGTACTTGCGGGAGAGTACGGTCAGGCACATGTCTTTGGTGCTGGTTTTGCCGCTGGAGCCCGTGAGCCCCACCACATGCAGGGGCTCCAGCTCCGTGCGCCACCAAGAGGCCAGGTTTTGCAGCGCCTCCAGGGTGTCCTCCACCTCAATGACGGTGCAATCCGGCGCATATTGGCCTACCCTGCGGCTGATAACTACGGCTGCTGCCGTTTGAGATGCCTCTGCTGCGTAGTTATTCCCGTCGAAACGCTCCCCGCACAGGGCTAAGAAGATACAACCCGGGGTAACGGCGCGGCTGTCGGTCGTGAGGCCATTGGTAATGGCGCGGTTGCCGCAGCAGGTCATGGTACCGCCCGTTGCTCTTGTTAAATCCTCCGGTAAGATGCGTTTCATAGTCTTGAGGTGGTTATTTTTTGCCCTCAGGCTTGCGGGAGGGCACGCTGCGACCCTCGGGGTTGAGCTCCTCGTAGTATTTGGTCACTACGGCAGAGTCTGAGAAAGTGATGGTCTCATCCGCAAAGATTTGATAATTTTCATGCCCCTTACCGGCAATGAGGATGCAGTCCCCCGGGCGAGCCAGTTGCAGGGCTGCTCGAATAGCCTCCTCTCGGTCGGTGATACGGTGCTGCTTCTCCTTGGGTATGCCGGGCATAATCTCATCAATGATAGCCTCGGGGTTTTCGGAGCGCGGGTTGTCGCTGGTCACAATGCAAACATCGCTGTAACGGGCGGCAGCCTCGCCCATCAGGGGGCGTTTGGTGCGGTCTCTGTCGCCACCGCAGCCGAACACGGTGAACACACGGCCTTGGCGGCACAGCTGTTTCATGGTGCGGCATACGTTCTCCACGGCATCCGGGGTGTGGGCATAGTCCACAAAGCACTGCACGTTGTTTACGCTGCTCACCAGCTCCATACGGCCGGGTACCTGCGGGGACTGTGCCAAGGCGCTGATAGCGTCTCGTATATTAACCCCGGCTGCCACGGCACCGGCCAAGGCTGCCAAGCTGTTAGAGAGGTTGAACTCGCCAATGAGCGGCGTGCGCACCAAGTAGCTCTTGTTGTTGTATACCAGCTCATATTGGCTGCCCTTAAGGGATACGATTTTGGGCTCTGCACGGAAGTCTGCATCTTTGGCGGTACCGAAGGTGCGCACCTTCATGATGGGGCGCAGCTCCTCTGCCAGGCGGCGGCCGTATTCGTCATCCACATTGATAACGGCGGTGCCTTTCACCTCTTTATTGGCAGCCATGCGGGTGAAGAGCTGTTTCTTGGCCTCGTAATACTCCTCCATGGTGCCGTGGTAGTCCAAATGATCCTGCGTGAGGTTGGTAAAGATACCCACACGGAACTCCGTGCCCGTGGTGCGGTGCTGGTGCAGCGCGTGAGAGGATACCTCCATCGCCACGGCGCGGCAGCCGTTGTTGACCATATCTGCCAGCATGCTTTGCAGCTCTGCACAGCCGGGGGTGGTGTTGTGAGAGGGCGTGCGGTGGGCACCGTCATCATACAAAATGGTGCCGATAAGCCCGGCCTTGTGCCACACGGCCCGGAAGATGGCGTTGGTGAGGTAGCTGATGGTGGTTTTGCCGTTGGTGCCGGTTACACCCAGTGTTACCAAGTCTCGGCAGGGCATGCCGTGCCAGGCACTCATCAGCAGCCCGTCTGCAACTCGCGTGTCTGCCACCTGTACCCAGCATACGCCGGCTTGTTGGGCCTGCTCGGTGCAGGGTGTCTCAGCTACAATGGCAACGGCTCCTGCCTCTATTGCCCCGGCAATGGCTGTGTGCCCGTCAAATTGTGTGCCTTTTACGGCAACGTAACAGCTGCCCGGTATGACGCGGCGGCTGTCGTCCGTAAGCAAGCTCAGCGGCTTCTTGAGAGCCCCCGTTACGGTTGCCCCGGTGAGTACGGAGAAAATCTTTTTGCTGTTTTTCATTGTATGTGCGAGGTTGAGGTGATTATGCCTTGGGTTCTTCTTCGGCTGCTGCCTTCTTTTTCAGATAAGCGGCGTAGGCCTCCGGGTCTGTAGGTTTGATGTTTTCCAATTGAATGATGCGCTCTGCAACGCGTTTGAAGATGGGGGCTGCAGCCGTGCCACCGCCACCGGCCACACCGTCTACCACGGTGAAGATGACGTATACCTTCTTGCGCTCATTTTTCGGCTTAGCCATTTCTGCCTCCCAGTTGATGTTTTCATCCAAGGGGAAAATGCCGGCAAAAGAGGCAACGTGGAACTTGCTGATGTATTGGCCATTGACCACTTTCTCGGCCGTGCCGGTTTTGCCGCCTACCTTGAACCCCGGTATATGAGCGGTGTGGGCGGTGCCGCGTCCCTTTTCGCCCTTGGGATCGGGGTCTGTCACACTCAACAAGGCCCGTAGTATTTGGTTGCCGGTGCTGCGTTTCATTACACGCTCATTATCGCCGGGGCGGGGGGCGCATTCATCATACACATCTCCATCCGGGGTGAGCATGCAGTCCACCAATCGGGGTTTGACTCTTACGCCGCCATTGGCAATGGCCGTGTACACCTGCGCCATATGCATGGGGGATACGGTGATGGCGTACCCATAGGCCATACTGGCCATTTCTCGGGGGGGGCAAGCCTCCCTGTTCTTGTTGCGTGTGGAGCCCGGGTTTACGGCGGGCAGGTCTATGCGAGCTTTATCCAACAGGCCCAGTTTGTCCAGGTAGCTGTTGTATTCTTTCCAGCTGCAACGCATTAAAATATTTACCGTAGCCGGGTTGCAGGAGTGTTTGAGGGCGCAGCCAACTGTCATGCCGCCACTGAGCCTGCCACTTCTTCGGCCGTCGGATATGAGTTTGCCGCCTAACGAGAAGGGTGTGCTGTTGACATAACCGCCAATGGTGGCTTTACCTTTATCTATGGCTGTGAGCACGGCCACGGGTTTGAAGGTGGAGCCCGGCTCGTAACTGGTTTGGCAGGCGTAATTGAAGTCTCCGTTGTTGACCTTGCCGTCTCGGTCGATAAACTCACCGTATTTATGGGTGCCGGTGGGGGTAATGATGTCTCGGTTATTCAGGTTGAAGGCGGGGCGGTTCACCATGGCCAGCACATCGCCCGATACGGCCTCCATCACAATCATACACCCTACGGGGCATTTGAGCTCTTGCAGCCCTTTGTCGAGCTCCTCCTCGCAAATGGACTGTATGCGCATGTCTACCGTCAGTTGCAGGTTGAGCCCGTGGCGGGGGGCTTGGTATCGGTCATCTGCATGCGGTACAATCTGTCCGCGCACGTTTCTGCGGAACTCTCTGCGCCCGTTGTTGCCTGCCAGGTGGTCGTTAAAGAAGCCCTCCACACCGCCTTCACCGGCACCGGTTTCCTTTTTGACGGTGCCCATGATGTGGGTGAGCATGTGCGGCACCAAGTAGTTACGCTTCATGCCGGACTGTATGATAACGCCATGAATGCGAGAGGCTGCCAGCATCTCCCGCAGGGTTTCGGCGTCCTCGGGGTTAAGGTCCTTAATCAGGTAAATGAGCTGGGTGAGCTCCACGGGGCTCTTCTCCCCGCGGGCCTCTGCCGCTTTTTTGATGGCCTCTTTTTCGTACTGCCCAATCTTTTCAATAATCTCCTCCTGCGTCATGGCCTTGCCGGTCTTGGAGGCCGCAGTAAAGCGCACCAGCAGCTCGGCTACCAATTTATCGTGCGCGCGGAAGTATTGCTCGCAGATTTCCTCATCATACTTGAGCAGCAATTTGGCAGCCTTGGCATCGTGCAAGCTGGCGCGGTGAATCTCATCTCGCTCTTCTGCGGTGTATTTCACCTTGGCGTTTTCCAGTAATTCATTACGGCGGTTACGCAGCATTTTCTCCCGCTTTTCGGGGTCTGTCTCCTTTTGCCATTTCTCGGAGTGTATCAGCTGATTGTAGGCCAAGCCGTATGTCACTTGGTCAATCTCGCGCATGGCATGGCGGTTAATCTGTACCTCTGCCGTGAGCTCGTTGTTGGTGAGCACCTCTCGGTTGCGGTCTAAGATGATACCGCGCTGTGCCGGTATGATTTCGGTCTCGATGTTGCTTTTCTCGGATGCCGTGTCAACGGCGGCAGGGGTTGTAATTTGCAGCGAGACGAGCTTTGCAGCAACAGTTGCCGAGAAGCCGAGTATCAGGCCACTCAAAAATAGGCATCTGCCTGCAAATGGAAGTTTTGTTCTCATCTCGTATGCTTATGCTGTGCGGTGCTTCAGCGGGCTGCGGTTGCCTTGCCTGCTTCGGTGCCGTGCAGGGTTCTCAGCTCCTCAAGTTGACTGCTCTGAATCTCTTGCATGTCCGAGCCGAGCATGTCCAAACGCCCGAGCATGTTCCAGCGCGCGGTCATGGAGTTGATCTTGGCGCGGTACTCATTCGTTTTCATGGTGCTGGCCGCAATGTCTCGGTTGATGCTTTCAATCTCGGCGTAGATGGCGGCGCGGTCATTCTTGAACTCGGCGTAAAATACGCCTGCTACCGCGGTAAGTATGGCAAAGCACACCATCCATCCCAGTATGCGGAAACTGATGCGGTTGGCGTAGCGGTATGAAACTTCTTGTTCGGTGGACATGGGGAAAGCGGATTCAGAGTTTTTCGATGACTCGCAGCTTGGCACTGCGGGAGCGGGGGTTGGCGGCCAATTCTTCCGCCGAGGGGGTAAGGGGTTTGCGGTATACGGCACGTGCGGCGTAGTCCGGGTTGGGGCGCGGGGCGGGCCACTCCGGGCGGTCTATCTCTGCCTTGGTTACATGGTCAAAGTAACGCTTAACGGCGCGGTCTTCTAAGCTGTGGAAGGTGATAACGGCGAATCTGCCACCGCTCTTGAGCAGGCTCAGGCCACTGCGCAGCAGTTCATCCAGCGCGCCCAGCTCGTCGTTAACGGCTATGCGCAGGGCTTGGAAACTGCGTGTTGCGGGGTGCTGTTTGCCTTTGCGCGGCAGCACACTTGCAATAATGTTGGCCAGCTGTGTGGTGGTGGTGATGGGGGCTTTGGCGCGCTCTTGCACAATGCGGCGGGCAATGGCGCGGCTTGCGCGCTCCTCACCGTATTGCCACAAAATGTCTGCTATCTCGCTCTCGGCAGTGGTGTTGATAATATCTGCCGCGCTGCGGGGGGCTCCGGGGTTCATGCGCATGTCAAGCGGCCCGTCGCTCAGGAAGGAGAACCCACGCTCTGCGTTGTCTACCTGCGGGGAGGAAATGCCGATGTCTGCCAGCAATCCGTCTGCCTGCTCTAACCCCGCCTTGCGCAACAGCTCTGCCGCGTTGCGGAAATTGCCCGCTACAATGTGCAGGCGGTCTGCAAAGGGGGCAAGGCGCTTTCTGGCGGCGGCTCTGGCGGCGGGGTCTTGGTCTATGCCCCATACCTCGGCCCCGGCTTGCAACATGCGCTCCGTGTGGCCGCCACCACCCAAAGTGGCGTCAATAAGCACCTTGCCTTCTGCCGGTTGAAGTGCTGCTACAGCCTCTGCCGCCAGCACGGTAACATGGTGAAATGGTTGGGCAGCTGCCGCTTCCTCAGCCTCCTGCTCTGCTGCCTCGGCTGGGTTGCCAATGCTTTGCTGCCATGCCGTAGCCTCTGCCGGGGTGAGGGATTGCACCACGGGGGCAGTGCACCACTCCATGCCCTCCGTTGCACCCTGCCAGCGGCTTACCATGCTGTCCACCCCTTCGCCCGTTGCCAGCTGTACCAGCACCTCTGCATGGGCGTTGCCCAAGCGGTAGGCCAAAACGTTTGCATCTTCACGCAGGCATGCCACGAGCGCCCCTACGCGCGCGAAAGAAAAACCCGCGCGAGAAGCCCCTGCCAACGGGGCCTCGATATGCTCTGCCGCCAATGCCTGCAACTCTGCCGTAAGCTTGGCCAAAATGCCGCGGGAGCCCTTGATTCCGGCATCCCTCATGCGTGCGAGTATGCCCGCGCGTTGCTCTGCCCAAGCGCTCAAGGCTGCCTCGCTCAGGGCACATGCCTCCCACATCAGCACCCGGTAACAGGTGCCTTCCGGCTGCCGGGCGAATACCCCGCTCTGTGGTGTTTCGGTGCTCATGTAAGCATGTGGAAGAGTTTGTCGAGCTCAAGCTGTTTGAGGGCTTCCGGCGTATTGGTGGCCTCAAAGTCCTCCGGCGCCCATATCTCAAAGTGAGCCCCGCGCCCTACTATCGTGGCCCAATCCTTTAATCCTATCCTGTCTCTCTGTGCCTTGGGTATTAAGAGTTTTCCTTGGCTGCTCACCTCTGCCTCAAAGCTGCATCCGGTGATGCGCCCCACGTATATATCTATGTCACCCGGCGCGGCACCGCGTGCTTGCGCCTGCTCCCGAATATGGGCTATCTTGTCTGCAAACGTCTCACGGGTAAAGCATTTCATGATGCGGTATTTCTCCTCACTGCTGGAGGCTATCATCACCAGTGTTTGCCCTTGGGCTGCACGCCAGCCGGCCGGAATCGCCACACGGCTCTTCGGATCCAGCTTGTGTGTCACGTTGCCCGTGAACAGTACTGTTGATTCATTGCTCATATACTTGTGTACACTTACCCGTACCCCTAGTACACTCTAATACACCTCAAATGTCAAACCTTTTCTTTCAAATTTTGTGAAAAAATGCGTCTTCAGTGCATTTTTTTTTGTTATTATTCTGCTTTGCTGGGGTAGCTGTATCGCATGGCATGCAAAAAGTGTACTAAAGTGTCACGCTTTTTGATGCACTGCGTAAAATACTGATGATAAGAGGCTCTATGCCTGTTGGCAAAAGGTGCCGCTCATCTGGCGGGGCGCGCTGTTCCCGCCTGCGGTATTATACAAAAACAGGCATGAAAAAGCAAGTCGAATCATGAAGTGAGGACCTCTAAAAACTCCGGGGCCCCCACAAATTGGTAGTTGTGGGGGAGAACCCGCGAGCGGTAGCGAGCCGAATTTGATAGCCCCCGCATGGGGGCGAAATAGCTTAGGCAGGGGCGTAAGCCCCTGCACGTGGAAATAATAACCCCGAGCCCGGAGCGACGGAGCGAAGCGACGCAGCGTAGGCCGACAGATGTGTATAGCGTAGGG
>JAFQEF010000036.1 GCA_017399165.1 Akkermansia sp.
GTTGGGAGCGCAGTGAAACTTCGCGGCATGCGCCGCTCAATGTGGGATTAGAGGGGGCGAATACTATCGGAGTGTTGGACTTTAGTCCAACATATTATCAAGGTATACCACCATGAAATTGGGACTGAAGTCCCACCCTACGATATAAACAAATTGTTAGTTGTGGGGGAGAGTCCGCGAGCGTTAGCGAGCCGAATTTTTGAGCCCCGGCAGGCATTTGCCCGTGGGGGGATTTTACCCATTTGCCATATATGGCAAATGGGGTGAAATTTCGCTACGCTCAGTGAAACCTTGCATGCGCTCGGTGAAACTTTGCCCCCGTTGGGAGCGCAGTGAAACTTCGCGGCAAGCGCCGCTCAATGTGGGAAACGCCCTGCGGAGGATGTTAGAGGCGGTGCTTGAAGATTTTTTTTAGAAACTTTCTTAGAATCTTTACAATTTTTCTTGACATTTGAAGATATGGCGGCATAATTGCGTGCAACATACAGCATGTAGTGGAGCCATGAGAATACGGAAGCGAAACGGACAGGAGACCGCATACGAGCGGGAGAAGATAGCGCGAGTGATAAGGCTTGCGTTTGAGAGTGTTGGGATGAGTGACACGGCGAGCGAGGTAGAACGCTTGGCCGTGAGCATAGAGGCAAGCCTACGCACGCACGGGGCAGAAGTGGTGGCCGTGGAGCACATACAAGACCAGGTGGAAGAGAGCCTGATGGTGGCGGGGCACTACGAGGCTGCGAAACGCTTTATATTATACCGCAACGAGCGCACGCGCGCCCGCGCAGCAAGAGAGCACCTGCTGCAACACTTTAACGCCCGCCCGGCGTTGGATGCCGTGTTAAAGGAGGTGCAGCAAGAGTTTACGGAGGCAGAGTACGACATGCAACAGCTCACGGCCAAGTTCCGCACCTTTTGTAAAGAGGGGCACGGGGATGATGCGGCACTGGGGTGTCTCATCAAATCCGCCGCAGAGCTGACCACGCGGGATGCCCCGCGCTGGGAGATGATAGCCGCGCGTTTTTGGCTGCTGCGGTTTCGCCTGCGAGTAGCCACCTATGAGGCAGAGGCCGGCATTTGCAACCTACATGATAAGATTAACCACCTCACCAAAGAGGGGGTGTATGGAGAATATATACTCAAGCAGTATAGCCGGGCAGAGATTGAGAGCTTTGAGCAGCTGCTGGAGCCGGAGCGCGACAAGCTCTTCAACATATCGGGCTTGGAGCTGCTGCACGGGCGCTACCTGATACGCACCCACGCAGGGCGCGTGCTGGAGACCCCGCAAGAGATGTTCTTGGGCATAGCCATGCACTTGGCCATGAAGGAGCAAGAAGGGCGCGCCGACTGGGTAAAGCGTTTTTACAACATGCTCAGCACCCTTAAAGTAACCGTAGCCACCCCCACACTGGCCAATGCCCGCAAGCCGTTTCACCAGCTTTCCTCATGCTTTATCGACACAGTGCCCGATAGCTTGGAGGGCATTTACCGCAGCATAGACAACTTTGCCCAAGTGAGCAAATATGGCGGCGGCATGGGGCTCTACTTTGGTAAAGTACGGGCATGCGGCAGTGCCATACGCGGTTTTCCCGGCGCGGCAGGTGGCGTGATACGGTGGATACGCCTTGCCAACGATACCGCCGTGGCTGTAGACCAGCTGGGGGTGCGCCAAGGGGCTGTAGCCGTGTATTTGGATGCCTGGCACCGAGACCTGCCGGAGTTTCTCTCTCTGCGCACCAACAATGGGGATGACCGCCTTAAGGCGCACGATGTGTTCCCCGCCGTGTGCTACCCGGACTACTTTTGGCAGCAGGTGCGCGACAACATTGAGGGAGACTGGTACATGATGTGCCCGCACGAGGTGCAGAGCATTAAAGGCTATGCGCTGGAGGACAGCTATGGCGAGGAGTGGGAGCAACGCTACCTGAGCTGCGTGGCAGACTCCCGCATCAGCAAACGCCGCGTGCCCATTAAGGATTTGGTGCGCCTCATCCTGAAAAGCGCGGTAGAAACCGGCACGCCCTTTGTGTTTAACCGAGACTTGGTGAACCGCGCTAACCCCAACAAGCACAAGGGCATTATCTATTGCAGCAACCTGTGCACAGAGATTGCACAGAACATGAGCGCTATAGAGAGCATCAGCCAAACCGTTACCACCGTAAACGGGGAGCAAGTGGTTGTAACCACCACCAAGCCCGGTAATTTTGTGGTGTGCAACTTAGCCAGCTTGTCTTTGGGGCGAATCAACGTGAATGACCCGCAAGAGCTGGCGGATATAACCCGCAGTGCCGTGCGTGCGTTGGATAACGTGATAGACCTCAACCTGTACCCCCTGCCCTATGCCGAGATTACCAACCGCGGCTACCGCCCCATTGGGCTGGGTGTGAGCGGGTACCACCACATGCTGGCCAAAAACGGCATACGCTGGGAGAGCGAGGAGCACCTGCAATTTGCGGATAAGCTCTTTGAGCAAATCAACCATGCCGCTATTTCTGCCAGTTGCGACACCGCCGCAGAGAAAGGCCCCTACGCCCATTTTGAGGGCAGTGAGTGGCAAACAGGCCGCTACTTTGAGCGCCGCCACTACACCGCACCGCACTGGCAAGCCCTGCGGGAGCGCGTGGCCACCCACGGCATACGCAATGCCTACCTGCTGGCCGTTGCCCCCACCGGCAGCACCAGTATTATTGCCGGCACCACCGCCGGCATAGACCCGGTGATGAAACTCTTCTTTTTGGAGGAAAAGAAGAACGGGCTCATGCCCCGCGTGGCCCCGGAGCTCTCCATTGACACCCTGTGGTACTACAAGAGTGCCCACAAGATGGATCAAAGCTGGTCCGTACGCGCGGGCGGTGTACGCCAACGCCACATAGACCAAGCCCAGAGCATGAACCTGTACATCACCAACGAGTACACCCTCCGTCAAATCCTCAACCTTTACATCCTTGCATGGGAGTGCGGGGTGAAAACCATCTATTATATCCGATCCAAGAGCCTCGAAGTAGAAGAATGCGAATCATGTGCCAGTTAACCCGCAGACCATTGTTTAACCCGCAGGGCGATGCCGAAGTGCGCGCCCGCCGCATCATCAACGGCAACACCACCAACCTTAACGACTTCAATAACATGAAGTACGCTTGGGTGAGCGGGTGGTACCGCCAGGCGATGAATAATTTCTGGATTCCGGAGGAGATTAACCTCTCTGCCGATGTTCGGGATTACCCCAAGCTCTCCCCCGCAGAACGCCGCGCGTTTGATAAGATACTCTCCTTCTTAGTGTTTTTGGACAGTATACAAACCGCCAACCTGCCCTCCGTCGGGGAGTACATAACTGCCAACGAGGTGAACTTGTGCCTGTGCATACAAGCCTTTCAAGAGGCGGTGCACAGCCAAAGCTACAGCTACATGCTGGATACCATCTGCGAGCCGCAGCAGCGCACCGAGGTGCTCTACCAGTGGCGCAACGATGAGCACTTGCTGCGCCGCAATACCTTTATAGGCAACTTGTACAACGAGTTCCAGCAAAACCGCACCCCGCAAAACTTTGCCCGCACGCTGGTGGCCAATTTCATACTGGAGGGCATCTATTTTTACAGCGGCTTCATGTTCTTTTACAACTTGGGGCGCAACAACAAAATGCCCGGCTCTGCACAGGAGATTCGCTACATTAACCGAGACGAAAGCACCCACCTGTGGCTTTTCCGCAATATCATACGCGAGCTGCAACGCGAACAGCCCGAGCTCTTTACCCCCGAGCTTATTGAGGAGTACCGCGCTATGATTCGTGAGGGCTGCGAGCAAGAGATTGCCTGGGGCTGCTATGTCATTGGGGATGACATACCCGGGCTCTCTACCGGCATGATTACAGACTACATACGCTACCTGGCCAACCGCCGCTGTATGGACCTGGGCTTTGAGCCGCTGTACGACGGGTATGAGGCAGAGCCGCCATCCTGCTCCTGGGTGTCTCAATACAGCAATGCCAACCTCATCAAGACGGACTTCTTTGAAGCGCGCTCCACCGCCTACGCCAAAAGTACGGCTCTGGTGGATGATTTGTGATGTTGAATATTGCAGAAAAGCCACGCAAAACTCAATTATTAACGGCATGTATTGATAATAAATGCGGGACTAAAGTCCCGCACTACAATAGAGCCCCATCGGGGTGGTGATGGGAGGGATGCACTGAAGGGCAAGTGCGCTTCAATATCACTTGCCCAAAATTATGCTCATAACGCACTTTTATATTGCAATCTGCGCTGTATATGGCATACTTAAGCAACAGGCATGGCATCTCTCATCATTACCATTAACGAACGTAAGCAGGGCTTTGATTTGCCCGCAATTCTCGGAAAAGTAACCGTCATCGGCTGCGATGACGCGTGCGATATTACCCTGAGCGGGGTGGACGGGCTCTCCCACCGACAATGCAGCATTACCTGCACTAAGGAGGGTTTCTTGCTGGCGGATTTGGAATCCACCAACGGCACCTATGCCAATGAGCAGGAGGTAGAGGAGCCCCAACTGATGAAAGAAGGTGTGATTTACGCCATTGGCGATGCCTCCATGATTATTGCCGAGCTGGCAAACTTTGCCCCCATAGAGCCCAAGGAGACCCCTGTACCCGCTGCCCGAGCCGAGGTATCGGAAGCCAAGACAGCCCCTATCTCAGAGGCATCTACCGCCCCCATACCCGATGCAGCGGGCGCTAAAACAGCACCGCTTGCAGAGGATGGCAAAACGGCCCCCCTTGCAGACTCTGCCGAGGCAACGGAGAATGCCGCCAAGCCCCCGGCACACACACGCCCCCTGCCCGGCAGAAAGCCGGCTCGCAAGGCTAAGCTCCAGACCGGCAAGCAGAAAAAACGAGCCCTGAGCGATGAGGAGCTCAAGCAAAAAGCCAAGATGCTGGCAAATGCCATGGGCGGCAGCGGGGTGAGCACGCTGTATGTTGTTGTCATATTGATAGCGGCATTGTACGCCGGCATGGCTCTTTACAGCTGGCAGTCAGAGGGTAACCCTGTGCCCGCATTTTTCAGGTAAAAGTAGTGCCTTTATTCATGCGAGCCGGCAAGGGCGAGCTATCATGCCCATGCATGTTGGATTTTGAATTTTGGATATGGTTCTTTGAGAATGTAAGCTCGCAGACGCGAGCATGAAGAACGGCTGCACCGTTATGAAGAAGCAGCCTGCGGCTGCTAATGAAGAGCGAGCTGAAGCCCGCAATGAAGAACGCCTAGCGGCGTTGAGAGGATAAAAAAAGCCCCGCGATTGCGGGGCTTTTTTTGGACGGAGCGGGGGGGATTCGAACCCCCGGTACGGGTTAGTGCCCGTACGACCATTTAGCAAACGGTTGCTTTCAGCCTCTCAGCCACCGCTCCATCAGGTGTGTGAGGCGAATTATACAGAACGGAAGCGGGTTCGTCAACCACAAAATGTTTTTTCGCGGAAAAATATGACACAAAGCAAAAATAACATATACAAAAAGAAGCGGAAGTAATTGCTTGACAAGGGGGGCGAAAAAGAGTAAACTTTTTGCACCATGAAGAAAAGACTGCGCAAGAAATACCGTGTAGGCGAGTTCCGCGAGCTTTGCTTTGAATTTACCTTTGACTACAAGGGCGACATCGAATCCGCTGAGTGTGAGCAATTTTTGCATGCATTCGTCAACGACTGCATAGAGGCCAACGGGCTGAATTGCGAGGGCAACATGACGGATGCCGGCTGCAACATCACCGCACGCGCAGAAGATGCCACCCAAACGAACGAGGCACAACGCCAGGCTGTTAAGGCATGGTTGGAAGCCCGTGAGGACGTTGAGGTAAAATCCTTCGGCGAGCTGGTAGATGCTTGGTACAACTTCTGATAAAGAAATTGCACGAAGCAGCCGCTAAAAACTCACAATAAAAACGCGCAGGCACAGCCTGCGCACACCCCATATACTATATACAGAACAAGAATGAACGACAAAGCGACAGCAGAGAAGCCCGCGTTTCCGAAGGGACTCAAAGGAGTTATCGCCAACGAAACGGGGCTGAGTGACGTACGCGGTGAGGAGGGGCGCCTTCTCTATTGCGGGTATGAGATTGAGGATTTGGTGGATCTCTGTTCCTTTACGGAGATTATCTATCTTTTGCTCAACAAACGTTTGCCCAACCGAGACGAATTGGAAGGCTTGGAACAACGACTGCGCCACGACCGAGAGCTGCCGCAACCCATTCTTGATTTTTTTAAGACAGCAACCAAGACGGCACGCCCCATGAGTGCGCTGCGCACGGCGGTATCCATGCTGGGCATGTATGATGACCGCACGAAAGACCCGACGCAGATGAAGGAGATCGGGCTTTCTCTGATAGCGAAGATACCGGTGATGGCGGCCTATTATTACCGCATATGCCAAGGGCTGGATTTGCCCCCCATCCGCACCGATTTAGGGGAAGCCGCCCACTTTTTATGGCTGTTGAAGGGCACGGAGCCCGATGAGCAAGAAGCTCATATTCTGGATGTTGCCTATATTCTGCATGCAGACCACGGCATGAATGCCTCCACCTTCTCCTCGCGTGTAACGGCATCCACGCTGTCCGACATGTACTCCTGCATCACCGCCGCTATCGGCACCCTTAAAGGCCCCCTGCACGGCGGTGCCAATGAGGCCGTTATTGAAATGCTTAAGGAGATTGGCAGCGAGGAAAATGTTGAAGAATACATCAACAACAAGTTGGCCAACCGTGAAAAGATTTTCGGCATGGGCCACCGCGTGTACAAAACGCTTGACCCCCGCGCCCCGCAGCTGCGCCGCATTGCGATTCGCCTGACGCAGAAGATCGGCGAGCCTAAGTGGATACGCATGAGCGATAAGATTGCCCGCATGGTACGTGCTCGCAAGGGGCTTAATGCCAATGTGGATTTCTACTCTGCATCGGTCTACTACAGCTTAGGTATACCCACCCGCATGTTCACCACCATCTTTGCCATTGCCCGCTCCGCCGGTTGGGTGGCTCAGATTCTGGAACAGCCGGAGGACAACACCCTGTTCCGCCCCTTATCTCAATACACCGGGCCGGATGACCCCCTGCTGGTGCCCATTATTGACATGCGCTGAAGCATTTTTAATCCCTTTCCTGCCACGGAAAGGGATTTTTTTATAAAATTTCAACAATTTGAGTCTGTAAAACAAAAAAAAGCTAGCGTTGACTCTAGGAATATGCTAAACTACGGTTGTTCCCGACCGGGGAGAGACGTAACACCTAAACATTATCAAGCGATATGAACGATCTCACGAAACCTTTCAAACGTTTGCCGGTGGCCCTCATCGGCACCGGCTCCTATGTACCGGAGACCCGCCTGACCAACTCTGATTTGGAGAAGATGGTAGATACCTCTAACGAGTGGATTATAGAGCGCACCGGCATAGAGGAGCGCCGCATAGCCGCCCCCGGAGAAAAGACCAGCGACATGGCCACACAGGCAGCACTGAGAGCCATGGAGTCCGCCGGGGTCAAGCCGGAAGAGATTGACCTGATTATTGTGGGCACCGTTACGCCGGACACCTTCACCCCCTCCACCGCCTGCTATGTGCAAGCCAACATCGGGGCGGTTAATGCCGCAGCTTTTGATATATCTGCCGCCTGCTCCAGTTTCCTGTTTGCACTTAAAACAGCCGTGCAGTTCATTGGCTGCGGGCAGGCCAAGACGGCGCTCATCATTTCATCCGAAAAGCTCAGCCACATTGTCAACTGGGAGGACCGCAGTACCTGCGTTCTGTTCGGCGACGGTGCCGGTGCAGCCGTGTTACGCACCGGTACGGGCATAGAGGGAGACAGCGCCATTCTGGCATCCGACATCGGCTCCGACGGCACGCTGACAGATTTGCTGTTGGTACCGGGTGGTGGCTCCGCCATACCGACCACGGAGGAAAACATACACGAGAAGCTTTATACCTTGGCCATGCGCGGTAACGAGGTATTCCGCCACGCCGTAGCCCACATGAAGGACTCTGCGCTTTCCCTGATTGAGCGCACAGGTATTAAGCCCGAGGATGTTGCACTGGTGATACCGCACCAAGCCAACCTGCGCATCATCAATGCCGTGGCACAGCGTTTGGGCATACCCGTAGAGCGCGTGTTCATCAACCTGCAAAAGTACGGCAATACCTCCGGCGCGGCCTGTGCCATTGCGTTGGATGAAGCCGTGCGTGCCGGCAAAGCCAAAAAGGGAGACATCGTGCTGATGGTCACCTTCGGCGCAGGTCTTACCTGGAGCAGTGCGGCTATCCGCCTGTAACAAAATAACAAGCTTTTACTCAACTTTCAAAAACCGAAGAAGCGGAGGCGGTTCCGTTTCTTCGGTACATCTGTATCAACACGCCGCCATGTTACCCTCCATCACAGGATACGTAAGCCGCAGCTCAGCTTTCAAGCCGGAGCTGGAGCAGCTGCACACGGGCAACACAAGAGAGGCGCCATTGATATTTCCGCGTTGCTGTGAGGCGGCGTTATCTTTTGTGGTAGCGTTGGTGGCAGCCCAAAGCAAAATACCCCGCAACATTTGGGCGGTGGCAGATGCTCTGCCCACACAAGAACGCGTGGCGGCAGAACTGCCACTGTGGGGTGCGGAGGGCATTTTTATACCCGAGCGAGAGGTACACATTAACAACGGCTTGAGCGACCCTGATTTGGCAGCGGAGCGTTTGGATGCCCTGCGCACTCTGGCAACCCCGGCCAAGAATCCGCGAGTGGTGGTTGTAACGGCTGCCGCCCTCAACCAACAAACCCCGGCTTTTACCCATAACTCGGCAGATACCCTGCGCCTGCACGTGGGGGATGAAATCCCCCCGCAACAACTCACCGCGCAACTGGCAGAGCATGGTTTTGAGCGGGTGGAGCAAGTGATTGCCCGCAGCCAATGGAGCTTGCGCGGTGGCATTCTCGATGTCTTCCCCCTGCAATCTGCCTGGCCGCTGCGCTTGGAGTTTTTCGGGGATGAGCTGGAGAGTATTCGCGCGTTTGACATAGACAGCCAATTATCCTTCCGTAAGTTGGAGCATGCGGAACTGGTAATGGACGAACCGCCGGCAGACCGCCTGCTCAGAGATTTAATAGGCAAGGAGGACTGGGTCATCAGCCTGCCGGGTAGTGGAGAGCCCGGGGATGTGTTGGTATTCAACACCCCGCCGGAGATTACGGATGTGCAACCGGAGCTCGAAAAGCTCAACGAGAAAGACCCGCTCTCTTTTTACGGCACCCCCTTGGGCACATTTGATACGGGCGACTTTGTGATGCAGGAAGCCCGCCGAGCCCTGGCACGGCACAGCCTGCAAAAATGGAAGGATGAGAAATGGCGTATCCTCATGTTTTTTCCGCATGCCGGTGAAAAACAACGCTTTGAAGAGATATGCGGGGAGGACGAGGCGTGGTCTGCCGTGCAAAGCAGAGACGGCGACCTGCCGTTCGGGTTCACTGCGCCCGGCGCCAAGCTGGCTGTGTTATCTGCGGCAGAGATTTTCGGCAGATACTCCTCACCGCACGCCCGCAGGCGGGATGACCGAGAGGACCGCTTGAGGCGCGAGCGCGCGCAAGCCCCGCTGAGAGAAATTGCCCCCGGAGACCACGTGGTGCACGCCGCCCACGGCTTGGGCCGCTTTGAGGGCATTGTTCAGGATGAAAAAACGGGCGAGCAAGAGCTGCACATACAATATGCAGGCGGTGTGCTGCTGCGTATCCCCTTAAGCCAGGGGCACCTCGTGTCCAAATACATAGGCCTGGGGGCAAAAACGCCCGAGCTCTCCAAACTGGGGGATGCCCGTTGGAAACGCGCTTGCAAAGCCGCAGAGCAAGCCATACGCGACTACGCCGCCCAGCTGCTGGAGGTGCAGGCAGAGCGAGAAAGCAACAACGGCTACGCCCACCCTGCGGATTCCTCGTGGATGTGGCAGTTTGAATCCTCCTTCCCCTACCGTGAAACCCCCGACCAGCTGCGCGCCATCAACCAATGCAAGGCGGATATGGAATCCCCCCGCCCCATGGACCGCCTGATATGCGGCGATGTGGGGTTCGGCAAAACAGAGGTAGCCATACGCGCGGCCTTCAAATGCGTAACGGGCGGCAAGCAAGCGGCCATCTTGGCCCCCACCACCGTGCTGGCAGACCAGCACTACCGCACCTTCCGCAGCCGCATGAGCGAGTACCCCATACGCATAGAGTTGCTCAGCCGCTTTACACCCGCCAAAAAGGCGGCAGAGATTATAGAGGGCATGCGCAACGGCTCCGTAGACATTGTGGTGGGCACGCACAGACTTATCTCTAAAAACGTCAATTTCAAAGATTTGGGCTTGGCCGTCATTGACGAGGAGCAAAGATTCGGGGTGCGGCACAAAGAGCAGTTTAAGCGTATGTTCCGCATGGTGGATATGCTCACCCTGTCTGCCACTCCCATACCGCGCACGTTGTATGTAGCCCTCATGGGGGCGAGAGACATGAGCACCATAGACACCGCCCCCCTCAACCGCCTGCCCGTGCAAACAGCCGTTTGCCCGTATAATGAGGAGCTCATTGCCCGTGCCATAGAGCGCGAGCTGGCACGCAACGGCCAGGTATTCTTTTTGCACAACCGCGTTTCCACCATTCACAAAATGGCAGAAACCCTGCAACGCCTTGCACCCAAAGCCCGCATTGTGGTGGGCCACGGGCAAATGGATAAGGCGGATTTAGAATGCGTGATGCGCGACTTTATCAACGGACAGGCAGATATTCTGCTCTCTACCACCATTATTGAAAGCGGCATAGACATACCCAACGCCAACACCATCATCATTGACCGTGCAGATCGATTCGGGCTGGCGGACTTGTACCAGCTGCGAGGGCGAGTAGGGCGTGGCGGGCACAGGGCTTATGCCTACCTGCTGCTGCCGGAGGGTGCGCTGTGCACGGGCGATGCCCGCAAGCGTGTAGCCGCCATTAAACAGTATACCGAGCTGGGCAGCGGTTTCAAGATTGCCATGCGAGATTTGGAGATTCGCGGGGCAGGCAACTTGCTGGGTACTCAACAAAGCGGGCATATTGCCGCCATTGGGTTCGAGCTATATTGCCAGCTCTTGCGCCAATCCATAGACCACCTGCAAGGCAAAGCCCCCGTTATACGCACCGATGCTCAGTTTAAGGCGGATTTCTTGTGCATCAGCGAGGCCTCCATGTCAACCCGTGCAGATGCCGATAAGCTCATAGGGGCGTATATCCCTGCCGCTTGGGTGGAAAGCACACAAACGCGCATGAACTGCTACACCCAACTGGCCAAAGCTTTAACTACGGATGATGTGGATGACCTGGAACGCCAGTGGACAGACCGCTTCGGCAAGCTCCCCAAACAGGCGCGCCACTTGCTCATTTGCCAAAAAATCAAAATCATGGCCACGCGGCACCATATCTCTCATGTAGAAATATCTGCGCAAAAGCTCTTGCTCACCCGCAACAATGACTACATTACACTGGACCGCCGTTTCCCCAGACTCACCAAAACAAAACCCACCGATAAACTATACGAAACCCTGAGGTTCCTGCAAGAAATGTAACGCCGTGCATACGTTTGCATGCACTTCGCATCTCGCATTTCGTACCTCGTACTTCTCAATATTCATCGCCCCCGTGCACACTGTGCTCGATGGGCACGTAGGCAACCGTTACCTCCGTAATACCGGTGTGGGGGTAAATGATGGTGTTACCGCCCATGGCAGCAGCGCGGCGTTTGATGGCATTGAGCATGGCCTCGTTATCGTACTGCAACACAGCATCGTTGTGTACAAAGAATCGCCCTACCACTACGGCGTTGGGGTTATCCGGCAACATGGGTAAAAACTCTACCTCATACACCTCTACATGCGGGCGCTCTCCCACGAGGGGATCCGGCACTACCTCCCAATGGCGCACAATGCTCGGTTCCCCGTTTTGAGAACAGCCCAACAATGCCGATAAGGACATGATAAAAAACAGCTTTTTCATCTCTTTTGATGCTGATTATCAATAATCCTCCGCAGATTCAAAGCGGCAACAGAATACGGAGCTGCCATTGGTGAGCAGATCCACACAAATGCACTCTGCCTCCATGCGTACACGGTAGGCATCGTACTCTGAAGGCGGTGCCGGGCGAAAACGCCGCACCTTCTCCGGCGATAATACGGCAGAACGCAACACGCACACCAACTGAGAGTTGCGCATGCGGCGCATCTCGGCATAGTTCGATATCGGTAATCGCAGGGTTGGTACTTCTGTTCTGCTCACGCGCTTCACTATACATTATTTGTTACAATTGTCAAGCCGGAAGTAAAAATACGGCAAGGATAATTTACGGTGAATTTCAGCCATAAGTAGAGTTGACTCTAACTGGGATTTTTATTGTTAAATCATGATTTTTACGGGGGAAAGGGGATTTTTTACTTGAAGAACGGGGGAGCAAGCGTTAGAATGCAGCTATGGCTCAGATTCATCCTACAGCAATCATAGATCCGACCGCAGAATTGGCGGACGACGTAATAGTGGGGCCTTACTGCGTAGTAGGCCCGCATGTAAAACTCGGTGAAGGCTGCGTGTTGCACAATCACGTAGTACTCGGGGGGCCCTCAAGCTTCGGCAAGGGTAATGAGTTTTTCCCCTTCTCCGTCATCGGGCTTAAAACACAGGACTTAAAGTACAAGGGTGAGCCAACGTATCTGGAGGTGGGAGACTACAACGTGTTCCGCGAGAACTGCAACATCAACCGCTCCACCACGCCGGAGACAAAGACCATCATCGGCAGCCACAATCTTTTCCTTATCAACAGCCACTGCGGGCATGAGTGCCATGTGGGCAACCACTGTATATTGTCCGGCTACGCGGGTGTGGCAGGTCACTGCACCATAGGCGACTGGGCCATTATAGCCGGTTGCGCCGCCCTGCACCAGTTTGTACGCGTGGGCGACCACGCTATGGTGGGTGGTTGTGCCCGTATCACGCAAGACGTAGCCCCCTACATGATTGCAGAGGGCAACCCCGCACAGCTGCGTACCATTAACGCCATCGGCCTGCAACGCCGCGGCTTTGCAGATGAGGATATACGCGCCCTCAAGTTTGCCTACCGCAAGCTCTTCCTGGACAAAAAAGCCATTGTCACCGACAATATCCCCGCCGTGCTGGAAGACGAAAAATACGGCAGCAACCCGCACGTGCAGCGCCTGATTGAGTTCCTCCGCACCTCCGAGCGCGGATTCATTCGCTGATGAAACGCCATATTGTATTTGACCTGGACGGCACCTTGGTGGACTCCCTACCGGGTATAGCAGAGGGCGTAAACCGCTCTCTGCGTGCGCTGGGTCTTGCAGAGCTCAGCCCCGCCACCATTCGCACCATGATTGGCAGCGGGGCTGCCAATTTATGCGGAAAGGCCTTGGGGTATGAAGATGCCAAGCACACCCCGCCGGCAGAGCTGGAGACCATGCACGGGCATTTTCGCAAAGAATACCCCACTTGTTGGCAGGGGGATTACACGGTGCCCTACCCCGGTATTGGGGATATGCTCACCAAACTGAGTGCAGCGGGAGCCATGCTTGCTGTGCTCTCCAACAAACCACATGAGGTAACGGAGCCCATGGTGAGGGCCCTGTTTCCGCACATACCATTCAGCTGCATATTGGGGTACACGGGAGAGTTCCCCCGCAAACCGGCACCGGATTCTCTGCTGCACATCGCCGAGCAATGGAGCGTTGAACCGCAAGAGGTAACGCTGGTGGGAGACTCCCTTTTTGATGCTGCCACGGCTCGTAATGCCGGCTGCCGCCCCGTGTTGGTAGCGTGGGGCTATGCAAACACCGCAGAGCTTGCCGCGCAAGGCATTCCGCTGTTCGGCTCCGTGGATGAGCTATACCATTATTTAAGCCACCATTCATAAAAAGGCATGGATTTTATTATATTTGCAGCCGCCAAACCCTCCATTGCCTATGCCCGACAAGGTGTTGCCTTTTTTGAGGAACGCCTTAAACCATTGGGCAAGGTTGAGATTCGCTATGTTAAGGCCGGCAGCTCAGAGGAGGTATCCGCCCGACTGCTGGAGGCCAGCAAGGGTTGCCTGCGCATTGCCATGGATGAGCGTGGCGAAAACTGGACCTCTCGAGAACTGGAAAAACGTGCCAAAGATTGGCAAATGAAGGCCGTCAAGCATGTGGCTTTTCTCATCGGCGCGGCAGATGGCCACACCCCTGCCCTGCGGCAGCAATGTGACCACGTGCTCTCCCTGGGCCGCCACACCATGCAGCATGAGCTGGCTCTCGTTGTGCTGCTGGAGCAAATCTACCGCCTGCATACCATGCTGGCCGGCACGCCGTATCACAGGGATTGATACTCGCTGAGCGCTTCCTCTAAAAACTCGCACCAAAAAAGATCCTCCTCAAAGCATTGTATCTTAACCAAGCCGGCAATGGCAGCCTCCGCTTTTTGAGCAGCCGCCGCCACACGAATAGCAGCTGCAACAGTACAAACAACGGGCACCATCAACAAACTCAGCCCGATAAGTGCTTTTAATTTTGACATCAGGGACAAAAAGGAGGGAAAAGTCTTGATTTTCATGTTCGGGTGTATTATAGTCGCGCGCGACATGTCAGAACGTAAGAATCCGTATCCTTTTGATGTATTTGAGCCCAAATGGCAAAACGTTTGGGACTCTGAAAAGACTTTCAAGGTATTGAACCCCGGGGAGGAAGGCTTTGATGCCGGCAAGCCCAAGTGCTATGTGCTGGATATGTTCCCCTACCCCAGCGGTGCGGGCCTGCACGTAGGCCACCCCGAGGGCTACACCGCCACAGATATTGTAAGCCGTTATAAGAGAATGAACGGCTACAACGTGCTGCACCCCATGGGGTGGGACTCCTTCGGTCTGCCTGCAGAGCAGTATGCCATCAAGACCGGGCAGCACCCCTCCATCACCACCTACGCTAATATCGACACCTTCCGTCGCCAGCTCAAGATGCTGGGCTTCTCTTACGACTGGGACCGTGAGATTGCCACCACCGACCCCACCTATGTGAAGTGGACACAGTGGATATTCCTGCGCTTGTACCACTCTTACTACAACGAGGAGCTCAAGAAAGCCCGCCCCGTAAGCGAGCTGGAGGCCAAGGGCTGGACCCGCGAACAAATTGACAATGTGCGCCTTGCCTACGTGGCAGAGGGCATGGTAAACTGGAGCCCCGACATGGGCACCGTGCTGGCCAACGAGGAGGCAGAGGAGTGGAAGAGCAAGGGCCACATTGTGGAGCGCCGCAAGCTGCGCCAGTGGATGCTGCGCATCACCGCCTATGCAGAGCGCCTTATCGATGAATTGGAGCCGCTTGATTGGCCGGAGAGCATCAAGCTCTTACAGCGCAACTGGATTGGCAAGTCCACCGGTGCAGAGGTCAACTTTGACTGCCAAGGCAACACCATCACCGTATACACCACCCGCCCGGACACCCTGTTCGGCGCCACCTACATGGTGCTTGCCCCGGAGCATGAGCTGGTAGACACCATCACCACCGCCGAGCAAAAGGCAGCAGTGGAGGCCTATAAAGCCGCTTGCGCCGCCAAGAGCGACTTGGAGCGCACCGAGCTGAGTAAGGATAAGACAGGTGTATTCACCGGGGCCTATGCCACCAACCCCGTCAACGGCAAGCAGATTCCGATTTGGATTGCCGACTACGTGCTCACCGGCTACGGCACAGGTGCCATTATGGCCGTGCCCGCCCACGACAGCCGAGACTTTGAGTTTGCCACCAAGTTCGGGCTGGACATCATTCAAGTGGTGCAGCCGGATACGGCAGACACCCCGTGGCAAAACTTCTGCGGGTATGACGGCACCATGGTCAACTCCGAGCACCTCAACGGCTTGAGCGTACCCGAGGCCAAGAAGCAGATGACAGCTTGGCTGGAGGAAAAAGGCTATGGCTGCGGCAAGGTCAATTACAAACTGCGTGACTGGCTCTTCAGCCGCCAGCGTTACTGGGGCGAGCCCTTCCCCATTATCTGGAACAGCAAGGACGGCAACCACTACGCCATCCCCGAGAGCGAGCTGCCCCTGCTCCAACCCGAGATGGAGGACTTTAAGCCCAGCGGCGACCCGCGTGGTCCCTTGGTGAAAGCCACCAACTGGATTCAGTACAGCGAGGACTTTACCCGTGAGACCAACACCATGCCCCAGTGGGCAGGCTCTTGCTGGTACTACCTGCGCTATCTGGACCCCAAGAATGACAAAGCCTTCATTGACCCTGAGGTAGAGAAATACTGGATGGGCGGTGCTAACCCCGGCGGTGTTGATCTGTACGTGGGTGGTACGGAGCATGCCGTGCTGCACTTGCTCTATGCCCGTTTTTGGCACAAGGTACTGTACGATTACGGTTTGGTATCCACCAACGAGCCGTTCAACAAGCTGGTGAACCAAGGCCTCATTTTGGGTGAGGACAGCCAGAAGATGTCCAAGAGCCGCGGCAACGTGGTGAACCCCGATGACATTGTGCGCGAATACGGTGCAGACTCCCTGCGTCTGTACGAAATGTTCATGGGACCGCTCAAGGAGGTGAAGCCCTGGCAGACCAAGGGCGTGGAGGGTATCAGCCGATTCCTGGCTCGTGTATGGCGTGTGGCCATGGTGGAAAACCAGGAGGGCGAGTGGGTGCTCTCCGGCAAGATTACCGATGCCGACAACGGCGAGGTAACACCCGTGCGCAAGGAGGTACACAAAACCATCAAGAAAGTGACGGAGGATATTGAAACCATGAGTTTCAACACCGCTATCTCCAAGATGATGGAGTGCACCAATGCCATGACAAGTGCGGCTACCGTAACCGTAACGGATTACGTGCAGTTGCTGCATGTGCTTAATCCCTTTGCCCCGCACCTCACAGAGGAGCTTTACAGCATTTTGCGCGAGCAATTTACCACCCTGCCCGCCTGCCAGCTTTGCCAACAGAACTGGCCCGGCTTTAACCCCGATTACTTGGTGGAAAACACCAAGGAAATCGTGATTCAGGTAAACGGCAAACTGCGCGATAAGATTACCGTGGCAGCCGATGCCGCCAAGGAAGAGGTAGAGGCAGCAGCCTTGGCCTCCTCCCGCATCCAAGAGTTCACCAACGGCAAAATAATCCGCAAGGTAATTGTGGTGCCCGGCCGTTTGGTCAACATTGTTGCCAACTAAAGGTTTAACATATTATCCTCCATCGATGAACATCGATGGAGGATAGTCTAAAAAAAGCACCATGCCACCCCCCCCTACACAACACACACACATTCAAGGTTTAAGAGGAATAGCCATATTACTTGTTTTCCTATATCACCTCTGTCCGAATGTCTGTCCCAATGGATATTATGGAGTAGATTTATTTTTAGTAATTTCAGGCTATTTTTTGTTTAAAGATCAATTTGAACCTAAACAAGATTTTAAAGTTAGAGATTTTTGCAAGAAGAAAATTTTGCGACTTTTGCCTCCGGTATTCTTTACAATATCGCTTACGCTTTTAATAGCCATTGCTTTCTTACCGGCAATAGACATGGTTCATGTGTATATGGATGCAAAGAACGCATTAATGTTCATTACCAACATCCAAATCAACTCAGACACTAATACATATTTTTCTGCCGACATTCGATCATTTTCATTAATGCATTTATGGTATATAAGCGTTTTCATACAAGCTCTTGCATTTTTCGCATTCATTTTCTTCATATGGCAGAAATTTAATATATCAAAAAAATATCGCATAATCTCAATTACTATCATTGGGATCGCATCGTTAGCTATACAATGCCAATATATTTTACCCATATTAAACTCTTCCTATTCTGAATTTAACGTTTCAACATACTGCTGGACAACAGCAAGAATTTGGGAGTTAATTTTAGGTGGGCTTCTTGTGCTGATTCCCCATAATAAGAATTACGGCAAATACCTAACAACATGTTTTTTTTGTCTACTCATACTTCTATCTTTCATACCATTTAATCAATCATTCTCAACAAAGTTAATTCCATTGGTAACTTGTTTATCCGGTTTTCTGGTAGTAGGCGGAGCTCACACCTCAAACTCTTCATTGTTAAATTCATTTATTTTAACAAAATTAGGAACATATTCATACTCTATATACCTTATTCATTGGCCAGTTATCTGGATATCAGAATATTTATTTAATCATCCACTTACATTCAATTATATTGTTATTACAATTTCCATTATTATTCCGCTTTCTCTGCTTATATACCAATTATTTGAAAAAAAGAGAGCCAACCTACTCAAGTTAATTATTGTCACTATTTCTGCACCGCTATTGACAATACTGATATTCAAGACAAACGGATTCAAGAATTATATCCGCATAGAGCAAAATAAAAAAATAGAAACCTATACAGACGTCTGTGATAAATCAACTCCCGTTGCTCCGGATTCTTATTTAATGGCAAACACAAATAAATTTGTTATAAATCTTTGGGGAAAAGATTCAACAGATGAAGCACTATTATATCACATGGGTGATATAAAGGTAAAGCCTAACTTTGTTTTGCTTGGAGATAGTCATGCTAGCCATTATAGGGGTGCTTTTGACTACTTCGGAAAAATTCATCAATGGAGCGGGATTTACCTCAACTCATATATTTACCCGTTTTGGAAAAGCGCATACATTGAGTTAAATGTACCGGATCATGAAAACACCAGAGAGAAGGAAGAAAACCTCATAAACTGGTTAAAAGAGCAACCATCCATTCGATTCGTTATATTATCCAATTTCTGGTCTATTCGTTATGTTCCGCACAAACTGTTAGATGGAACTGTTATTACAGAATCAGAAACAACATCTGCAAGAACTGAACAATTACGCAACTTTTGTATAGAAATGAACAAAATAGGGAAAAATGTAATTATTCTTGCAGATACCCCATCGATAAAAGAAAAGAATCCATTAAAAATCAGAAGAAAAAAAATCCTATATAATGATTCTCTTCCTATTGACTATAGTCGTACAGAATGCACTCTGGAACAATATATAGAAGAAAACAAAAAAACGTTTGAAACCTTTGATAAATTAGAACAAGAAAATCTCTGCACAATACTAAGACCTCATACTTCACTATTTGACAACGGAGTATTCTCTGCTCTTGACTCACCAATATTAAGAGACACCAATCACTTAACAGGATACGGGGCGAGAAAAGCACTTGATGCATTGGTACCAAAATTAAAAGACATACTGTTAAAACAATAATTTTTCAACATGTCCATCTCCGTACATGTATACGGCAGCTGCTGTGCCGCAGATAAAAAAGCGGCGGACAGGGCCTACGCCCAACTCGGCACGGGCAAGGAAATTACGTTTCCGCGAGAGGGGAAATACGCCCACAGTTTCGGCATACCCATTACCGGCAGCCGTGAAGAAATAGCTCATTACATTTGGCAATTCACTTGCATTGCAGAGATTTCTGCCTCATGTTACAATAAGCATTATCAATTTATTGTTCACCATTTTGACGGGTTCTCCGTTGAAGAAATAGCCCCCCTATTTTACGAATCATTCAAGATACCGTGCATCACCCTGCCGGGGGAATACCACACCTATATAGAAAGCATCACCACGGCGCGCGGGCTGCCATCACTGCAAGATATCAACGTGCATGACTCCTTGGATGAACGCTCTGCCGTGCGGAATTTTCTGGGTAAAACGCAGGACGACATCTACCACGAGCTCAAAGAATGTATAGGAGATGGTGTTTCGCTCACAGAATCATTTTATTACCTGGGGCCCATAGCCTTTGCCTACTATGTACAGGCTTGGGAGCGCCTGTATCTTGAATACCAAGGGAGCATTGCTGACGAGGAGTCGGACGATTATGATGAAGCCCACGTGGCGACGGAAACACTCTTTTTCCTGAGCCAGCGTGATATAATGCAAGAGAACCACGACACCCCGCAGGGCATCGCCTCTCGGCTGCATCTGCTGGAGCTGTGCGAACAACACTACAGCAGCGCCGTAGACTACCACGAAGAGGGCGAACGCCAAAAAGCCTTGAAACGCTGCAAAAAATTGCGCGAATCGCTTAAGGCGTAGCTCACTTCAACGCATCGCTCTCGTCTTGGTGCTTTTTAATAATCTCAGCCCGATGGCGGTTTGCCATATATTTTTGGTAAAACACGAACAGCATACCCAAGCTCCAGCCGATAATCATACCCCAAGCCGCACCTTTGAACGGCACCTCTACATGAAGCAGGGCACCTATACCCGTGCCGAGAGCGGTAAGCATCACCGTGATTTGTGTAACAATAAGCGTGTGGCACACACTGCGGATCATGCGGTTGGTGAAAGCGTGGTCTGCCGCTTGGTGCTCCGCCAGCAAACGCCGCAGCAGTGAGGCTATCTCCTCATTATTCTCACAGGTTTCTTTTTTGGGGGCATTCTCTTCTATATCACTCATGGTCTCATTATAGCACAGCTAAAGGAGGGCCGCAAATCTCAAATTATGTCAGAGCCACTAACTAAGGAATCATGCAACCCTGTTTCACTCATGAAAAGCCTGATATTTAGAACAAAAAAATAAGGCTTGCAAAAAGAAATGAATTGGTGTATGGTGAGGCACCGCCGCCAGGGCGGTAATGAACACCAATTCTATCTCAAACATGGAAACGATGAAAATTCAACGCGCACTGCTCTCCGTATCGGACAAAACCGGTTTGGACAAGTTTGCCAAGGGCTTGGTAGCCCAGAATGTACAGCTTATCTCTACAGGCGGCACCTGCAAATACTTGCAGGAGTTAGGGCTGCCGGTTACGGAGATTTCCGACTACACCGGGGCTCCCGAGCTTTTTGACGGTCGCGTGAAGACCCTGCACCCCAAAGTACACGGGGGCTTGCTGCAACGCCGTGATCTGGAAGAGCACCAACAGCAGGCAGCCGACAACAACATCCCCACCATTGACTTGGTGTGCGTCAACCTGTATCCTTTTGAAGAAACCATCGCCAAGGAGGGCGTAACCCTGGCAGAGGCCATTGAGAAGATTGACATCGGCGGCCCGTCCATGCTGCGCTCCGCTGCCAAGAACTACGCCTCTGTCACCGTGGTATCCGACCCCGCAGACTATGACACCGTGCTGGAGGAAATGGAGAACCACAATGGCAACACCACCCTCAAAACCCGCGAGAAGCTGGCCGTTAAGGTGTTCATGCGCACGTCTTCTTACGACAACGCCATCTCCAACTACTTGGGCCACCGTGCAGAGGAGAGCACCAAGAACAACTTCTGCCTCTCCCTGCCCTTCAACCAAACCCTGCGCTATGGTGATAACCCCCACCAGCCCAGTGTTCTGTACGGAAACTTTGACTCCATCTTCACCCAGCTGCAAGGCAAGGAGCTCTCCTACACCAATATTCTGGACCTGGATGCCGCAGCGTCTCTCATCATGAACTTCCGTCGCCCGACGGTTGGTATCCTTAAGCACACCAACCCCTGTGGTGTAGGCCAAGATGATGAGGACTTGGTAGAGGCTTGGAAGCGCGCATACCAGACAGACACGCAAGCTCCCTTCGGCGGTGTTATCGTGATGAACCGCCCCATGACGGAGGCTCTTGCCCGCATTGTGGGTGCTATCTTTACGGATGTTATCATTGCCCCCGACTACGAGCCCGAGGCCCGCGCCATTCTGCAAAAGAAGAAGAACTGCCGCATCATGCGCATAGACATAGAGGCCTGGCACGAGTTCTGCAAGCAGCCCATGATTCGCACCGCCCCCGGTGGTATCATGACCATGAAGCGCGATGACGAAGTAATGGGCTTGGACAACTTGGAGGCCAAGGTAGTCACCAAGCGTGTTCCCACCGCAGAGGAGCTGGAGGCCATGCGCTTTGCCTGGCGCGTGTGCAAGCAGGTACACTCCAACGCCATTGTCTTTACAGATAAGAACGGTACGCTGGGTATCGGCGCCGGCCAGATGAGCCGCGTAGACTCCGCCAAGATTGCCGTTTGGAAAGCCGGTCAAGCCGGGTTGGACCTCAAGGGCAGCGTCATTGCCTCCGATGGTCTCTTCCCCTTTGCCGATGGTCTGCAAACCGCTATTGATGCCGGCGCCACAGCCTGCATTCAGCCCGGTGGCTCCATTCGCGACCAAGAGGTGATTGACGCCGCAGACGCCGCCGGCATTGCCATGGTGTTTACCGGTGCCCGCCACTTCCTCCACTAAAGATTAACCTCAATCCCTGCGGAAGCAATTCCGCAGGGATTCTTCACCTACAAAATCCTACTATGCATCTGGGAGTAAACATAGATCACGTAGCCACCTTACGCCAGGCACGGTATGCCACCATGCTTGAGTCACACAACACGGAGCCCTCCGTGCTGGAAGCAGCCCGCGCCGCCATGGCCGGTGGGGCAGACTCCATCACCCTGCACGTGCGCGAGGACCGCCGCCACATGCAAGATGCAGATGCCCACGCCGTGCGCAAGGAGATACCCCTGCCCCTTAATTTGGAGATGGGGGCCACACTGGCCATGTTGGAGTTTGCCTTGGGGCTCAAGCCCGACTATGTATGCCTGGTGCCGGAGCGCCGAGAGGAAATCACCACCGAGGGAGGGCTGGATGTTGCCGGCAAGGTGGAGGAGCTGCGCCCCATTGTGGCCGCCCTGCAAGCCAACGGCAGCAAAGTGAGCATGTTTATTGACCCGGATACGGCACAGGTGGAGGCATCTGCCGCCATAGGGGCGCTCATGGTAGAACTGCACACCGGCAAGTTTGCCAACACACTGGGTGAAGAACGCGCCGCAGAAACAGCCCGTCTGATTACCGCCGCACAGCGCGCCCATGCCTTGGGGCTGGAGGTTCACGCCGGCCACGGCATTCAAATCTCCAACCTGGCAGAGCTCAACGCCGTGCCTCACCTTACCGAGCTCAACATCGGCCACACTCTCATCTCCCGCGCCATCTTTACCGGCCTCACCCCGGCGGTAAAAGAGATGAAAGATGCCATTGCCTCATACCGGTGGTAAGCTGAAGTACGATTTACGAGATCCGAGGGACGAAGTTTTGATTCATCCCTCGGATTTTTCTTTACACCGTAAAACGATTGATATAAACTGCATTTATGAAAGCATCTCGTCTGTTGACAACTACTTTATTGGGAGCCGTGTGTGCAGGGGCTCCTCTTAGTGCCACCGGCAACGAGCAAATACCTACAGCCAAAACGGCACAGCAGACCCTGCCCGACACAATGAGTGCTGCCGCCCTGCTACCGGATGACGCAGACAGCGTTGTTGTTCTCAATAACGAAGCGTGGATGCAGCTGCACCGCGCCCTCGGGGGAACAGACAGAGATGCCGAGTGGGAATCCATCAAAAGCATAGCCATTGGCATGCCGAACAGCACCAGCACCTGTATCGATGCCGTTGTGGATGCCGCAGCGCCATTCGCCGGGGCGATTTCATCTGCCATAGTCCTCCCGTTATGGGCACTCGTGGCAGATGAACAAGTGCGCAACCTTCAAATGCCTGAAGATGCGGACCTCTCTGACAATATCAAGGAGGATGAGGATTGTGAGGAGCTACTCCATGCGCTGCCCCTATTCAAATTCTATACTGTTCTGGAGTTTTACCCGGGCAAAGAAGCCACGCGCAGCGTCCTTATTGCGAAGCTGGAAGAAAAAATGCAGAACGAGAAGCGCTACGAGCAAGACGGGTGGAAAGGCTTTTGCCTGTTCACCCCGGAGCTTACCACAGCCGAGCAGGAAGGGAAAGCGATACCGGAGAAAATACGCCAAGCAGTAAAAGAAATACACATTTACCTGCTTTACAAAGAGATAGGCAACTACCTTATCCTAGCCTGCTGCAATAATCCGGAGCAGCTGGACGCCGGGATTGACGCTGCTAAGGGGATGCAATGCTTGTCCGCCCCCTTTTTTAATGAGGCGACCTCCCCGCTCAACACGCCGATGCTTGCAGCCCGCATTGAGGCACCTGCTCTCAACAGCCTGCAACGTTTTATCAAAGTCACTATCCAAGCGTTAGAAGCCCCCATTCGCACCACCTTTGCTGCGGTTGCGGTGTCGGACTTTCATGCCGCAGCAGAAATGAAAAAGAGTTTGGATGCGCTGGACACCTTAGGCACAGAACTTGCCAAGCTGGAACGCCCCGTGCAACACCCCCTGCAAGTGGCTATATGGCATACCCATGTGCAGACGCCGCCCATGCTCCGCATGGAGGCAGAGTGGGATGCCTGCGGAGCAGAGTTTACGGAGGGCACGCTGAGGCATTGCGCAGACAGGGGCACCCCCGTCTTCACCATGCAAGCATCCGGCCTCAGCATACCCAATGCCACGAATTTAAAGCTCATGGCAGAAGCGGGGATACACATTATCAACGGCATCTTTTTTACCGTAAGTTCCAAACCGGAGGACGGGACGCAAGCCACCCCCTTTATCGGCGAAAATGCCAACCATGTTATTAACGCTTTTTCTGATTTCACCGCTACCTGGGGGGATACATGGAGGCTCTGCATAGAAGAGTTTTGCCACCAAGGCTGCAAAGAATCTGAAAACGGCCCGGTCAGTATTTTTGAAGATCGCACCACCTTCAACATGTCCATACGAGACTCCGCAGCATTTGTCGCAACGGGAAAAACTCTGTTTAACACAATAGAGGAGGCATTTGAGAGTATAGATGAAGACGCCCCGCCGGCAGGACTGACGGAACACACACAGATGGTGGAGGAACGCATAGGCAATGCGACCTTTTACCATGACAATGAGACCCCCGGCACCATTGCGCTTACGGAAAACGAGCTGATATTCTGCACCTGCCGCCCTTATGCAAAGGCCCTCACCGCGCAGGAATCCCCACACACCATACGCGGGTTTACCCTGCAAATGGATTTGGACAAGCTGACAAACACGGCAGAAGAGAAGGCAAATATCTCCCCGCTGCTCAACTTCACCAACGGTGGGGCGATTCACGTCACTACGGAAAACGGCAAAATGAAGCTCTATGTAGAGCTCTATACCACCGGGTTGAAATAAAGTGCCTTTACACCCCCCAAAATCCCCGTATTCATGCCGAATGCGGGATTTTTTTATCATTTTACAAACAAAAGACAAAAAAAATGGCGGAAAACCCCGCAAATTAGCGTTAAGAGAGCATTTTTCGCTTGTAATGAATGGAGAGAATGTTATTATAAAGACCTATGAATAAGACACAACTTGTTGACTGCATTCAAGCCAAGCTGGGCGAAGACGCTACTAAGAAGTGCGCAGAAGCCGCCCTTTCCGCCGTTCTCGGTGCCATTACAGATGCCGTAAAGGGTGGTGATAAGGTACAGCTCATCGGTTTCGGTTCTTTTGAGATGAAGACCCGTGCCGCCCGCACCGGCCGCGATCCCCGCACCGGCAAGGAGCTCAAGATTGCTGCCTCCCAGACTCTGGCATTCAAGCCCTCCTCCACCTTCAAGACCGTCATCAAGCCGGCCAAGAAGACCTGCAAGAAGGGTGGCTGCAAGAAGAAGTAATGGTACTTCACTGCCTTTTTCATATTTCAAGCCGTGGCCTGAGGAATCGGGCACACGGCTTTTTACATTACAATTTCAGGGGCGAGTTATGATTAGGCTCGACACGGAGAGCTCATTTTGTTACCATAGCCCGCAAACAAAATCAAACTGATATGGTTACAACGGAATACCCCCACGGTCAAGATTTTCCGATACTGCGCATAGAAACCCCGCTGTGCTCTGCAGAGATTTCACTGTACGGTGGCCACATTTTGCAATGGACACCTACCGGGCAGCTGCCGGTAATCTTTATGAGCCCGCAGGCCGTGTTCAAACAAGGCAAGGCCCTGCGCGGTGGTATACCCATTTGCTGGCCGTGGTTCGGCAAAAACACGGAGGATGCCTCCCTGCCCTCCCACGGCGTAGCCCGCACGGCACTTTGGCAACATGCCAAGACAGAGGAGCTGGAGGACGGCACCGTGCGCATTGTGTTGGCACTACCGCCCACACAAGAGCTTATGCCCAGTGGCGCGCTTATCATAGAGTTGGGCACAGAGCTGGTTATCAGCCTGCTGACAATGGATGTACAGCGTACCATGCCCTTCTCTGCCGCCATGCATACTTATTTTGCCGTAAGCGACTACGAGACCGTTGCCGTGACCGGTTTGGAGGAATGCGCCTTTACCGAATACGCAGATGATGCCGTGCCGCATTGCGAGGACCCGCTCATCCCCACCGGCCACATAGACCGCATTTACCACCCCGTGCCCGAGGAGCAGCTCATTACCATACATGACCCCGCTTGGGAGCGCAGTATCAACATCTACCGTGCCGGCTCGGCATCTGCCGTGGTATGGAACCCCGGTGAAAAACTCGCTGCCGAGATGGGAGATTTGGGTGCTGCGGCATCCCGTGGTTTCTTGGCAGTGGAAACCACTGCCGTGCCCGCAGAAAACCTTATGCTGCGTTGCGGGGAGGCCCACCGCCTTACCACGCGCATTCAGGTAGTATCCATCCGCTGATTCCGCCCGCATGTTTCGATTTATCAGAAAACGCCTTAACCCCATGCGCATACTCAAGGGGCTGCTCTTGGTGCGCAAGGTATTGCGTATTCTGATATGCCCTATTTTACTGGTAGTGGCCATCGGCGCATTATGTGTGGCGGTTGCAGAAACCTGGACCACGCTGAGCTCCGCCACAAGCTGCTACGACACCCCGCAAGAGTGTAAGGCAGACAACGCTGTGGGCCTGGTGCTGGGCTGTACCAAATACATAGGTAAGCGCCCCAATTATTATTTTATGGGGCGCATGCAGGCTGCGGCAGAGTTATGGAAGTCCGGCAAGGTGCGCTGCATCATCGTATCCGGCGACAACCGAGAAAAATACTATAACGAGCCTGCGGATATGGAGGAATCCCTCGTAGAATTGGGTGTACCCAAAGACCGCATTGTGCGAGACCACGCAGGGCTGTGCACCTACGACTCCGTGTACCGCGCCAAACACATTTTCAAGGCAGACAAACTCATCATCGTAAGCCAGCCCGCCCATGTGAGCCGCGCCGTTACCATTGCGAATTATCTGGATATACCGGCGGAGGGCATCAATGCCCCCCTGAACCCCATCACCATAAGCGCCACCATGCGTGCTTGGGTGCGGGAGCGTGGTGCCCGAGTATCCATGATATATGACCTGCTCAGCAACCGCCAACCCACCCACATGGGCGATACAATCCCCCTCCCGAACTGACACCTCACCTACGCGCTCTCACCATGAAAAACCTGATTACCTGCTGCACCGCTGCCGGCATTGCCGAGTGGGTATGTTGCCCCGGCCGCCGCAACGCAACCCTGCTCACCGGCTTGGCAGACTGCCCGTGTATTCACCGCTGGAGCCAGGCAGATGAACGCACCGCCGCCTATTTTGCACTGGGGCGCATACAGGCTACAGGACGCCCCGTGGTGGTAGTGGCGGGGGATGGGGCATCTGCCACCGCACTGACGCCCGCCGTGGTAGAGGCTTATTACCAACGCCGCCCGCTCATCATCATTACCGTGGCAGAGCGCGAAAACGCCGGAGGCTGCGGTGCCCCGGGACACATCGAGACCGAGGGGCTCTTCGGTATATATGCTCCCACGGTAGAGCTTAACCTGCCCTCCCCCGTATCTGCCCTGCCCGACATGGCTGCCATGGCTACGGAGGGATTCCCCGTACACCTTAACATTCACTTAAACGAAACACCCGTATATGGAGTGGATTACAGTTTACTGGAGCCCGGCCCCGCCCCCAAGGCACCGCGGTTCAGAGGCTCTGTGGCAGATTTAGCGCAAATGCTGCGCTTTCATGCCTATGAGGGGTTAGTGCTGCTCATCGGCGGGCTGGAGCCCACCGAGCAAGAGCCCGTACTGTGGTTAGCCCGCACACTGCGTGTACCCGTGGTGGCAGATGCCGCCAGTGGGTTGAGGGAGGAGCTCTCTGCCCTCATGCTGCATGGGGCAGATACCATTTTACTGCAAACCCCGCCCCGCTATGTATTGCGCGTGGGGGATGTACCCACCTGCGAGTTTTGGAGCGCCTTGGAGGACATGCCCGAAACGCAAGTGTTCTCCATTACCCGCACCGGGTTCTCCGGTTTGTGCCGAGACAGTATTGTCATAGAAGGCGAGCCCGAGCAGGTAATGAAAGCCTTGGGGGATGTCCCCCATACCGGCGATACGGAGCGCCTGCTCGCCCGCAGCCGCCGCTATTGCGGGCGCGTGGAGGAGCTCATACGCGCCTACCCGGAGAGCGATGCCGCCATGGTACGCTATTTCTCCAACCATGCCGGCATTGCAGATGTTCTCAGCCTGGGCAGTGCCACCACCATTCAGCTGTGGAACCGCTATGCCCAAACCAATATCTCTACCGTATACCTGCGTGCCAACAACGGCACAGGCGGCGCAGACGGCACGGTATCTGCCTTTTTAGCCAACAGCACGGATGCCGAATACGCCTGCTGCCTCACGGGGGATTTATCTCTGCTGCGGGATTGCGCGGCAGCCTCCATGCTGCCACAACTGCCGGTTTGCAAGCGTGTGGTAGCCGTACTCAATAACGAGGGTGCCGGCAAAGCTTATACCCCGGGCATGGATGACGAGCTGCAACGCCTGATGGTGCAGCCCCCCGTGTTCGATATGAAAGAACTGGCTCGTCTGTGGGGAGCAGAATACTACAGCATACACTGCGAGGCAGACTTTGAAATACTGGATACCCTTGAGGATAACGCCTTTGCCTTGCTTGAAATTATACCGGACCCCGACCAAACACGCGCCTTCAACGCGGCCTTGTGATACTCAGTTGGGCACCGCGAATAACCCGATAAATGACAATTTGGGAATCTCTAAAAACTCTTTATTTTATCTAAACTGTATGGTATAATAGCGTTATGCGTTTTTCCGGGTTCTTTGATGAGGAGTTTAAATTAGAAAGAATTAGCACTTTAGGCGATCCTTTAGAACGTCTTAACCAGGTAGTGAACTGGGAAATCTTCTTGGA
>JAFQEF010000037.1 GCA_017399165.1 Akkermansia sp.
ATAGTAGAGTGGGCTGATAAAGGTTGCAAAAAGTGCCAAGCACATAAGGATGCAGCCGTGCAGCGCATAGCATTGGTAAAGCACAGCGACGGCAACCATGATGGACTGAGTGATGCCGCTATAGTAGAGTGGGCTGATAAAGGTTGCAAAAAGTGCCAAGCACATAAGGATGCAGCCGTGCAGCGCCTGGCATTAGCAGAGCACAGCAAGGGTACCCATGATGGCCTGAGTGATGCAGCCATAGTAGAGTGGGCCGATAAAGGTTGCAAAAAGTGCCAAGCACATAAGGATGCAGCCGAGCAGCGCCTGGCATTAGCAGAGCACAGCAAGGGTAACCATGATGGCCTGAGTGATGCCGCCATAGTAGAGTGGGCCGAAAAGGGGTGTGAAGCGTGTCAGCAACGCAAACCCATGGCGGAGCACCGCGTGAAGGGGCATGCAGCTATTGCCGATGCAGATGTGCTCAAGTGGGCAAAAGCCGGTTGCGAAGAGTGTCAGCAGCGTAAGCCCATGGCGGAGCACCGCGTGAAGGGGCATAAGGACATAGCAGATGCGGATGTGCTCAAGTGGGCAGAAGCCGGTTGTGAAGAATGTCAGCAGCGTAAGCCCATGGCGGAGCACCGCGTGAAGGGGCATAAGGACATAGCAGATGCAGATGTCCTTAAATGGGCAGACTTGGGTTGTCAAGAGTGTCAGAGCCGTTTATCTCTATTGAATCATCAAAAATTGAATCATCAATTAATTCCTGATGCTCAGGTGAAAGAATGGAGCAGCAAAGGCTGTGTTGCGTGTTTGGAGAAACTACCGTTGGTACAACACAAGGCTCAAGAGCACAGTAATCTTACTAAGGCAGAGATAAAAGAATGGGCAGGTAAAGGGTGTGATGTTTGCACGAAAAAACAGGCACTGATACAGCACTGTGCTCAAAATCATGATTCTATAACGGATGTCGCAGTAAAGGAATGGGCAGAAAAGGGCTGTTCTGAGTGTGTATCAAGGCTCCCATTGGTACAGCACAAGGCACAAGACCATGGTATCATGACTGCAGCTCAACATGAGGAGTGGGCCGAAAAGGGGTGCTCCGTGTGCCGATTTGCGGTTGAGTTGGCTGCCCATAGCGCGCAGAATCATGAGGATATAGCAGATACACAAGTGAAAGAGTGGGCTGGTAAGGGGTGCAAAAAGTGTAAGGTCCGTTTACCTTTGGTGGAGCACCGAGAGCAAGACCATGGTTACAATACCACACTGTCTGCCGAGCAATTACAAAGAGGCGTTGCTGCGGGATGCCCTCATTGTATTGAGTTGGATGCCAGACTGAGAGCCTACGCTGTGCACATGTCTATGGGGCATATGCAGATAAGTGATGCCCAAGTGAAAGAGGGGGCGGCTTTAGGTTGTGCCGAGTGTAGAAAAATCATGCCTTTGGTGGAACACCGAGAGCAAGACCACAGCCATATTTCTGATGCAGATGTGCTTAGATGGGCGGCTGCTGGGTGTAATATTTGCGAAGCTCGTAAAGGATTGGCAGAACACCGCTTGAGTGACCACTCTCATTTGGCTGACGCAGATATACTCATGTGGGCGGAATCTGGGTGCTCAGAGTGTGCTAAGCGCAAGCCTTTGTCGGCACACCGTGTCGGCGGGCATGATGAGATTTCTGATGCGGATATTATTCATTGGGCTGCGGCCGGGTGTGCCGAGTGTGACAAGCGTAAGCCCTTGGCAGAACATCGTTTGAATGGTCATGATGGTATCTCTGATAATGAAATCATCTATTGGGCCGGGCAAGGGTGTGAAGAATGCGTTGCGCATAAGCCCATGGCGGAGCACCGCGTGAAGGGACATGATCAGCTTACCCCTGAACAGGTAGACCAAGGTGCTGCTATGGGCTGCGATGTATGTGTCGGTAAACAGTTGTTGGCTCAGCATGTTGTCTTGAATCATGCAGAACTCAGCAATGAGCATATCATTGAATGGGCCGGAAAAGATTGTGCCGAATGCCAAAAACTTAAGCCTTTGGCGCAGCACCGCATGCAGGGTCATAACAAGATTGCTCCCCAAGACATTCTCTTCTGGTCTGATAAAGGGTGTGCGGAGTGTCTCTCTCGCAAGCCTTTGGCAGAGCATTGCATGAATGACCATGCCGGTATTAGTAACGATGATATTATACACTGGGCAGACAAAGGTTGCGCAGAATGTAATAAACGCAAACCACTGGCAATACACCGTAAGAACAACCATGCCGATATAAGTGATGATGATATTTTGGCTTGGGCAAAGAAGAACTGCCCTGAGTGCAGAGAACTTGAACCCTTGGCAGAACATCGTAAAAAGAACCATAGAAGATTTTCAAAGAAAGAGATGCAGACTTGGGCGGAAAAGGGGTGTAAGCAGTGTGGCCTAAAGCTGCATAAATGCCCGTCGCATCCGGAGACTGCTCGCAGTGCAGATGGTGGTAATGAGGTATATAAGGCGCTTAAAGCCGGTGAGCAATTAAATTGTCCCAAGTGTAAAGAGTCGCTCAAGCTGCCTATTATTTACCATATTTGCCCTCTTGCTGATGCTGTGGCAGAGTTGGATGCCGGACAAAAATTAGGTTGCGAGGCATGTGAACAACGTATGGAGTTGCTTGCTCATAAGAAGCAGGATCATAGTAATATATCTGATGCCGATGTGATGAAATGGGCTGAAAAGGGGTGTGATATATGCAGGGAGCTTAAGCCTATGGCCGCTCACCGTCAGTCCGGGCACCGAAATATCAGCGATGATGATATTGTAACATGGGCTGAAAGGGGCTGCCGTGAATGTCAGAAGCTCAAACCTCTTGCTCAGCATCGCCTGGCGGGGCATGATTCTATCTCTGATGCTGATGTAAAAGAATGGGCAGAAAAAGGGTGTGCCGAGTGCAAAAAACGCCTCAAGCCCCCGCATGACAGCCTTAATCACAGTAAATTGACGGATACTCAATATGCAGAAGGCATAAAAGAGGGATGCCTTAAATGCTTGCTTCGGCAGCATAAAGAAAATCATAAGAACCTCAGTGATAAATCTATTGTTGAGTGGGCTGATAAGGGCTGTGCTGACTGTCAAAAACGGAAAGCTCTGGCTAAACATCGTTTACAGGGGCATGATAATATATCAGAAAAAGAGGCCAAAACCTGGGCAGAAAAAGGGTGTGACAAGTGTAAGCATATTGACCTACGTAATCGCTTAAATGCCCATATGCAGCTTAACCATAATAAACTGTCAGCTAAACAGCGCAATGAGGGCAAGGTTTTGGGGTGTTCGAAGTGTAAGAACTACACACCGCCGCCACCTGTCCCGTCCAGAGACCCTTGCCCGTCGAATGCAGAAGTAAAGGCTATGATGAAGGGCAGCTCTACCTACAATGCGGTGCAAAGGCATGTCCGTAAAGGGTGTCCGCGTTGCATTCAGAACTTTAATTGGTGGCTGAAACGACAAAAATAATATTTTAACATGAGAACATATCAAACAAGATTAAAGAAAACTTTTTTTGTTTTCAGAAAAGTTATGTGGGCTTTTTGGGGATATCTGTCGATGCAAGGGGTCGCATGTGCGGCTTCTTCCGATGCTTGGCAAGATAGTGAGGTAAGTCATCATTGTGAGAGCAATGATAAAATAGCAGATGTCGTGATGACGGTTCATCATCTCCAGGTAGGAGCCAAAGCCGGGTGTCCCCGTTGCCAAGCTACTTTGGCTTGGCTTACAGCAGCTTTGCAACCGTCGGCAACGACCGATGCTAATCCCCCTGTTGCTGTTGCGCCAAAAGAGGCGGATACAGCCCCTCATACTGAAAATGAGACCCCCGAATGTCAACGCCCTAACCCTTTAGCTGCGCACCGTCTGAGCAGTCATGCTAACCTGAGTGATGCCGCTATGGTAGAATGGGCGGAGCAAGGTTGCACCGAATGTAAAGACCGCTTGTTAACAAAGGCGCATTGCTGCCCAAGTAATGTAGAAGTAAGGGAAGGCAGAAAGATTAATGAACTGAAACGAGGTGCCGCTGCGGGGTGTGCTCGCTGTCGCATCAATCTGCAGTGGTGGAATCGCATGACTAAAGATAAATAATGGCCGTTATGAACTTTTGCGAAATTAAAGAAGGACTTCATATTGTCGGTATAGAAGGGGGGATTGTTACCCGTAAGGCTGTTGCTTATTTGGAGCGTAAAGGGCAGCAGGTAGCCTTATACAATGCTCAAGAAGCCACCATTGCTATGCCCTTGCTGGTGACGCGTAGCAATGTGCTTCCTCTGGCTTTGGATGCCGGCTATGATAAGGCAGAGCTGCTGGATCTGCTTCATGCGGTTATGCGCTGTGGAATGCGCCTGATGCCGATTGGAGATACGGCTGTTTGGGAGGAAATGGTGCCTTTGGAACTGCCGGAATTGGCAGCAAACCTAGTGTACCCGGTAGATAGTGACTGGTTTATCTCTGAACCGGATGATTCTGAGTCAGGAACTGATTCTGCAGAGCGAACCGAGGCTGATTATTATGGTATAATGGACATTAATGGCACCTCAGTAAGTATTCACATGCCGGATTTAACGACCCCTCTGGCTGATTTGAATGTGGCTGCCGTATTGCCTCCGCCTGTTGTGCCTGCTCAACCCAAGAAGCCCGAAAAGAATAGCTCTTCTAAAAAACAGAACCGCCATTTTGCCGTTATTGCGTTATTGAGTGTGATGTTGGTAACTGCTGTGATTGTCATTTACAGTGTTTTGATACAGAATGCCCCCACCGGAGCCCCATCGCAAGCCTCACCATCATCTAATCAATCCCTACCCGTTGCTCGCCCGGTGCGTGTTTGGCTTAATAACTGCCACTATTGTCGGGAACGTTTGTCATTGACTGAACAAGGTCTGACAAATTTGGTATTGGTGTTGAAAAGTATCAAGAAAATACATTCTGCAGGAGACACCATGAACGACATGATGTTAAAAGTGGTAACATCGGTCAATAATGGAGGCCTTACATGCCATAAGTGTAAAAAACTCAAGGCGACCTTAAACGATATACATGGCCTCTGGCATAGGCCTGAATCCGGTAAATGGGTTTTGGATTGGAAACTTGCCAGGGTAGGCAATGCTGCCTATAAGAAGATTCAAGTAGGGGAAAAGCTTGGCTGCTACTCTTGTAAAGAATCGCTGAATGAGGAGTTGGTGAAGCATGCGTGCCCGAATGATAACGCAAAATCTGAGGCATTCAAACCGGGTGCAGGTATAGATTGTGCTTATTGTCAGGAGATGCTGAAGAAAAAATTGCTGGAGGAGCATGAATGCCCGCCCGACAACAACCGCGCTAAGTTGGCTGAGGGTGAAAAGCTCGGCTGTGAAAAGTGCGCCAAGCGTAAGACTCATGAATGCCCGAACCCGAATACTCGCGAGGGTTTGCAAGCCGGGGCAGATATTTCTTGCCCGTTGTGTCAAAAGAAATTAGAGGCTCTTCTGCAGCATGTGTGCCCTAAGAATGACCATGAAACGGAGTTGAAGAAAGGCTCAGATTTGGGGTGTGAACAGTGTGCAAAAAGATATGCTAAAATTCAGAAAATAAAGAATATTGCTGCACAAAATCAAAGGAGGATTCGACAAGAGTCCAATGCTGATGTTCACACTCACTTGCCCTCGACTCCTGACGCTCCGAAGCGTCCTCAATCGCAGGAATCTGAGACTGATAAAAAAAATAAAGAAATCATCAACACAATTGATGGTCAAAAGTGTCCTACTAATTCTGAGGTACAAGCCGGTAAAAAAGAAAAGATTCTTAGAAATCATGCAAAAAAAGGGTGTGCCCGTTGTATGGAGAATCTTAATTGGTTGTTGCGTAAAGAAAAATGATAATCAAAATTTTCAAGGACATTGAATAATAGTGTAAAAAAGCTGTGGATGGTGGGGTTGCCGAACGGTAATACCACGTTGTCAATGTGTGAGCATGCCGCCTCCATGGGGTATGAATGCTGCCCTGTTTTGCCGGAGAAGTTGGAGTCTTGCTTTTATGAGTTGAGCAAGCAGCAGGCCTCTGTACCCATTGCGGTTGAAGATGCGTACTCACCCGATCAGTTAGCTCATATAAGCCGTGCCGTGCTTGTTGGCAGGGTTTGTATCGTGCCGGTGGGTGAACAGGCTGATTGGGAGGCTATTATTCCTCTGGAAATGCCGGAACTATATGCGTTGCCTGTGTTGCCGGTGAATGGTGTGTGGTATGACGGAGCCGGGGTGACGGCTCCTGTTATTCAAGCTTCTTCTAATTCTCCTTTTTGTGAAGTGAATGGTACGGTGTTATTCTTCGGGGCAACGAAATTAGTGGATCCCGTGGCTGATTTGAATCTGCATTGTACAGAGCCTGAGCCTGTGGCTGCTGTTCCTAAGTGTAAGAAAAAAGCAGATACAACGTTGTTTTTGCTGTTGTTTTTGTTAGGGGTGGTGTTTCTGACTGTGCTTGGAGCTCTTACTACGTTATTGTTACCTAACGATGAATTAGAATATGCAGCTTCGCCAGAAATGCAGAATCCTATTGAGGATGCAGCTGTTACAGAAGCGGAAAATGCACAAGCCGAAGTCAACGAGGAATCTGTTGATTCTTCTGTAAAAGAAAGTGATAAACAGAAGGCTGAGCCTGAGAGTGTTGACGAGGGAGCGGCCTTGCGTGAACATCAGGAGAAAGATTGCTCCGTAATTGATTGGTGTAAGGCTCGTCCCGGTAATGATGAATATAAACAATTGCAGATAGGGGCGGATTTGGGATGCTCCCAATGTGCAGAACGATTGCAGGCTCCGATTGTAAGCCATAAATGCCCCACCAATAAGAACGATTCCCGGTACTGCTATTTGCTGGCCGAGGGGGAAAAAGCCGGTTGCGTAACATGTGCTCAAAAAATAAAGGCACTGATGGCTGCTAATCAGACTCCGGCTAAGCCTTCCGTTTCTGCTCCGCAGAGAGGCTCTCGTACTCATAAGAGGGGTAGGGCATCTAAGCGGTCTAACGGCAAATCCTCCGCCTCCGCACCTCCAATAAAGCCGAAATCGGAGAAAAAGTCGGAGAAAAAGTCGGAGAAAAAGTCGGAGGAAAAGTCGGAGGAAAAGTCGAAGGAAAAGTTGGAGGACATCCCGTTGAATCATTTGAATATACCGAATACCATATAATTTTTTGCGGAGGGGGTTGTAATATTAGTTGTTGCTGTTCAGTTTTAAATGAATAGTTCGAAAATCCGGGTGTGAAACTACAAAGTAGGGAAGCACGTGTGTCATCTCTGTTTTTTTCAAACTTCTCATTGGACAAGTCGATTTTCTTAGTATATGATGAATGCCGATGGATATCCGCATTACAGGCGCGTCGCAGAATACGCTGCGTCATCTTAACCTCACGTTGCCGGCCGGCAAGTTGATAGCGCTGGTGGGGCCCAGTGGGTCCGGTAAGAGCACACTGGCGTATGATACGCTGTTTGCAGAGTCTCGCCGCCGCTTTTTGGACTGTTTATCTGCCGGGGCGCGGCGCATGCTGGCCCGGCCGGAGAAACCGCGCGTGGAATCCATAGAGGGGTTGCCCCCTGCGCTTTGTTTGGAGCAGAACGTGCCCACCGGACAAACGCGTGCCGTGCTGGGCTCTTTAACGGAAACGCTGGATTATTTGCGCATTATCTATGCCGCCATTGGTGTACCGCATGACCCGCAAACCGGGGCGCGCCTTACCCGCCTCAGCCCGGATGAAATTGCGGCCTCCCTTTGTTCCTTGGCAGAGGGAACCCGCCTGACACTCTTGGCACCATTGCCCGCAAGTTTTGGCGCCAATGCCGCATCAGACATTTTAGACCTGCGTAAAGCCGGGTATCTGCGCGTGCGAGTGCAGGGGGAGATTCGGGAGCTGGAGGAGCTGGAGGCCGCCCCTCCCACGGCAGAGGATGTTTGCGAGCTGGTGATAGACCGCATTGTGGTGCGCCCCGGCAGCGAGTCTCGCATTGCGGACTCGTTACAAGTGGCCTTGCGTTTTTGTGCGGATGAGGTGCGCGCTTTGGTGCAATCACGGGGCGAGGAGCCACAGCTGCAAGCTTTCCATACCCGCTACCGCAACGCAGAAACCGGGTTTACTTTGCCTGATTTAACGCCGCGCCTGTTTTCTCACTATTCTCCGCAGGGCGCGTGCGAGCATTGCCATGGCTTGGGCGTGAGTGAGAATAAAAAAGGCGAACCCGTGATATGCCCCGCATGTAAAGGGCTGCGCCTTAACCCTACAGCCCTTGCCGTAACGCTTGATTTCGGCGGAAAAGAACTTAACTTGGGGGATTTTTGCCAATTAACCGTTGAGGAGAACTTAGCGCTGTTGTCCACCTTGCGTATTCCGCCTGCTTTTGCAGAGGCGCTTCAAACCGCCGTGGCAGAGCTGCAACGCCGCTTAAGCTGTTTGGCAGAGCTGGGCTTGTGCTACCTCAGCTTGGGGCGTGCCACGAACACTTTATCCGGGGGCGAGCTCCAGCGCGCGCGATTGGCCGGGCAAATAGGCGGCGGGCTCTCCGGTGTGTTGTATATTTTGGATGAACCCACCATTGGCCTGCACCCGCGAGAAACGGCCATGCTTATCAACGCCTTAAAACGTTTGCGCGATAAAGGCAATACCATTTTGGTGGTGGAGCATGACCCCCTGCTGTTGGCGGCTGCCGATTTGCTGGTGGAGATGGGCCCCGGCAGCGGGCCGGACGGCGGCAGCATTATTGCCATGGGCACGTATGAAGAGCTGATGCAAAACGAAGCCTCCCCCACCGGGACTTGGTTAGCGGGTAAGTGCCGTTATGCGGAATCAGAATCCCCCGATGTGACGGCCTGTGATTGGTTGGAGCTGCGTGGGGCATCTGCCCGCAACCTCAAAAATGTTACCCTGCGTATTCCCTTGGGGGCGTTTACGTGCATGAGTGGCCCCGGTGGCTCCGGCAAAAGCACCTTGATTCATGAGTGCCTGTTGCCTGCGCTTAAGGCGGGTAAGGTGCGGGGGGCAGATAAAGTAAGCCGTGCCGTGCTGTTGGATCAAAGCCCGCTGGGCAGTTCCCCTCGCTCCACCCCGGCTACGGCTACCGGCTTGTTGGATGTTCTGCGCCCGCTGTACGCGGCGCTCCCGCTTTCTCGCCAACGTGGGTACACGGCGGGTAGGTTCTCACTCAATGTGCGCGGTGGGCGTTGCGAGCGCTGCACGGGTACCGGCTTTTTGCAGGTGGATATGAACTTTTTGGCAGACCTGTACACCCCTTGCGATGCCTGCCACGGTGCGCGCTATAACCGCGAAACGCTGGAGGTAACGTGGCGTGGCAAATCCATAGCCGCAGCGCTTGCTCAAACGGTGGATGAAGCCTTGGAGTTCTTTGCCCCCATACCCGCTGCCGTGGGTATATTGCAGGCTATGCATGATTTGGGCTTGGGCTATTTGCCCTTGGATCGCTCTGTGACAACGCTTTCCGGCGGCGAGGCTCAGCGTGTACGCATTGCCACGTATCTGGCAAAAGCTGCACCCAAGCGTGGCCGCAGAGAAGGGGAGCACTTGCTGTTTGTGTTGGATGAACCCTCCACCGGCCTGCATTTCCGAGAGGTGGATATGCTCTTGCTTGCCTTGTATCGCCTGCGCGCTGCCGGGCATACCGTGCTTTGTGTGGAGCATCACAGTGGCATATTATCCCGTGCAGATTATTGGGTAGAGCTCGGCCCCGGTGCCGGGCACAACGGCGGCAACATTGTGTATGCCGGTGCACCGTGTGAGCAATAAAAAAGACAGAGCCGGGGAATCTCCCCGACCCTGCCTCTTGTGGTTGATGGTTTGCAGTATTTATTCCTCGCAAAGAATCTTTACGAAAGCCTCCTCCTGCAGGCGGGTTGCACCGCAGGCAAACTTAGCACGAATTTGGAGCGTTTCATCCAAATCGTCTCGCACGGATATCTTGACACGGAAGTCATCCCAAATGCCGAACTGGGCCTTGCTCTTCACCCAAGCCAAGCAGGTGCGTGTACCGTCCACCAGCGGCAGTTGCTCTGTGCGGATAATGCGGAACCCGAGGAAGGTGTCCACCTTGCCCTCTACCAAAGCGCGGGCAGTGTTGTAGTCAAAACTAGACACCTCCGGCTCTTGCAGTAGGGAGTTGATTTGTGCAGCTGTGCAGGCCAGCACCAGTTCATCCCCGTAGGCGCGGCGCTCCTCGTTCCACGCCTCTGCTTTCTGCAACATGGTAAGCGCTTTACGCAATTTGCCAACCGTGAGGTTGCAAGCCTCGGGCGTGCCGGTCTCTGCGTAATCCGCCTCAATGATTTGGGTATCGCTGAAAGCCACGGGTTCCGTACCGAATTCTCCTTTGTAACATGTGCCCAAGAAATTGTTGAGCATCACTTGGTCCATGGTACGCCCGGCGGCTGCACGCAAACCCTCAATCGTTTTGCTGACAGGCACATCGATATTGGCGAGCTTTTTGGCATCGAACTCGTCAAAGCCGATAGCGCGTGTAAAGATGTGCGGGTGCATCACACGGCGGGTGGTAGGGGCATCCTGCAGCACGGTGGTTTGCATGCGGTCCGTTTTTTCATGGAAATCCAGCAAGCCGTATTGATCAAAGGTGACCAGCTTACCGCTCAACCCTGTTTCAATGCTCACGTATTTTTCCAAGCGCGAGGCCTCTTGCTGTAAATAAGAGCCCCACTTTTCAGAATACTTGATTTGGTACTGTTGTTCTATATCAGCCATGGTATTGTGTTTTCTATTGTTGTTGTTGTATGTGTTGGTGGCCGGCGGTGTTGTAGATTACCCGTGGCGGGGTCTTACCGCATTGTGAGCAGGGGGGCGGTTCTGTGCAGAATTATGGCTGCCTGTCACTCTTGCCGCGTATATAAAATCACAGCTTTTTTCATTTGTCACCTGTTTCTACCCTTCCGCAGGCACTTTTCATGAGTATGTGCTTTTAGTTATTGAACGCAACGGCAGCGGTTATTGTACACTCTGCGTATGCGCTCTATGTGGAATACCCTAAAACAGAAATTGTTTGGCTTGCTGCGTTATTTGTGGGGCTACTCCGGCACGTTGGCCATGTTGTCTTTAATGCTGGGGGTGCTGGGTATGGGGGTATATCATTTGATAGTTAAAGATATAGGGGAGGAGTACAGGCATCTGCGCACGGTGCGCCATTATTCCGGATTATACAACACCGCCGGGCCGGAGCCACCACGCGGGCTGGGCCCAGTTAATGCTGCGGGGAATTCCCCTTGCATTCACTTTGAATATAATGAGGCAGGTCAGCCAACACGGGTGGTGTGCATAGGGGCAGATGGTTTGGTGCAGCTGCTGCCCGGCAGCCGTGTGGCAGAACAACTTGTGGAGTATGATGAAAATGGGCGTGTGGTGGCTAAACACAACAAAGATGCGGCGGGTTACCCTGCGGCGGATGCCCATGGGGTGGCAAGCCGAGAGTTTGTGTACAATGACTCCGGCATGTTGGTAAGCAGCGTTGCAAAAGATGCCGGGGGTAAAAAGATAGTGCCGCGCATGCCGGGTTATGCGGAGCAGCAGGTTTACTACGATGCGCACAACCGCCCTACCGAGGTGCGGCATCTCGACGGCACGGGTAAGCCCATTACCAATGCTGCCGGGGAAAATACCGTGCGCTATCAATACGATGATGCACATCAACTTACCACCCGCTCCAACTATGAAAACGGTGTGTTGCACGTTAATAAGCAGGGCGTTGCTGTAGAGAAAACGCATACTACGGCAGATGGCCTTATTCACCATTCTCAGCATTTTTCTGATAAGGGGGAACCTGCACAAAATACGGCAGATGGCGAGGTAGCCCGCTTGGTAGAGCTATCTCCCTCGGGGCGTATTAAAAGAGTGCGCCGCTGCGGGCAGGATGGCCTGCCGTTGCAACAAAGCCGCAGTTGCTCCGAGCATGTGTTGCGCAGCAATGACGCCGGGTTGCCCGAGTGGGAGTGTTTTAACGGTGCAGATGGTCACCCCTGTGATAACCCCGCTTTGGGATACGCTGAGCATGTGTGGGAGTATGATGATGCCGGAGCTTTGGCACGTGAGTATTTTTGGGATGCAGCGGGGAATCCTGCCCCCGTTTATGAAAAGCGCTACAGCGGGCAGGGGGCTTTCAGGCATGTGCTCTCCCTGCATACGGATGGCTCCACAGAGCTGCGGCGTTGTGATGAATGAAACGCCTCACCGTATTTTTTATCGCCTTTTTTTTACTTGATATTCGACGGCTTTTCGCTATAATCGAGAAAAATCAATACATAGCAGTTTTTCGTATGCTTGGCCGCTGTCTGAGTTTTCTTTTCTTAATCATGTGCTTGGCTTTGCCTGCTTTCTGTCAGGGGGAGTCGCGGGTAACAGTTTCCCTGCACAGGCAGGCGGAGCAAGCGGAGCCGTTGAGCATTACGCCGCAAGAGTGGTCTGCTACGGTGGCAGCTTTGTTGGAGTTGCGTTTATATGATACCGACCCGGCACAGGCGGCAAGCATGATGGCCGACAAGGCCGTACCTGTGACAGCCAAAGTGTTGCGCGGGGCAGATGCTCAATACACTGTGTTAGCATATGCCGCCTCAGCGGAGCCTGCTGCGCCGTTGGCTCTGCTCTTGTTTCGAGCCGGGCATCTTATCTGTGTCGGCATTACATATGGCACAGTGCAAAATTCTCTCTCTTTTATCAGCGCAACAGATGATGCCTGGGCTCGGCTTCACGGTTTTGATTCAAAAGAGTTGAAAGCGGTATCCTCCACATCCTCAACTTGGGAGAAACAACTGCTGCAGCTTGCCAAAAACGGCAGTTCACTTACCCGCAAAAAGGCGCGTACCTGTATGTTGCGTGTACCAACTGCAGAGGGTGAGCGCTATTCCCCGCTTCTGCACGGTAAAGGCTGTGTACACTTTTATTATCACTATGCAGATGAGGATGATGATAATCCTAAGCCGTATTTTAAGCACGGTGATTATTTATACAAACGCTACGTGGCGGTGGCTTTTGATGCTACCGGTAAATGCCTCTCCCTTTGTCACGGGCTTGAAATTGGCCACTTCCAATTACCGGAAGACGGCTCGACGGACCCTTTACACATGGATCAAGATTACATGTTGCTCCCGAAATGAAGATGCGTGCCTCCATTTTCTGTATTATTATCAACCTGTTATGCGTGCTTAGCCTGAGCAGTTGTTGGGTTAATCACGAGCGTGTGTTTGAACATGCCATTGAGTATGACGGCGTGCTGGTAGAAGAGCCCACGGTTCACTACATGCATGAGGGTAAGCCCTACCGCCGAGGTGTGCGTGTCAACTGGCGGTGGACCCGCAATAGCTCATGGTCATCATTTCAGGAGAATATCATTGGCCCGTCCCGCTGGAAACGTACTGCGGTGCCCGGTTCGGAATCCGCCGTCTATTGTCGTGAACTGGTGAAAGGGGAATATGGAATGCATTACCACCCCGATTCTGCATGGCAAGAGGCAACTTTCCCCATGAATCGCGCGCGAAAAGACCCGCTTATCCGCAAATCTTATGCCGTAAATAACAGAGAGATAGATGATTCTTTTGAGGCTTCCGCGCATTTGACGTGGCGTGGCTTATATGCGTTACCGGCAGCTGCGGTTCTTTTTGTGGCCGAGACACCCGTTAATTTAGTAACCTCTGTCTATTATCTCATAAAATACAGTTGATGATTTTGCCGACGATAATCAGAATTTGACATATTCTGCAACTATGCTATAATGGCGCGACAAGTATGTTCGGTTTCATCAAAAATCTTTTTCGACGCAAGCCTGCAGAGAGTGCAGCCGAGAGTGAGCAACGCCGTGCCCAGCAACAGCTGCTGACGCTGTCCGTGGGTGGCATGGTTGCATTGTGCGCTTTGGTATACAGTGTGCCGGATGATGCTTTGCTGAGCATTTACCGCATGTGTTGGGTTGTTTTGTGCTCTGTATCGCTTTGGGTTTTCTATGTTTTTGGGCGCAGTCATACCTCGCTCAGTTTCCGCCCCGCGTTGCTGTGTGTGCTTTCCATCGTGGTACAGATGCTTCTCATGCATCTGATTATCTCCTATTGGAACCGCCATTTCCCCTCTTTGCATGAGGAGGTGCTGTTGGTGCTGCCCTACATGCTTGCCCCGGCTGTAACTGCTGTGCTGATTAATCGCTCTGTGGGCGTGTTCGTGGCATTGTGTTGTACCATGTATGGCGCGGTGCTGTTCCCGGTAGACTTTTCGCTGGCATTCGTGGCAGATTACATTGGCATCAGTCTGCTCACAGGTGTTTTATCCGCCGGTATTTGCGGTCATCTGCAAAAGCGCCAGCAGTTGCTTTATGCCGGGTTTAAATTGGGCGCGGTCGTGTTTTTCAGTGCCCTGATTTTGCTTGGGTTGCATGCAGATGTGCTGCGCTATGATATGATGCAGGACGGTTATTTGAGAATCCTTTTAGCCGCCTTGTTGACCATTGGTGTTAATTTCTTGTTCGGTATTATCATTAACGGTGTGATGCCTATGCTGGAAAACATTTTCCGCATATCTACCCACATTACGTGGTTGGAGTGGGCAGATATGAACCACCCCTTGCTCAAAAAACTGCAAATGACCGCTCCCGGCACTTTTCACCACTGTTTGTGTGTGCAACGTTTGGCAGAGGGCGCGGCAGAGGCCGTGGGGGCAGATGTTACGCGCGCCGGTGTTTGCGGCCTTTACCATGATATCGGTAAACTCAATAACCCGCAGTATTTCTCTGAAAATATTGTGGACCAAAGCCTCTCCCCCCATGCAGAACTTACCCCCGAGGGCAGTGCCCGCATTATTACCGGCCATGTAACCGCCGGGGTGGACTTGGCTAAAGAACACCGCCTTAACCCCATGATTATTGATGCCATACGCGAGCACCACGGGGTGACTACGGCTTATTTCTTCCTTCGCAAGGCTCAGGATACATACGAGGCTGCGCGCCAACGCTTTGAAGAGGGTCTTACAGATACCTGCCCGGATGAGGTCGATAAGTCCATTTTCACGTATGAAGGCCCCATACCGCAAAGCCGTGAGTCCGGCATTGTGAGTATGGCAGATGCCGTGGAGAGCGCCACGCGTTCCCTGCAACACCCCACAGAGGCGGATATCCGTAACATGATAGATGCCATTTTCAAAGGCCGTATTTTGGATGGTCACTTGCAGGATTGCGGACTCACCCTCGGCGATATTTCAAAAATGAAGGAATCTTTCTTCCATACCCTCCGTACTATGAACCACAACCGCATTGCTTACCCCAAACCCAAAGAGGGCGATGCCGCTGAGCGCATTGCGGAAAAGCGTCTGGCTACGGAGACGGAAGAAAAGAAGGGGGCATAAGGATTCCCCCGTGCTGAAACATGAAACAACATTTACGCAGTATCTGCATGGTGTTGGCGTTCCTGGTGGGTGGCCTGTTACATGCAGAATTGGCACCGCTGGCGGCGTGGCTTCCCGTCGGTATTACGCTGATGCTTTGCATCACCTTTATAGGCCTTGACACCAAGCAGCTCAAACCCACGTGGATGCACTTGGTGTTGCTGGTAGTTTTGCAGTTAATGGGCTTGGGCTTTTGGTATGCTGCCGTATTAGCGGGGCACCCGGTGCTGGCGGAGTCTTTGTATTATTGTGCAGCAGCCCCCGTGGCATCTGCCGCGCCCGTTATTGTTAATTTGTTAAGGGGCAACACGGCATTTATCACCACGGCCATGGTGCTCAGCCAAGCCATGTTCGGCATAGTGACACCTTTTGTTTTACCCTTTGTGGTAGATGCCCCGGGGCTGGGTTATATAGATTTTCTGTTGGTTGTATTATACCAGTTAATGGTGGCCTTGGGGGCTCCGGCTCTCATCTCATTCTTGTTGCGGGTGTGTTACCCACCCTGCAAGCAATGGGCACCCAAACTGCGTGATTATTCTTTAGCTATTTGGATTATCAACCTCACCATTGTTTCAGCTGCCGGCACACACCGCCTGCTGCTCATGAATTACAGTTTTTATGATATATGGCCGGTGGCATTGGGCGCTTTAACAATTTGTGCTATTGGGTTTATAGGTGGATACTGGTTGGGTTACCCGCGCCTCAAGCGTGAGTGCTCTCAAGCCCTTGGTCAAAAAAATACCATTCTGACGCTTTATATCGCAGGCCAGCCTTATGCTACCCCTCTGGCTTATATAGGCCCGGCTTTTTATGTGTTTTTCCATAATGTTGCCAATGCTATACAGCTTTCTCTGGCCTTGAGAGAACAAAAAAAGGCAGGCATTGACAAATAAAACCTCATCCACTATAATAAAGCCCGTTATGAATGCTGCACAAAAAGCTCTTTCTACGTTCCGTGAGCCCCCCTTCATGTACAATTGCGCTCAAACCATTTGCGCCGCGTTCGGGCGTGAGGATTTGATTGAATCCATGAAAGCCTGTGGTGGCGGTAAAGCCCCCGATGGTACTTGTGGTGCGCTTTATGCTGCCATGACCTTGGCCGGAGATAAGGCTGAAACTATACGCACCGCTTTTGCTGCTACCCATGGTGCTTGTACTTGCCGTGAGCTTAAAGGCGGCTCTCCTCGTGTTGCCTGCCAAGATTGCGTTAAAACGGCGGCTGCTCTTTTGGAACAACTCGATAATGCATAATTTTTAACCCCATTATTCAAAAGGCCCTGCCGTAAATGTGCGGCAGGGCCTTTTGAATAATAGTTTACAGTATAATTAGTTGGCTCGGAAAAGCCCCTCGTCGTCTATTCCGTCTGCCATCATGCGTATGGAGGGATCCTCCAAAATGCGCTCCGCTGCGGGTAAATCATAGTAGTGATTGAGCGTAAAGGAGGTCCAGCCTCCAATCTGTTCTTTCTCTATTATATCTTCAGCAGCCGAAATAAGGTTTCTGGCCATGTGGCGATTAGGGAACCGGCGGTAAATCATCTCCGCGAAGTGAAGGTTGCTGGTTTCGCTGAATCTGCCGTAGGAGAAATCTCTTTGCCCAAACTCCCAGTGCGGATTGGAGCTCATAAAACACATATTCAAGTCTGCCGCTAAACGAGACGGCGTAATAATCCCCCCCGCAATAACCATCAGCAGCATGCAACCCATGCAGATTTTGGCAAACTTGCGGAAATTGCCCTCACAGGCCATATAAAATACCAGAATTACCAAACCGGCCAAACCCAATAACAGGAACTCCCCGGCTAAGATACGGCGTGTGGTGAACCCGTAGTCGCATATTTGGTAATACAGGCGCAGGTATACGCTGGCTGCCAGTAAGAATGTCTGAATGACCAGCAGGTACCCTGCAAGTTTGGCACCCATGGACTGGCGGGCTATACCGTTGCGACGGAACAAGAATATCAACACCAGTGCAGCAAGGATGGCTGCCCAAGTGATGGAGTCCGCCCCATCGTGCAGATAGGCTGTTTGCGTGATACCCTCGGGTATGTTTTTGAACCACAGGTAGGCAATGTCTGTGGAGGTTGCAACCAAGAAGGCTGCGTTGATGCCGATAAGGGAGTAGAGCGGCAGCTGCGGCAACAAAGTGGTGCCTTGCTGCGGCTTAATCGGTTGGTTTACCGGCAAGGGGGCAAACGGGCGTTTATGGGCATATATACCGAACACCAGTATACCCACAGCCCAGTAGATAAGGTGGTAGGCGAAATCCCAGCTGATGTTCAGATAAATCACCAGCTCATTCCAGCGTGTGACAATCCATTGCCATACTTGCTCCACTACGGGATTACCGGAGGCAAAGATGCTGAGGAATGTAATGAAAAGTGCTACCGATACCAGCACAGAAATGAAAGTGGGCAGAACCTTTCGCAGCACATGAGTTTTCTTTTCCTTTTCCTGTTTGGGGCGGCGGGCGGTCCAATAGCTCCACCAACTACGGTATTCTACATTGACGGTTATGGGTTCCCCTTTGGGGGTGGGTATGGCAAGCAGAAAGAACGGAGCTAATATGCCTATAAAGTAGTTCAATATATTACCACTTACCAACAATGCCGTGCAGTTGATACAGGCTAAACCTGCCAAAAAGCAAATCTCCCCCTTGCTCAGGTCTTTGCGCAGCAACAAAATACCGCTGGTAAGCAAAATGCCTGCTATGCCTGCACCCACGCCTATGCCACCAACCCTGGGCCAATATAAATCTGCCGCTGCGGCTGCCAGCAGTAAAACGATGAAGGGAATAGCTCCTTTTCGCCACCAAGTGGGGTCTTCCGTTGTCTTGGGAAGGGGCTTTAAAGCCGGTGCTGCCGTTTGCGGGTTGGGCACGGCGGGGGTGGTTACCGATTTGGGGATAGGCGGCAAATTGGGCACGCCTGCTGATTCTTTTGGTGAGGAGGAGGATTCTGTGTTCATGTTTATGTTATTGAGACGTTAAAATCCAACAAATTGTTCAAAATTATTTCAAGGTGCCGTTGGCATAGTCGGCAGCCATGAGCCCGGCTCCGATAAGCCCGGAATCTGCCCCGAAATGCGCGGGCAAGATACGCAATGCGGCATAGTGTACGGGGAAGAGCTGTTGGCGGAGACTCTCTTGCAGCGGGGTAAAGAGCAAATCCCCGGCTTTGGCCACACCGCCACCTATGATGATGGCCTCCGGCACCAAGGCATACATAAGGTTCATGATAAGTATGCTCAATTTATCCGCAAAATTGCGGTATAGGTTAATGGCTATGGGGTCCCCTTTGCGGGCGGCTTGCTCCAGTAAATGGGGGGCACAATCTTGCGCCGTTTTTGAGATACCCTCAGCAGCATAAGCCTGCACGGCATCTGCCGCAAACTCATTGTTGCCGATGTATTCTTCAATAGCCCCACGGTTGCCGAACGGGCCGACCCTGCCGTTAAACGCAATGCTGGTTTGCCCCAGCTCTGCGCAAGATACATTGCGCCCACGCAGCATACGGTTATGAATGACAATGCCACCGCCTATGCCTGTACCCAAGGTAAGGCATGCCAAGCTCTCCAGCCCTTTGCCTGCCCCCAGCTTCCACTCTGCATAAGCCATGCAGTTGGCATCGTTATCCAACACAACGGGCAAGCCCAGCTCTTGAGAGATAACCTCACGCACCGGCTCCTCGTGGTCCCAAACGGGTACATTGGTGAGCTGGTAGAGTACGCCTCGGTAAAAATCCACCCAACCGGGCATACCCAAGCCCACAGCTGCCGCACGGGGATGCTCGCGCAGCAGCTGTTTCATGGTTTGGCACATGGCGGCCATAATCTCCTGCGGGCTGTTGTAGGCAGCCGTAGGTAGGGGCTGCGCTTTTTGAAGAATACGCTCGCCCTGTGTAACGGCAATTTTAATGCTCGTGCCACCAAAGTCTACGGCCAACGTTTCCGGCGGAGTTGTCATGTGCAGGCAGGCGGGGAGATTAGTAACCGCGGTTCAGTACGGGTTTGCCGGTATCTATGGGGATGCCGTCTGCCTGTTTGCTCAGGTCAAAGGGAATGCGCCAACGAAAACGCGTGCCCTCATAGGTTTGCAACAGAACATCCAGTGCCATTTCCCCGGCATCTCTGTTGTTGAGGGCTCCCAGTTCATTGAGGGGTATGATGACACCCGCCTCTTTTTGCCCCTGTTTGTTGGTACCCACGTTGCAGGCGAAAGCAATGGCATCATAATCTTGATTCACTTGGTAGGGTGGGTCTTGTATATAAGCGTTTACTCCCGCTACCTCTGCAGAAACCACTAAGTGCAGCTCTAACGTGCCGCCTCGTTTTACAAATGTGGCGTGGTGTACGGTGGGGGCTGCCTCTATGCTGTAAAACTTGTGTGGGTTGCCCTCGGATACGAAAATCTCCGTGTTAGATAATATGGAGCAGGAGGAACGTGTAAGATAGGTGGGTGAGTAACCAAAGGTGTAGTTGCCCGCCCCCATCAGGGCTGTACCCATGGCCTTGTTATCACTGATGGTGCCGGTGTTGTGCGGTAGGTTCATGCCGTGCCCCAGCTCGTGGGCGAATCCGCCGTACCATTTGGTGAGCAATTTACCCTCTTTCGTTTTTTGCCCCAAGTGTTTGATGTCGAAATCTGCATAATCCAACGCAAAGCAATAGCGGCCGTAGCCGTAGAACGGTACGCCGCCCGGGTTCTTGTCGCTGTAGCCTTCATCTTGCCATGTGGGCATAATGATAAAGGTGTGGCTGCTCATTTTCTTGTCGGGGTGCGCACGGAACCATGCCTCTACCTCCTCAATACAAGCGTTGTGGCCCTTGCCGTAGGCATAGCTCTTGTGCGGTTGCTTACCTTGCACATAGCAAATATCTACATTGCCGTTTGCCGTGCGGGATAACCCGAAGGAGCGATTGCCGAATCCATTGCGCGCCATCTCTTTACCGTAGTATTGTTGCAGGTAAACCAGCAGCTCACTGATGCGGCGCTCGGAGTCTGCCGTGGGCTGCATATCATTACCGGTAAAGTAGATGATATTAAGATTGTGTGCATTTTTCTCCAGCTCAATGCTGTCCGCCAGCAGCTCTTTGGCGCGCGGTTGAAAATGCTCGGGTACTGCTCCAGCTGCCGTTATTGCTAAGGCTGCGGAGCACATCATGGTCATGCGTATGCTGTTTGCCATGCCGATATTCTGCCAGATTAGCCCGTTTTGTCAATCAGAAAAGAAAAATGCCCCGGCTGTGTATGTTCAAAATGCCCCCTTAACCCATAATCGGAGCTGCACCCTTATGGTTGCGGTATTTGCACGTCCGCCATATATTCTTGAACAGCGCGGGAGATTTCCGTTGCAATATCAGCCTTGGGTTTGGCAAATCCCGGCACAAACCAAGGGAACCCGCCGACAAGGTCGTGGAAAACGGCTACCTCGCCATCGCAAGTGCCTTTGCCTGCGCCGATGCCGATGGTGATAATCGGGCATGCTTTGGTGATTTCTGCTGCTACGCTGTGGCGGGTGCATTCAATAACCACGGAGAAAGCACCGGCCCGCACAACGGCCTTCATGTCTTCCATAATGGCGGCGGCCTCTTCATCCGTTTTGCCGTGCATACGGTAGCCCCCTTCTTCTTTCACTTTTTGAGGCAACAGGCCTATGTGCGCCTGCACGGGGATACCTGCTTGTACAATAGCGCGTATGTGAGCCTCTTTAGCTGCGCCACCCTCCAGTTTAACGGCATCTGCCCCGGTTGCCATAAGGGCTTGGGCTGTTTCTAAGGCCTGTTCGGGCGTTTCGTAGGTATGAATGGGCATGTCCGCAATCACCACGGCATTTTTGGCGGCTCGTGCAACGGCGGCTGTGTGGTGCAGCATGTGGTCCAGTGTCACATGTGTGGTGTCGGGGAACCCCAGCATCATCATCCCCAAGGAGTCGCCTACCAAAATCATGTCCACCCCGGCTTCATCCACCAAACGTGCGGTGGGATAGTCGTATGCAGTCAATTCGCTAACAGGGGCTTTCCCTTTTTTGGCAAGAATGGCTTCTATTTTACTGTTCATGGTCATGTTACAGATCAAATGCTTTTACGGACGGCCCGTCCGGTAAATTCGCCAGCATAGTGCTGACATTTTCAGTGTGCCCCGGTAGGGTGAGCTGAGCGTCTAAATCGCACAGGGGGCGTAGCACAAACTCGCGTGTATGGGCTCGGGGGTGCGGCAAGGTCAGGGCAGGGGTGTTCAACTGTTCCTCCCCGTACATAACAATGTCTATATCGCAAGTGCGGGGGGAACCGTATACTCCGTTGCGTTCTCGGCCCAGCTCTTTTTCAATACGCATGCAGAGCGCCAGAACCTCCTGCGGGGGCATAGTGGTGTTGACCTCCACACATGCATTCAGGTAATACGGCGAGCCTGCGGGGCAGCCCACAGGCTCTGTCTCATATAATTGGGAAAGCCGCAGCCCTCCGAATGCGTCTGCAAGGTAATCACACGCGGACTCCAGCACGGCAAGGCGATCTCCCACGTTGGAACCCAAGGAGAAAATAACGCGCTGCGTTTCTGTGGGTGAGCCGCTCATGGCTCAATCCGTAAAGCCCAAAACATCCTGCATATTGTACAGGCCTGCGGGCTTGTCTGCCAGCCAAAGGGCGGCGCGTACGGCCCCGGTGGAGAATGTCATGCGGCTGGAGGCTTTGTGTGTAAGCTCTAAACGCTCACCATCCGTGGCGTACATAACGGTGTGGTCGCCCACAACATCGCCGCCACGCATGGAGTGCATGCCGATTTGTGTTTGCGGGCGGGCACCTACGAGCCCGTTGCGCCCATGCATCACGTCCTTCTCGTAGTCAAGGCCTGTCTCTTCACACACTACCTCTGCCAGGGTGCGGGCGGTGCCGCTGGGGGCATCCAGTTTGTGGTGGTGGTGCATCTCTATGATTTCAATATCATAGTCTTTGAGAATACGCGTAGCCTTGCGGGTAAGCCAGAATAACGTGTTAACCCCCACGGAATAGTTGGATGCAAACACAATGGGAATGCTCTTGGCTGCCTCGCTGATAGCGGCTTTCTCCTCTGCCGTGTGTCCTGTGGTGCCTATCACCAAGGGCTTACCTAGTGCTACTGCCGTGGCGAGCAGCTCCGGGGTAAAACCGTGGAAGGAGAAGTCAATGGTAATGTCTGCTGCCTGCATGGCCGCGGCAATGTCTTGCCCTACGTCATGCGTGGCGGCAATTTCTGCAGCCGGGTTCAGCTCAATGGCTTGCTTAACGGCTTGGCCCATGCGGCCGGATATTCCGGTAACGAGAATTTTCATGATATGGAATTACAGAAGATTGAAGTTCTTAAGCAAAGTGGCGAGCTTTTCGTGCTTCTCCTCAGCCAGCGGAGCAAGGGGCAGGCGAATCTCCCAGCTCATGTCGCCACGCATAGCCATGGCTGCTTTGATGGGTACGGGGTTGCCGTCCAAGCTCATCAGCCCCTTCATCAGCGGGTAATACTTCTTTTGCAGCTCCAGTGCTTTGTGCCCATCGCCACTCAGGGCGGTGTTCACCAAGTCTTTCATTTGAGCAGGAGCCACGTTGGAGGTAACGGATACCAAGCCAACGGCGCCGCAGGAGATAAAGGGTACGGTGAGTCCGTCATCGCCACTCAGTATGGCAAATTTCTCGGGCAGAGCTGCCACCAGTTGGTTGACGCGTTCTACACTGCCGCCGGCCTCTTTAATGGCTACAATGTTGGGGCAATCTGCAGCCAAGCGAGCAACGGTTTCAACGGCAATTTCAATACCGCTGCGGCCGGGGATACTGTAAAGGAGAATCGGCAGTTTTGTGTTGTCTGCCACGGCTTTGAAATGGCGGTATACACCCTCTTGGCTGGGTTTGTTGTAGTAGGGGCACACTTGCAGGGTGCCGTCTGCTCCCATGGCCTCTGCTTCTTGGGTCATGGCGATGGCTTCGTCCGTGCTGTTAGACCCGGTGCCGGCAATGACTTGGCAGCGTCCTGCTGCGTATTCAATGGCCAAGCGAATGACATCCATGTGTTCTTGATGACTCAACGTGGGGGATTCACCGGTGGTGCCCACGGGTACAATGCCATCTACCCCTCCGGCTATCTGCGCCTCCACCAGCGCTTTGAGAGCCTCTTTGTCAATTTTGTTGTCCTTGAACGGGGTGACGATTGCGGTGTAAAGTCCTCTGTATTTCATAATCTCGCGGGTATTCTACCACAATCAGCCCGAAAGTCACGCTTTTTTGCTGCGGAAAGCTGCTTTTTCTTGTTTTCTGTACCGATTGTATGGAGTCTATCCTTGTACACTGTGCAGGGCTACCTCAAAGGCGCGTATAGTGCTGGACGGGTTGGCTATTCCTTTACCGGCAATGTTGAATGCAGTGCCGTGGTCCGGGCTGACTCGTAACCTAGGTAGCCCTATGGTGGCGTTTACGGCATTGTCGAAATCCAACAATTTCAACGGGATAAGGGCCTGGTCGTGGTAGGGGGCTACTACGCCGTCAAAGTGGCCGTCGGCTGCGTCTCTGTATACGCAATCCGGCACGCAGGGACCACTGATGTGAGCCCACGGAATCAGGTGTTGCAGTTGCTCTACAGCCGGTTGGATGATTCGGCTCTCCTCATTCCCAAAGGCTCCGTTTTCTCCGTTATGCGGGTTGAGCCCCGCCAGCGCGAGTCTGGGTGCGTTGATGCCGGTGCGATGTAAGAAATTTGCCAGTAGCTTGCCCACACGAACAATCTCCTCCGTTTGTAGTAATTGAGGTACCTTTGCAATTGCTTTGTGTGTGGTGCAAAGTACAACGGTAAGATGCTTACCGGTAAGGCACATGGCGTAATCTTTTACCCCCATTCTGTCAGCAAAAAACTCTGTTTGCCCGGGGTAGTTAAAGCCAATTTTATGCAGAGCTTCCTTACAAATGGGGGCTGTCACCACGGCATCTATCTCGCCGCTTTTCAGGGCTGCTGCGGCCTGCTCTAAATGCTCCAATGCTGCATGAGCTGTGGCTTCCGTCGGTTGCCCCGGAGTGCAGGATATTCGTTTGCCGATAAGCTTATACCGCGCCTGCCCGGATACCCGCTGCAAGGCTGCCTCTACTACCTCCGGCCCTATACCTGCTTGGTCTCCCAATGTGTACCCTATGACCGCGTTCTCGATGCTCATGGCTTTTTGCTATCAGTTTTTAGGTGCTTGGGGAGTTCCCGCCTTGGGGATAGGCGGTGCCGGCGGACGGTATGAACGCTGCGTGTTGATGTAGTCTGTGTTATCCTGCTTCTGCTTGAAACTCAATTGAGAATTGATTGTTGCATTATACCCCACCGTTGCAATGGCTGCAACTATGGTAAGTACTAATACGACGATGCTCAAGTAGATGTGCATGCCGTGATTATACTCTTGTTGTGCAATAAAGCAAGCTTATTGTATTATGCCGGAAAATTATTTAACTCTTCTTAAAAATAAGAAAATGCGTCATAATGCATGTAAAGGGGTTGACAAATTGAGAAAATTGTGTATATATTCCTCCTGCATTTTGCCAAACACTTGACAAAATGCGTAAAGCGTGGAGTATAGTCACATTTTTCACTGCATCACATGTCAACGACAAAAAAGAACACGAATTCAACTAAGCCCGCAGGTGCAAATGCTGCCAAAAAGACAGCTAACCCTGCTAAAAAAACTCCAACCAAGGCAAAGGCTGCATCCTCTCCTGCTGCTGAGCCGCAAAACAGGGATGCTCAAAAGAGCGTTACCAAGCAGACTAAGCCTGTTGCTGCTAAGAAGCCTACCCCTGCGAATAAAGCCAAAACTGTGGAAAAAAAGCCAGTAGCTCAGAAAGCCTCCGCTGCCAAGAAGGCAGAGGAGAAGAAGCCTGTAGCTCAGAAAGCCCCCGCTGCCAAGAAGGCAGAGGAGAAGAAGCCTGTAGCTCAGAAAGCCCCTGCCGCCAAGAAGGTAGAGGAGAAGAAGCCCGAGGCAAAGAAAGCCCCTGCTGCCAAGAAAGTAGAGGAGAAGAAGCCCGAGGCAAAGAAAGCCCCTGCTGCCAAAAAAGTAGAGGAGAAGAATCCCGAGGCAAAGAAAGCCCCTGCTGCCAAAAAAGTAGAGGAGAAGAAGCCCGAGGCAAAGAAAGCCCCCGCTGCCAAAAAAGTAGAGGAGAAGAAGCCCGTAGAGAAGGAATCTACCCCGGAAATGGATGCAGAGATTGCTGCAGAAATTGCCCGCACGACGCGTCGTAAGCGTAAAAATTATGCTCCCCCGCGCATTACCGCTAAGGAACTTCAGGAGTTCTTCCCGGATGATATTACGCTTAAAACAGCCTTTAAAACCCTCCTTGGCTTAGCTAAGAAGAACAATGGCTACGTGACGGATGATGACATCTTCTCCTCTTTGCCCATGGATGGTTATGAGGAGCAGGATACCGAAAAACTTTTCGAGCGCCTGCACTCCATCGGTGTAGAGGTGCGCGATGAGTCTGTAGATATTGCCCCGATATCCGCTGCCGACCTTAAGCCTGCAAAAGGCAGCAAGGGTGGCAGCATTGTTGATACCCCCGTGGTGCAGGAAAAGGTGCGCCAGTTGATTGTTTTGGCTACAGAGCAGGGGTATTTGACATACGACGACATTAATGATGTGTTGCCCAACGACATGATTAACCCTGCGGACCATGAGGAAATCATGGAACGCCTGCGTGGCATGAACTTCGACATCATTGATGCATCTGACGTAGATAACTACAGCGCCCGTGAGCGTTTGGTCGAATCCGGTGAAGAGGATGAAACCGAGAAGCTGGAGGCCAAGATGGATATCTTGGATGACCCCGTGCGCATGTACCTGAAGCAGATGGGGCAGAAAGACCTGCTTAAACGTGAGCAGGAGGTCAGCCTTTCCATTCGCATTGACCATGCGGAAACCGAGCTGCAAACCCGTTTGCATAAGTTTGGTGTGGTGGCGATGCTTTATTTGGAAACTGCTCAGCGCATTCTGCAGAATAAAGAACGCTTTGACCGCGTGGTTGCAGATAAAAATATCGACCACCGCGAGCAGTATTTCAAGGAGATTCAACCCTTGATTAACAAGGTGTATGATCTGCATGACTCTGCTCAGGCTGCTTACAATAACCTTCGCCGTGCGCGCCGTCGCAATAAAGGGGTGGAAGCTGCTCAAAAGGAGTTTGCAGACCTGCTGGATACGCTGGACGGCATGTACCGCAAGTTCTCCTTCAAAGGCAAGGTTTATGAGGACTTTGTAGCCCGCTTGCGTGAAATGCGCCAGCGCATCATGAAGCTGCGCCGTCAGTACGAAGGCGCTCACGATAGCAAGGAGTTTAAGGATGCCATGGCGGAGTACGAGGTGCAGCTCTGGATGCCTGTCTCTGAGTTCTTGGAGAACTATCAGGCCATGCGTAAGGCCATGACAGAGGCTAAGGATGCTAAAAAGGAAATGATTGAGGCAAACCTGCGTCTCGTTATCTCCATTGCCAAAAAGTACACCAACCGTGGCCTTGCGTTCCTGGACCTTATTCAGGAGGGTAACATGGGCTTGATGAAAGCCGTGGAGAAGTTTGAATACCGCCGTGGCTACAAATTCTCCACCTACGCCACATGGTGGATTCGCCAGGCTATTACTCGATCTATTGCCGACCAGGCGCGCACCATCCGTATTCCCGTGCACATGATTGAAACTATCAACAAGCTCATGCGTGTGCAGAAGAAGCTTGTGCAGGATTTTGGTCGTGAGCCTACACCGGAGGAAATTGCCGCAGAGAGCGGTATGCAGGTGGAGCGTGTGCGCAGTGTGCTTAAGATGGCTCAGCAGCCTATCTCCATGCAACAGCCCGTTGGTGATTCTGATGACACCTCATTCGGCGATTTCCTGGAGGATAAGAGCGCAGAAAATCCCATGGATGGTGCTGCCTTTAACTCCCTTAGGGAAAAGCTCTCGGGTGTGCTCAATACACTCAATGAGCGTGAGCGTGCCGTTATCGAACAACGCTTCGGTTTGAAAGACGGTAACCCCCGTACACTTGAGGAAGTGGGCCGCCAGTTCAACGTAACGCGTGAGCGTATTCGCCAGATTGAGGCCAAGGCTTTGCGCAAGTTGCGTCACCCCACGCGTATCAGCTGTATCAAGGGTTTCCTGGATACGACCAATAATTAATCCGGCGTTCCTAGGTGCCCGAAACTCCCTGCCGATTGCCTTTTGTGGGTAATCGGCAGGCGTTTTTTCAGTTATATTAAATTTTTTTTAACTTTGGCTCACTTTTAGAGTGACTTCACGCGCGGAGTCTGGTAGAATAAAGGCACTTACCATGATGAGACATTTTTCTCGTACCTCCATCCTTTCTCTTCTTGCACTGGGGAGCTTATCCTCAGCGCCGTATTGTTTTGCACAAGAATCTAACGATGCTACGGCCCGAGCTGAGGCCGCTCGCCATGAAATGGCGGTGAGAGATGCCCGCCAGTCCGTGCAGGAGGCTCGCCTTGCATACCAAGCTCGCCGATACAGCGATGCCGTAGAGCATTACAGGGCTGCGCTGGCCTCCCTGCCGAACTCCCCGTCTACTCAGTCGTTTGCCCGTTTTGTGAAAGACTGCCTTTCTGATGCGTTGATTGCCAAGGCTATTGATTATCGTTTGGTTGGCCGCAGAGATGAGGCAATCTCCTTCTTGCGAGAGGCCATCAGCCTTTCTCCCTCCAATAAACGTGCAGAGGTTGAGCTTACCTATACCATGGATACCGTACGCACCAATCCTGCGCTGACACCACAACACTTGGGAGATGTTGCAGAGGTAACGCGTCTGCTTGAGCTTGGTTATGGACAGCTTGATTTGGGTAAGTATGACGAGGCAATCGCCACGTTCCGTCAAATTTCTCAGTATGATAAGTACAACTCTGCTGCTCAGCAGGGTATAGAGGCCGCCACGAATCGTAAGATTGCCGCACTGAAAGACGCTCGTAACGCCGTTCGTGCCGATATGTTGGCAGAGGTTGATAAAACTTGGGATCAGCTCTCTGTAGACATGGCCCCCAAGGATATGGAGGTTGCCCCGACTGAGGGAGATTTTCAAGCCCTTGATGGCGAAGTGGAAGATGCCATTGCCACCTCCATCATGGAAATGAAAATCCCCAATATCGTATTTGAAGATGCCGGGGTAATGGATGTGCTGGAGGCCCTTCAAAACCAAATCCGTAGATTTGAAAGTACCGGTACCCGTGCCGGAAGAAATATCAACCTTACTACCAATTTCGGCAAGGCTGATTCTCCCGGTTACAAGGAGATTATGAGCCGTACCATTACGCTCAAGTTGACGGATGTGTCTGTCAAAGAGATTTTGGATATCCTCTCTTCTCAACTTGGTACCAGTTATTACTACACACCCACCGGTGTGGAGATTTCTTTCTCCGGTAAAGATTTTGGTCCCTTGATTGACAGAACCTTTACGGTGCCACCCCATTTCTTTGACCCCTCAGATGCAGAGGAATCTGATGAGGAGGATGGTTTTGAAGAGGAGGGGGCTCGCGTAACCGTTCATCGTGTTAACCCGGTGCAGTCCCTCAAGAGCATGGGCATCTCTTTCCCTGAGGGGGCCACTGCTCGCTATTCTTCCTCCACTCGCCAGTTACATGTTCGCAATACAGCGTACAATATGGAGGATATTCAGGATCTGTTGGATGAGCCCATGACAGAGGAGCGTCAAGTTGTGCTCAACGTCATTATGATGGAGGTCTCCGAGAACGACTTGGAACAACTCGGCTTCGATTGGCTCTTCAACGTCAATATAAATGGGGAATACGGCGTTGGTGGCGGTGCAGATAATTTGGCATCCTCTGCTACCGGTATACCCATTTTCCAAGGCTATAACCAACCGCAACAAGGCGGTGCTGCTATTACCAGTGGTTTGCGCAGTGGTACAGAGGCACTCTCCCCGGATAAGATGGAGCATCTCATCTCCTCCGGTGGTGCAGCTGAGTATCACAATGGGGCTGCTACTCGTTCCCCCTATATATTCGGTATCAGAGGCGTGTGGAGCTCTGTTGACGTTACGTTCATGATGAACGGCCTTTCCCAGAAAAAGGGCGTAGATCTCCTGCGTAATCCCCGCCTTATCTTCAGCCCCGGCATGGATGAACAGGTGACATTTGCTGATGTTACTGAAATGTTCTTCCCGGAGACTTGGGAGCCTTCCGAAATGGCCACGTTCAATGGCAACAATTGGAACAACAATAATAACAACGGCGGTAGCGGGGCCTCCGTTGCTACCGGTGCTATTCCGTCAGACTTTGTGCGCTTTGGCATGGTGGACGATGCCATAGGTGGTTTCGGTACTATTCTGCAAGTTCACAGCGCAGAGATTTCTGAGAGTGGGGAGCATGTTACACTCGCTTTAACCTCCACAACCAATGAGTTTGAAGGCTTCATCAACTGGGGCTCTCCCATTAATTCTGCCTCATGGACCGAATCCGGTAAAGTGGAGTATATTCAGCTTTCTCCTAACTATATCCTGCAGCCCATGATTAAGCGATATGTGGAAAATACCAAGATTACGCTTGTTCCCGGCTCTGTGATGGTGATGGGGGGCTTGAAAGAAGCTAAACATGTACGTTTCGAAGATAAAGTGCCGGTCATTGGAGATTTGCCTTTAGTGGGGCGCTTGTTCCGCTCCGAGGGTGAGCAGAAGATTCGTAAAGCCTTAATCTATTTTGTCAAGGTGGATGTAGTAGACCCGACCGGTAGAGATGTCAGAACCGGTGAGCGTCCTTCATCCGTTTCTGATAATTTCTGATATTAAATCATGAGTAATAATAACGAAGATAAATATACGCGTGAAGGTGATGATAACTCCCAAGTAAGAAATATCATCAACCAATTGAATAACGACAAACCCTCTCGAGAGAAATCCCGAGAGGTTGTTGTGCGCGCAGATGGTACCAAAGTGATTCGCGTTACCAAAAAACGCAAGGTGATGGTAACTAGTGAGGAAAAAAATCGTCGCTCTCGCAAAAAGTTCCTCTTGGGCTTGCTGGCATTCTTAATCATTGCCTCGGCTGTGGTTGCATTTTATCTGTATAGAATGTCTGTAATGTGTTCGGAGTCCTACTTTAATGAGAAAAAACAAGAGCTGTGTGCAGCTTGGGGGGCTACATCGGTAGAGCTTACTAATCCTCGTGTGGAGGGTATGAAGCTTACCGTTGACCGTTTGATTGCTCGTTTCCCCGAATCTTCAATGTTGGAAAAGGTGGAGCTCAATGGCATGAATGCCTCACTGGCAGTGTCTTCTTTTATTGCCGGTGAGTTCAAGGCTGATAACTTATCTATAAAGGTTGCTGATATTCGCCTGCGCAAGGGGTGTGATAAATTAGCAATGCCTCGCTGGGCCGGGGCAGAGCGCATTTGGAATATCAAGAATGTCAGTTGTGCCAAGTTCAGTTTCTCCATCGGCAACCCGGATGAATCTCCTATTGTTTTAAAGAATGCAGAAGCGCAAATGTATCCCTCTGCCGGGGCTGATTCCGGCCAGGTTGTCATGATTAATAAGGGCACCTTGGCTTTAGCCGGCGTCGGTAAAGAGTTGAGCAACCATATGCGGTACAACTTTAATATGTTGGATGCTAAACTCTTCCTTTCTTCCGTCTCTGTGGAGGATGTTCGCGTCAACTGTCAAGACCCCAACAGTTTGCTTCGAGACAAGGAGGCGGAGCGCGATGACATCTCCTCTCTGAATGCTAAAGAATTGGTGACGGCTGATTTTGTCATCCATGGGCGCATAGGCGAAGGTGATAGCCTTTACGGGCCATTCGAGCTTGAAGTGACACATTTACCTTTTGCTTTGCTGACGCACGGAGTTTATGATAAAATATTTGGTGCAGATGTTTCTTCCTCTCGCAATGAAAATGCGGAGCGTATCAAGATGACCTTATCCCCGACCGGTGCTCCTGCAATATTCTCCGGTAAAATGCTCATCACCGATGTTCAGTTCCGTGATGCAGATTTGGATGCAAAGTCCGTTTACATCACACACATAGTTAACGCTAATCATAACCGTAAATATACCAAGATAAACTTTGCTCAGGCATGGGTGACGCTTTCTACTGCTAATGGTGACATGGTGCTTGATATTGCGGATGGTGCTATGGTTGAAACCGGCACGACGGATATTTCCATCCATGGTCAGATGACCGTTGGTATGAACTCTGCTAATGGTCAGTGGAATGATTTGCCCCTCAGTGGTCATTTGACCTATTCCTTACCGCGTAAAGTGTTGAACAGCGAGTATAAAGGCGGTGTTATAGACCCCATTTTCTCTGCTGATCCTAAAAATGACTTGCGCTGTGTATTGAAAACAACGCTCTCCGGTGTATCCATTCTCCCTCAAGATGATAGCCGTGCTCAGGTCAATGCTACTGCTGAGGCTCGCAGTGCTCTTACCCGTGCAGAAGGTATATTCGATGTTGATTCTGTCCCGGATGTGATTAAAGCTAATGACCCCGAGCAAAACGGTACAGCCGATGCCAAAGATGATATCTTCAAAACTGAAGAGGAGAAGAAAAACGAAATGTCTGATGATGAATTCTTTGGCGTAAAGGACGAGAACGACATCTTCAAGAGCAATCCCGGTACGGCTCCGGCAGATCCTTCCATCAAGTTCTGATTATTTTACGTTGTATGTCATCTGAATTACGAAAAAAATGGTGGACGGTTCCGGTAGGGCATCTGGTATGGTTCTTTATTACACTGATATGCTTTACGCTTCGCAAAAAAGTCGTTTTAGAGGATTCTGATGGCAAACCGATGGGTTCCTTCCAGTGCATTATTGCGCTGTGGCATAACAGAGTCTTTGTACCTTGTTATGTGTATAGGTATGTAATTAAAGGCAAAAAAGTGCAAATGAGCATGCTCACCAGTGCCAGTAAGGATGGTGCCTTGCTCGCCACAGTAGCCAAAGATTACGGCATGCGCGCCGTGCGTGGCTCCAGCCGTCGCCGAGGGGTTGCCGGCTTCATGGATATGCTGCGCGAGGTCAAGGACGGTTGCAGCATGTGCATTACCCCGGATGGCCCCAAGGGCCCCATCTATAAGTGTCATCCCGGTGTTATTAAGCTTGCCTCCGTCAGTGGGTTGCCCATAGTCCCCGCGCGTATCAGTTACAGCTCTTATTGGCGCATCAAAAAAGCTTGGGATGGCTTCATTATCCCCAAGCCTTTCTCCCGAGTTGTGGTGCACCTGGCCAAATGTATAGAAGTACCCGCAGATCTTACCTCGGAGCAGCAGCAGGAATACTGCGAGAAACTCAATCAGGCCCTTGCCGCCGGTACCCCTGATTTTGAACCCATCCATCCCGAAAAATCTTAAATTATTCCCCGCTATCTTATATGTCTACCACCATCATTAACGGTAAAGAAGTGGCACAGCAAATACGAGCCGGCCTCATTGAGGAGATTGCTGCCCTGAAGGCTCAGGGCCATACACCGGGCTTAGCTGTTGTTCTTGTGGGTGAGGATCCCGCCTCTCAAGTATACGTCGGCTCCAAAGTTAAAGCCTGTGAAGAGCTTGGCATCTACTCCCAAAAATGGGAGCTCCCCACCGAGACCACGCAAGAGGAATTAGTGGCCCTGATTCATAAACTCAATGCAGATGACCGCATTCACGGTATCTTAGTGCAGAGCCCTCCCCCCAAGCACATCGATGAAGAAGCCGTTATTCTTAATATCGATCCTCGTAAGGATGTCGACGGCTTCCACCCCATCAACGTTGCTAAACTCGTGCTGGAGGATGAAGAAGGCTTTGTACCCTGTACACCCCAGGGCTGCATGGAACTGCTGAAGGCTTATAACATTGAAACCGCCGGTAAACACGCCGTTGTGATTGGTCGCAGTATGATTGTTGGCAAACCCATGGCCAATCTTTTGGTAAGTAAAAAAGCCAATGCTACTGTCACCATTGCCCACTCTCGCACAAAAGACCTCCCCGCATTGTGCCGCACAGCAGACATCATTGTTGCCGCCGTCGGTCGCCCCGAAATGGTGACCTCCGATTATGTAAAGGAAGGTGCTGTGGTGCTTGATGTCGGCATCAATCGCATCCCGGATGCCTCTCGCCCCCGTGGCTACCGCATCGTGGGCGATGTTGACTATGACAGCGTAAAAGACAAATGCTCTGCTATTACCCCCGTCCCCGGTGGTGTTGGGCCCATGACCATCGCCCTCCTGATGGCCAACACCGTTAAAGCCTGTCGTCAGCTGACTCGTTAACCCCCTCCATTTTCATTTCATCCCCTCAAGCCGCAAAATCCTTATGATTTTGCGGCTTTTCTCTCAAAAAAATCAATTTTTCAAAAATAAAGCTTGCATTTACTTTCATTTTAGCGTATAGTCTCCCCGCACCCACTGCGGTGAGTGCTCCCGCAAGTTCGACTGGGCAGGTGTCTGAGTGGTCGAAAGAGCACGATTGGAAATCGTGTGTACGTCAAAAGCGTACCGAGGGTTCGAATCCCTCCCTGTCCGCTAAAAGCCTCGTAAGTTTAACGACTTACGGGGTTTTTGCTTGGGGCGATTTTAAGGGCTTGATGGGGCGTTTGGGCCTTATAACAGGGGAAGGCTGGCGGTAATGGTCACTAATTACGTCAATCCAAACATAAGTTCTTTGGCTTTCCCTGTACCATAGCAGGAGAAAGATGTTTTTGCACTGCTCTGACACTATAACGTATCGAGCAGGACTCGGACCGATGTTTTACTCAAACATTGTAAATGGTAAATTGTAAATAATTGACTTACGAGATTCAACGCCTAATGCGTTTACCTTTTTGGGCGGTACCGTTGCGCCATTGCCCCCATTCGTAAATCGTAACTCGTACTTCCTGTTCAGTCTTTGGCGGATTTCGGGTCTATGGCATCGCGCAGACCGTCTCCCAAGAAATTTAATGCCAGCAGGGTGAGGCAGAAGAAGAGCGCCGGGAATATCAGCAGCTCGGGCGTTACCTCCATGCGGTCCGCCCCCTCTTTAATAAGGGTTCCCCAAGATGAATTGGGCGCTTTAACCCCCAAGCCGATGAAAGAAAGCGTGGACTCCGTAAGCATAATGCCCGGCACTGCCAGGGTGGTATACACCACCACCGTGCCCAATATGTTGGGCGCAATGTGCCTGAACAGAATGCGCAGGTGCCCCAAGCCCAGGGATCTTGCCGCCTGCACGTATTCCAGAGCCTTGATTTCAAGCGTTTGCGTGCGTACAATGCGTGCCAGAGTAAGCCAGCCCAATGCGCCGATGGCAATAAAGAGGGGCACCAGCCCCAAAATGGGTGCAATGGACTCGCGGCTCCACCCCGTGGTGGCAATAATGCTCTCCGTAAGCTCTTGCACGGGCTCTTCTATGCTCAGCGAGAACACGATAACCAGTACAATAAACGGCAGCGCAAACAGCACATCCACCGTGCGCATCATCAGCGCATCTGTTCGCCCGCCTATGTAGCCGGATATCAACCCGTACACCAAGCCTATGATGAGTGCCACCACTGTGGCTACAATACCCACCAGCAAAGAGATTCGCCCGCCATACAGCACGCGTGCCAGCAGGTCTCGCCCCAATTGGTCTGTACCGAACGGGTGCTGCCAACTGCACGGGGCGGCTATGTTGTTTAAATCCGTGGTATTGGGGTTATCAATGCAGGGAAAAAGCGGCAATACAAAGCACGCTGACACCATGAACAGCAAAAAAATGAGTGCAGCCATGGCCGCACGGTTGCGGAAAAGCCGCTGCCGTGCGTCTTTCCACAAAGAGTTTCCTTTCTGATATTCAATCTTTTGCATGTGCTCTATATTATGCTGTGCCTTGGGCGCGCAGGCGCGGGTTGAGGGCTATCAATACCAGGTCTACTATCAAATTAGCCACCACAATGAGTATGCCGTAGCACAGCACCAACCCTTGTATCAAAAAGTAGTCGCGGTCTGTCGTGGCATTCACAAAGTGCAAGCCCATGCCCGGCACCTGAAAACAGGTTTCCACCACAAATGAGCCGGTGATAAGTGCCGCAAACGCAGGCCCTAAATAGGATACCGCGGGCAGCAAGCCACTGCGCAGGGCGTGTATGAACATCACACGCAACCCGCTCGCCCCCTTGGCTCTGGCCGTGCGTATGTACTCCTGCGTCAGCACCTCGAGCATGCCGCCGCGGGTGAGCCTGGCCAAATATGCCGCGTTGATAAGCCCCAGCGTAAGGGCCGGTAATACAATGCACAGCGGGGAGTCCCACCCGGCAACGCTAAGCCCGGGCAGCTGCCCCAAGGTTTTACCAAACACCGGCCCCACCACAAAGGCGGGTATGCAAATACCCAGCATGGCCAACAGCATGATGCAGGCATCCGGCCAGCGATTGCGGTAGCAGGCACTGAGCATGCCTGCCGGTATGCCTATGCATATGGCAATAAGCATGCCCACCACACCCAGCGCCAGGGACACCGGGAAAGACTCTGCAATAATCTCCGTTACCTGCATGCCCTCCCTCACCAGAGAGGGGCCGAAATCCCCGTGCAGCAAAATACCTTTCCAGTAGTTGTAATACTGCACCAAGGCGCTCTCATTCAGCCCGTAAAGGCTGTTAAGCTGCTCCATGATATGCTGCGGCAGTTTACGCTCCCCCAAAAACGGGTTACCCGGCAGCATGCGCACCAGAAAGAACGTGATGGTCTCCAGCACGAAAATGACCAGCACGCCCTGGCCCAAGCGTCTGAGCAGCAACTTAATCATGGCACAACTTCTACGGCATCCAGGGGAAAATTATCCAGCAAACGCGGTTGCCTGCCGCGTATATGCCGGGCAGAGCGCAAATAGGTGCGCTCACTGTGGTACAACGGTATAATGGGGTGCTCTTGCAGCATGCGTTGCTCTGCCTGTTGCAGGTGGTGGCAGCGTGTGGCGGCATCTCCCGTGGCGGTTGCGGCGGCGGTGTCTGCATCAAAAGCGGGGTTGCCCCAGTCGGTGCAGTTGTTGCCGCCCCCACTGCGCCACAGCTCCACAAAGGTGGCGGGGTCTAGGTAGTCGCCGCTCCAGGAGGATGAGGATATATCATACTCCATGCCCTGCTGCGCGGCCTTGTAGGCGGTCCACTCGCAGGCGCGTATCTCCACATGTATACCCAGCGTCTCTGCCCACATGGCCTGTATGGTCTCTGCCATAATGCGCTGCACATCGCGAGAGGTGGTCATGAGCTCCAGCGTGGGGAACCCTTGCCCCCCCGCGTAGCCGGCCTCTGCCAGCAGTTGGCGGGCGCGTTGCTCTCTCTCCTGCTGCGTAAGGCTTGCCGCGGCGGGCTGCTCGGCGCGGTAATTTGCCCCCGGCGGGGTAAAGCAAAAGGTGGGTGTACCCGCACCCCTTACCACTTTGTGTACCAAGGCATCGCGGTCTATGGCCAAGCTCAGCGCCTCCCTCACTCGCACATCGTCGAGCGGGGGCTTGGTGGTGTTGAGCCTGTAAAAAATAGTGCAGTAGTAGGGGTCTCGGCAAAAATCCTGCGGGGCTTTTGCGGCTGCGTAGCTAATCATCTCCGGCGGCACATTGTTGCTGATATGCAGTTTGCCGCCCAAATACATGCGGGTCTCTGTGTACCCGTTTACAATAGGCAAAAAGCGTATGCCCTTGTTTTTAAGCTCATGGGCGCGCCTGTATTTGGGGTTGGGGGTAACGCTCAGGTAATTGTTGAGGTGGTGCGCCTCCGTAACATAGGCACCGTTGCCCACCCAATTATCCGGCCTGGCCCAGCGGCTGCTGCGGTCGAACATGCCGCCGTTGGCCTCCACATGGTGGGCGGGTATGGGGCTCCAGGTAAAGTGCAACAACAGCTGAGGCAAATGCGGGGTTGGCCCGTTGAGGGTTAATTTTAGCGTGTGCGCATCCACGGCTTTTACACCCACGTGCTCCCATGTGGTCTCCCCCTTGTTAAAAGCTGCGGCCCCTTGCAGCGGGTAGAGCATCTCTGCATAGCGCCCGCCGAACTGCGGGTGCAGAATCCTGCGGTAGGCGTACTCAAAATCCTGCGCGGTCACGGGCGTGCCATCGCTCCACACGGCATCCTTGTGCAGGTAAAAAAGCCATTCATCCGCGCGTTCATTATGCTCCCACCTCTCTGCGGCACCGGGCAACACGCCTGCCTCCTGCGCGGGGTCGGGCCTCACCAAGCCTTCCAGCAATGTGGCTATTATCTTGCCATCTGCCACGGCCGTTGCCTTGTGGGGGTCCAAACTCTGCGGCTCGGAGTTATTACCGATGAGCAATATCTTTTCTGCCGCAAATTTTTCCGCAGAGCTCTTGCCGTCTCCGCAGCTGCTGAGCAAAATTCCGCTCAATATGCATAAAAATCCGGTCAGAACTCGCATCACAGCTACTAATCTATCATAAAAAAGCACACTTGGCAATCCTACAATGCGACATCGTGCATTTTTCTTTGCTCTTAAATTTTAAAGTTTTAAGTTTCTTTTAAACCATTGCTGAAAAGGGTTGCAAAAGGTATAAAAGGGCGTACAATTTTTGCAGCCATGATGGGTGAACGAGTAAAAGGTCACGCAGCCGCGCTGCTGGCAGCTTGTTTGTTCGGACTGATGAGCCCGATGTGTAAACTTATTATGCAGGAGGGGAACATAGATGGTATCTCACTGGCGTTGATGCGCGTATCCGGCAGTGCCGTTTTGTTCTGGGGCATCTCTGCATTTGTTAAAAGCCAAAAAATAAGGCGAGAGGATTGGCCATCCCTCATAGCCATGTCGCTATGTGGTATTGCGCTTAATCAATTCCTATACGTAGGCGGGGTGCAATATACGGTGCCCACTAATGCCTCTGTAACCTCTACGGCAATACCGGTGTTTACTTTACTGATGGCTGCTCTGTTTATGGGGCAGCACATTTGTTTTAAGCGCGCCGTGGGTATTGCGCTGGCCTGTGGCGGGGCGCTTACCATGGTGCTCAGCTCTGCCGGGGCAGATGAAGGGCAGGGCGCCATGATTGGCGACCTCATGTGCCTGGGCTCTCAAGTATTTGCAGCATGCTATTTCGTGTTCTTTGCGCACCTTATTACACGCTACGGGGTGCTCACTCTCATGAAATGGCTCTTCACCATATCCGCCTTGGTCACGTGGCCCTTGTTCTCGGACCACCTCGTCAACGTAGAGTGGACCGTTGTCACCCAAACAGCGCTCCTCTGCTGCATGTATGTAGTGGGCATCGGCACCTTTGTATGCTATTTGGTGCTCAACTTTGCGCAGTCGCGCCTGGCTGCACCCGTGGTGGCATCTTACAACTACGTGCAACCCGTGGTAGCCACCGCCTTTGCCATGGCATGGGGCATAGGCTCGCTCACCCTTTACAGTGGGCTCGCCACCTGCATGATCCTGGTGGGTGTATGGATGGTCAGCGCCGTTGCCCCCGCCAAAAAAGTCAACCTGCCCACGCCCTTGCGCGGCAGGTTGCTGAAAATCAAACACTGAGAGGGAGTTTGGAATTACGATTTACGAATGACGATTTACGAATTTCCTCTTGCCTTGCTCGCAGGATATAGCGCAGCGAATTTCCTCATTCGTAATTCGTCCTTCGTAATTCGTCCTTCGTAACTCGTACTTCAAAACCTATGTGGTCCTGCGGTGGGCAGCTTCGGCAGTTGATTCAACCTCACCTCTTGCTTGGTGCGTTGGGCGGGCGGCACATAAGTGCCATCCCAACGTGGCCCATGTGCCGTTGGGTCGGGGGATACCGCGGGGATTCCCTCTTGGTAATACACAGTGTCATCCCCACCGCAAGAGCTTAAGCCAGCTGCCACAATAGTAAGGCTCAATAAAGCTGCAACACTTTTCATGGTTAACGCTCGGGGTTATTGTACAATACCGTAGAGCACACCGCTGCCCGTGTTGCCGGCGGGCAGAGCCGGTGCCGGGGTTTCGGGCTGTACAGGGGCGGTGGGCGGCACCGTTTGCGGCATAGCAGGCGGAATTGTCCCCGGCAGGGTAGGTGCTGCCCCCGGTGCCGTGGCCGGCTTGCGAGCCAAACGCGTGCACGGCCTCAAGTTCTGCCCCTGCGGCTCCTCAAACAAAAACAGGTGGTCAATCTTCATCACCGCCTCTTCTCCCAGCTGCATTTGCATAATTTCATCCACAACAGATGACGGCTGCCCCGGCAAATTCCTATCCATCAACACCGTAAAAATCATACCGGCAGGCATCTGCCCATCTCCGTAGCGCACCACGCGCTTGTGGGCCAGATTTTGCACTACCTCAAACACGGCTACCTGTGCTGCACTCTGCTCACCCACCTGTTGCACACCACGGAACACCGCACGCACCGTGTTAGATGCCATCAGGTCGCAATTACCACGTCCCACACTCGGGGCTACAGGTGTTTCTGCTTCGGGCTCTGCCATGGCCACCCCCGTGAAGGCTGCCATCGCTGCTAAAATCATGGTCAGTTTTGTTTTCATGGCTTATAATATTGACCCTGCCATCTTACTTCCTCTCCCTCTCCTTGTCAAGCATATTCCTCTACTCCTCCACTTCGTATTTCGCATTTCTTACTTCGGCACGTTTCGTACTTTTCCACTGTATGTCACCCCTTAATCCCGAATTTAACTAACCAGAGTTTGAAGGAATCCTGGGCGGTGAGGCAGGTGTCTCGGAGGTAGCCGGGGAGGTGTGGCCAGTTGGCGAGGCCACGGTAGTAGAAGGCTTTGAGGGAATCTGAGATGATAAAGGGCACGATGTGGTGCGCGAGGCATTCTTTGAACATGATGAGACGACCAACACGGCCGTTGCCATCTTGGAAGGGGTGAATGCGCTCGAATGCGTGGTGGAAATCCAGAATGTCATCAAGGGCCTTCTTTTTTATGCGCTTATAGCGGTGTATGAGTTTTTGGAGCTCTTGGTGTACGAGGTGGGGCGGAGTGGTATCCATGCCGCCGACTTCATTTTCTATGCGTTTATAGGCCCCGACGGCAAACCAACTGAGGGTGGAGTCTGATGTGTTGCTTTTGAGGATGCGGTGCAGCTCGCAAATCATGGATTCTGAGAGCGGGGTGAGTGCGTGTTGAATGATGTAGTCTACACAGCGAAAATGGTTGTTTGTTTCAATGATATCATCGATGCGGGCGGGGGCGGTATCTGCAATGATGCTTTTGGTTTCAAAGATATGGCGGGTTTGTTCTTCCGTGAGTTGGCTGCCCTCTATGTGGTTGGAGTTGTAGGTGAGCGATATTTGTATTTTATGGTAGATGCCACCTTTGATGCCGTTTGTCATTTGTTCTCTCAGAATGGTAAGCAGGGGCATTTCTTTGCCATGTTTGCGGGCGCGTGGCGGGAGTGGTGCGTCTTGGGGGATATTCCATGTTTTACCGGTAAGAAAAGCACCGTCTATTTTGCCGCAGGCGCAATAATGGCGGGCTGTGCGCTCGGCAATGTTGTGTTTAACGGCAAACTCGGCAGCAGAAATGTACTTCATGACGGGGAGTTTTATAGCATTTCTTGCCGATATCGGCAAGAAAAAAGTGATAGACGCATAAAATATAAAACGTGACGAAGTACGAAATACGAAATGCGAAATATGAAATGCGAAATACGAAGTGGGTGGAAGTATGAGACGTGAAATTATGGGGGTGGTAGTATTTGCCAAAGTTGCCGCATTTGGTTGTAATGGGTGGTGGAGATGAACATGGTTTCTGCCTCTGTACAAAGGGCGGGTTTGCGGGCGGAGGCGGCATCTGTCAGCGTTTCAACGTTGAGTGTGCTTTGTCTCTTGCCCGAGGCATCGCAAAAATGAATAAGGCGCGTACCTTCCGGCATGCTGAGGCTGGTGCCCTTAAACGGCAAGGGCTTTACCGTGCGGAGGATGCTGAGCAGTTGCCGCATCTCCGTGGCGGATAATTTACGGTTGTAATAGGTATAGGTAATGTTGCCGATGAACTCTATTTCTATGCTTTTACATGTTTTTAATTGTCGGCGCAATTGCTCTGCCGCTTGTGTGTTGTGGGCCTTTGCCGTGGCGTGGTCCGGCTGAGGGGTGGTGAAGTTTTGCGGGTGAAGCACGCGTTGAAGGGTGGCGTAATCAGCATCCCTCAAGGCAAGTTGAGCGGTTCGCCCGTAGCCATCCTTGCTTATTTGGCTGAGGGGGCAGATGTTGGCGGTGTCTATCTGCGTACGTTTTCCGCGTGCATCGGTACACACCAACAGGGTGCGCTTTGCCGGTGGTGCAGGGTGGGCGGTGGTATCAAGCTTGGCCGCTTTCATATAACAGACCAGCACGCGCAGCGTTTCCTGCTCATGCCTGTTTAAGCGACGGTTGCGCAGTGCCTTACCGTTCGAATCTGTATCTTTAACGGATATGTGATTTGCTTGCATGATAGCCTCCCACACCCGGTTAAGGTATTGGCGGCTGTCTTGCTCCTTTTGTGCGATTTCTTCTTTACTGTAAAGGGTGTTTTTACCCCATGCCGGCTCTTGAGTGCTGGTACACCCACTGAGTAGGGCGATGGCTGCATACACCTGCACAAGCCTGAGGGCGGATGCTGCGGTCATTTGAAAATGCCTTTAGAGACGAACGTTTTGTGTTTCAAAGCGTGCTTAATGATGTTTTGCCATTGAGCATAAGCGGCATCTGTTAACACGAATTTCCCAAGCGGATAGCTGCCGTCTGCTGCTGCTTCGCTTTTGGGTACAACATCCAATTCATCCAGCGAGGTAATAATTTTTTCTCCCGTATTTTCAAAACACAGGCTTATGTACACGGACGGGTCTATTTCTATCTCCATATCGGTGGTGCAGGGAACCATGCCTGCAATCAACTGCTGCATGATTTTTACCTCTGCCGCAGATAGACGATACACATATTCTGCGTCCTCCTCAATATCCCCTATGTAGAAATACATACCCGTGCAGTTTGCTGCCGTCTGTTGTATTTTATGCAAACATGCGGTGTTTTCCTTTATTGTGGGCGATGCCGGGGTATCCTGCACCTCCTCATGTGCATATACACTTGCAGTACTCACCCAACATACCCCGAGCATTATGGCAAATAACGTTTTCATACACCTATAGTTAATCTCTTTCATTGTACTTTTCGCGAAAAAAATTGCAAGTTTTTTTATCGAGCCAAGGGTATAAACAAATAAACCTGCCTATTCAGCAGGTTTATTGATATAGCCCCGGCGGGAATCGAACCCACATCGAAGGTACCGGAAACCTTTGTCCTATCCATTGAACGACGGAGCCATGAGCCACTGACGGCAACGCAGGGTATGATGTCAGATTGTGTTGCGCTTGTCAAGCTGCGAATGAGGCAGAGGGGGTAAAGTGGGTAAAATTCTGTGTCACCATGGAGACGATAATTTGTGAATTGACGGATTTTCAAAATATGTGGAGTGTGCAGTTTGCCCACTCGTCGTGGGTTCGAATCCCCTACATACCAAAGTACGCAAAACAAAAACGGCACATCTGACGATGCACCGTTTTTGTTTTGAGAGCGGATGATGGGATTCTACCCGCGCCCCTCGCCCTTGCCGTTGGCAAGGGTGCCCGACAGGAGGTGTCCTGTCGGCTCGGGGCCAAACTGCTCGCTTACTCGCAGTTTGCCCACTCGTCGTGGGTTCGAATCCCCTACATACCAAAGTATGCAAAACAAAAA
>JAFQEF010000038.1 GCA_017399165.1 Akkermansia sp.
ATTTTGTAAGCCCCGCTCTGCGGGGCGTCATTTTATTTAGCGAGTGGTGCAGCGAGCCAACGGCGAGCGAAACCACTCGAACCGATAAATAATACACCGAACCCGTGAAACGGGTGATAGTTAAGTTCGATTCCGAGTTGATACCTATGCTTATGTGCTCAGATTTTCATAGCGTTTTTTTATTATCTATCTCTATGGATTTTAACATGACTTAAGTGTCACCCGTTTCACGGGTTCCCTTTATAATTAATTAATTCGAGTGATTGCGCCGCTGCGCGGCTCCACCACTCGCTATTTGAAATGTCGCCCGCTTCACGGGCTCAAAAATCGGCTCGCTAACGCTCGCGGGTTCTCCCCCACAACTACCAATTTGTGGGGGCCCCGGAGTTTTTCGAGGTTCCCAACTTTTACAATTACGGCTCAACCCACAGCGGGTCTCGGCCCATGAGAAAGAGATAAGCCGGCACAACATGAATAGTACCTTGCGCGGTAGGGATTTCCTCTTCATGGTTTTGAGTAATGAGGTATGCATGCCGTAAGGAAAGCTCGGCCATGGCCTCTGTAAGGGCACGTACCTCGCGGTTACGGGTGGTGGTGCCGGCAATATCTGTACTTACCTGCACTATGTGCACCCGGCCATCGGGCAAATGCACCAAGAAATCCACCTCATGCCCGTTGCGGGTGTTGTAGTAATACAGGTCTCGCGAGCAGCGCCTGAGTGCTACAGCCACGATATTTTCCAAGCGAGAACCGGCATTCTCCGTAAAGCGTAACCCACACGCAGCGGCCAATGCATGGTCTATACAATAGAGTTTTTTCATGCGCCGCTGCTGCTCCCCTAAAGAGGCAGATGCACAGGGCACACTGATGAGGAAGTAGGCATCCTCCAGCCATTGCAGGTAATTTTCCATCTCTGCGCGGGTCATGGAGATGCCAAGGGACTTAAACTCATTGAGATTTTTGTTAATGGAGAACAAAGCCCCCACTTGGTTGATAACCCTGCGCGACAAATGACGCAAGGCTACAGGGTGCTGTACTTTGTTGCGGTCTACAACATCCCGGTATAAGATGGAGGCAAAATACTCTTGCAACACATTGCGACGATCTGTGCCCGGTAGCCCGTACACCTCGGGGAAACCTCCTTCCTGCTCATAATCTACCCAGGCTTTTTGTTGTTTAAGGCGCTCTGCCGTGGTACGCGCACGCTTGCGGCTAACACCGCAGCGGGTCAAATATTCACCGTAAGAAAAAGGGAAAAGCTCCCAACTAAGGGTACGCCCACGCAGACAACTTGCAATCTCATGAGAAAGCAAGCGAGATGACGACCCTGTTAAATAGATATCGCAATTTTCATCACGCCGCATGCGCTCTATGAACAGCTCCCAGTTGGGGTAATCTTGCATCTCATCAAACAAGAACACTACTTTCTCCGCACGCCGTTTATGCGGGTACATGCCGTAATAGGCTTCGTAAATGCGGTTCCACTCCCCCTGCAAGAGGTCAGGCAAGCGTTCATCCATGAAATTAAGGTGTACCAAGTTTTCTTTAGGCAAACCCTGCTCTATGAGAGATTGCATCATACCCTGCATCAGCGTGGATTTTCCGCAACGCCTCACCCCCATGCACACGCTTACTTTTTGAGGTAATACGCGTATTTGCAAATCACGCTCCACAATGTTACCAACACACGGCTCTTGCCCGGTGGTAATAATTTCTTGTAAATATCGCTGTGATTCCTTGCTATCCATGCGTATAGATTAACAGATCATTGGCTCTTTGACAAGAAAAATCTCCATTCTTTACCTAAAATCTGAAAAGGATTCACAGAATCTTTGCACAAATTCTTAAAAGTTTTGGTAGTTTCTTTGTATAAAATATGCAAAGAATGGTAATTTTTTTGGGGGGTACACGTACAGCGAAACAGCACGCAGAGGCGGCTCTGCGTGCTGTTTCGGTATACGGTTTCAGTAAAGAAGGATTAGTTTGAGGCGTGGTACTCTTGCAAGGTGCGCACAGTGGCCACTTTATTCATGTTATGAAGAATAGCGGCAGAGCAGGCCTTGGCAGAGGAGAGATCCGTGGTGTAAGACACCTTGTTGTTGACGGTAGCGGCGCGGATGGCCACCTCGTCTTCACGGGCGTCGTGAGAGCCCGGGGTGTTGATTACAAACACGATATCACCGTTTTTAATGCGGTCCACAATGTTGGGGCGGCGGCCCTCAAGCACCTTGTAGGCACGCTCACACTCAATACCATTTTGCAACAGGTAAATCATAGTGCCCTTGGTGGCACAAATATCGAAACCGGCGGCGGCAATCTCTTGAGCGATGGGGAGCACGTGCTCCTTGTCGCGATCATTCACGGAGATGAACACCAAGCCCTTGTCCGGCAACGGGTTGAAGGCGGATATTTGGCTCTTCATGTAGGCGAGGTCGGGGTCTGTATCAATACCCATAACCTCACCGGTGGAGTGCATCTCGGGCCCGAGCACCACGTCTATACCGGGGAAGCGGTTCCAGGGGAACACGGCCTCCTTAATGGTGTAGTAGGGGGGGATAACCTCTTTGGTGAAGCCGAGCTCGGTAAGCTTGAGGCCGCTCATCACCTTAGCAGCCAGCTTGGCCAGCGGCACGCCGATGGACTTGGAGACAAAGGGAACCGTACGAGAGGCACGGGGGTTTACCTCAATGACATAAAGTTGTTCATCCTTAATGGCGAACTGGCAATTCATGAGGCCCTTCACGTTGAGCTTGGCGGCCAACTCTTTGGCGGCGCGCATCATCTCGGCGTGCATGGCATCGCTCACCTTGTTGGGCGGAATCATGCAGGCGGAGTCACCGGAGTGAATACCGGCGGGCTCCACGTGCTGCATAATGGCACCCACCACGCTGGTTTCGCCATCGGCAATCACGTCCACATCAATCTCGAGCGCATTTTGCAGGAAACGGTCCACCAGCACGGGACGCTCGGGGGAGGCATCCACCGCCTCACGCATGTAGGTGCGCAGCTCTGCCTCATCATACACAATCATCATGGCGCGGCCACCCAGCACAAAGGAGGGGCGTACCAGCACCGGGAAACCGATGCGCTTGGCTACCTCCACCGCCTCTTCCTCATTGGTGGCGGTGCCGGCCTCTGCCTGGCGCAGGCCGATTTCATCCAACAGGGCAGAGAAGTACTTGCGGTCCTCTGCCAGCTCGATGCTGCGGGGGCTGGTGCCGATGATGGGCACGCCACGCTCTGCCAGGGCAGCGGCAAGGTTCAGCGGGGTTTGACCACCAAACTGCACGATAACGCCGCAGGGTTGCTCTACATCGCAAATGTTGAGCACATCCTCAAGGGTGAGCGGCTCAAAGTAGAGCTTGTCGGAGGTATCATAGTCTGTGGAAACCGTCTCGGGGTTAGAGTTGACCATGATGGTCTCATACCCCAACTCTTTAAGAGCGAAGGAGGCATGCACGCAGCAATAGTCAAATTCAATACCCTGGCCAATGCGGTTGGGGCCACCACCCAGAATCATAATCTTCTTGCGGTCGCTAATGCGGGCCTCGTTGTGCAGACCATAGGTGGAGTAGTAGTACGGGTTGCGGGCCACAAACTCACCACCGCAGGTGTCTACCAAGTGGTAGGTGGGGATAATACCCTTGGCCTTGCGCTCGGCGCGCACGTCATCCTCGCTGCAGCCACGGGCCAAGGCGATCTGGCGGTCTGAGAAGCCCAATTTTTTGGCCTCAAGCAGGTCCAGCTCGGCCAGCTTCATGCCGGCTTCTGCCAGCTCTTGCAGTTGGTCAATAAACCAGGGGTCAATTTGTGTAAGGTCATGAATCTCCTCAGCTGTAAAGCCGTTGACAAATGCTGTCTGAATCCAGAAAATGCGGTCTGCATTGGGCACAGAGAGCTTAGCGGCAATCTCCTTGCGAGAGGGGTTCTTGGGATCCTTGGCGTCAAAGCCGAATCCCCAGCGGCCGGTTTCGAGGGACCGCAGAGCCTTTTGCAGGGATTCTTTGAAGGTGGTACCAATGCTCATTACCTCGCCCACGCTCTTCATGGCGGTGGTGAGGCGCTCATCTGCCTTCTTGAACTTCTCGAAGGTGAAGCGCGGCACCTTGCACACCACATAGTCAATGGTGGGCTCAAAGGAGGCCGGGGTGCTGTGGGTGATGTCGTTGAGCAGCTCATCCAAGGTGTAACCAATGGCCAGCTTGGCAGAGAACTTGGCAATGGGGAAACCCGTGGCCTTGGAGGCCAGTGCAGAGGAGCGGCTCACACGCGGGTTCATCTCAATAACCACCTGGCGACCCGTGCGCGGGCAAATGGCAAACTGAATGTTGGAGCCACCGCTCTTTACACCAATCTCGCGGATAATGGCAAAGGATGCCTCTTTAAGGATGGCGTACTCGCGAGCGTTGAGGGTCATGGCGGGGGCAACGGTGATGGAGTCACCGGTGTGCACGCCCATGGGGTCCAGGTTCTCAATGGAGCAAATGGTGATACAGTTGTCCTTGCTGTCGCGCATTACCTCCATCTCAATCTCTTTCCACCCCAGCAGAGACTCTTCAATGAGCACCTCATGCACCGGGGAGAGGTCGAGCCCGCGCAGCACAATCTCTTCAAACTCTGTCTTGTTGTAGGCGATACCACCACCCGTGCCGCCCAAGGTGAAAGCGGGGCGAATAATCATGGGGTAGTTGCCGATAACGTTTTTGGCGATATCCCATGCCTCTGCCATGTTGTGAGCCACGCCCGAGGCCGGAACATCCAGCCCGATCTTAATCATGGCGTCCTTGAATCGCTGGCGGTCCTCGCCCTTGTCGATGGCGTCGGCATCTGCACCGATAACACGCACACCGTATTTTTCAAGAATCCCCTGGCGGTGCAGCTCCATAGCGGCGTTAAGGGCTGTCTGGCCACCCAACGTGGGCAAAAGAGCGTCCGGTTTCTCACGAGCAATAATCTTTTCAATATACTCGGGAGTGAGCGGTTCGATGTAGGTGCGGGGGGCTGTCTCCGGATCCGTCATGATGGTGGCGGGGTTGGAATTGACAAGCACTACCTCGTAGCCCTCTTCTTTCAATGTCTTACAGGCTTGGGTGCCGGAGTAGTCAAACTCACAACCCTGCCCGATAATAATGGGGCCCGAACCGATGACCAATATCTTCTTGATAGACGTGTCTTTAGGCATGGTACAGTGTAAACTTGCAGATATATGCCATATATCCACCCAAAATGCAAGCCTTATTTATAAAAAAATTCGTTATACTTGTAAAAAAAATTGATAATGAACCCGGTACAGATTAATCATCTTCAGCCGCCAAAAGCACGGGTTCGTCATCATCATCTGCCGCCACGGGCTTGTGCCGGCGGGGCGGGGCATAGCGTGAACCGGTGGTGTAGGGGTAACCGTGCAGCTCCAAATACAACTTAATGGCAATAATGATAAACTCCGTGCGGTTAATGAGGTTGGCCTCACACAGGGCATCTACCTCGGCCACCAAATCCGCGGGCAGATGCAATAAATTGGGGTTAGTGAGGGCGGGGCGGCTCATGGCGGGGCAATATTAGCGGCGGCGGTAACGCCCTTTCATATCCTGCAACATGGCGGCAGGGTCTGCATAAACCTCATGCACACGGCGTATGCGCTCTGCACGCTCACCCGGCTCCTCGGCACAATCTGCTGCTTGAATTTGCAGGTTACGCGCCTCCAGAATATCCTCTACCGTGCGGGCATGCTGCAATTTAATGGAGGCCAAGCCGGTGAGGTAATGGTCCTTAAGGCGCAGAATGCGCGGGCGGTTACCCGGTACAGCCTCAGCCAAGTAGCGGTCGTAGCAGGCCAGCATATCCACCCGATTCATCACATAGCGGATCAACTCGGTTTCCAGAGCTTCCATTTGCTGCTCTGCGGCATAGGTGGTGCGCCAGCCGGTAGTATCTGCGGGGTCCTCCTGCTCCAAGCGCTCGCGCAGCCAGGTGTTGAAACGGCGGTAATTGTCGGGGTAAGCTGCGTAGGCCTGCGCCATATAAGCAGCGCGGGCAGGTGCCTGGCTATTGGCAGCATCCTGCATAAAGCGGTGAACCTGCAAGGCGGGTTGCAGGGCTTTCTGCACATCTGCCAAGCGGGTCATGCCACCCGTAAAACCACCCAAGGCGTGCCCCTCTGCATCCACCACCAGCACCGTGGGAAACCCGCCCACGCGGTATTGTTTCACCAGTGCATTGTTTTGCGCAAGCAACGCCTCCGGCAAGCGCGTTCGGCGCGGTAAGTCCACCTCCAGATACACAAACTTATCTGCACCCCAATGCTCAAAAGCGGGGGTATCTAACACACGGCGGCGCAATACAATGCAAAAATGGCACCAGTCGGACCCCGTAAAATCCACCAACACTGTCTTGTTTTCTGCCTTGGCTTTGGCCTTGGCAGCCTCAAAATCAGTCATCCACTCTGCGGCATTCGCCGGTAACACAGCTGCTATGCAAGCACAGGCCAGTATAAAAGTACGCTTCAACATGGGTGTAAAAATTATACTATAGGGCGTACGGGTATACCGTGGCGGGCAAAATACTCTTTGGCCTGCGCCACGGTGTACTCACCGAAATGGAAGATGGATGCCGCCAACACGGCATCTGCCCTGCCCTCTTTGAGCACCTGCACCATGTGGTCCAAATTACCGGCACCACCACTGGCTATCACGGGTATTTTCACCGCCTCGCTCACGCGGCGGGTCAGTTCCAGGTCATAGCCGTTCTTAGAGCCATCGGCATCCATACTGGTCAGCAGAATCTCCCCTGCCCCCAAGCGCTCTACCTCGCGCGCCCATTCAATGGCATCCAGCTCCACAAATTGGCGCCCGCCGTGGGTGGATACCCGCCATTGCGTGTCACTCCACCGTTTGGCATCTATGGCCACCACCACGCATTGACTGCCGAAGGCGTTGGCCCCCTCGCTTATCAACTGCGGGCGGTGTATAGCCGCCGTGTTGACGGATACCTTGTCTGCCCCGGCATGCAGCATGCGGCGCATATCCTCCACCGTGCGTATACCACCGCCTACTGTTAGCGGCATAAAACATTGTGCAGCCGTGCGTTGCACAACATCCACCATGGTCGCACGGTGGTCGCTACTGGCGGTAATGTCCAAAAAAACGAGCTCATCTGCCTGTTGGCGGTCATATGCAATAGCACACTCCACCGGGTCGCCGGCATCCCTCAGGTTCACAAAGTTGGTACCCTTCACCACGCGCCCGTTCGTGACATCCAAACATGGTATGATTCGCTTCGCTAACATAATAAGTTCGGGCTGCATTCTAGCTTATCTCCCCTGCAGATGCAAGAATTATGTTGCCACGCTCCCAAAAAAGCATCTATCATTCATCCAAACATCAACTTTTAGATAAAAACATCCATATAATTAATTGTTAAATATCAGCAATAAAATATTATCTAACAAATCTTTTTCATCAAAAAAAAGAAATGCGCATCTCATTTCGAATGAGATGTCAAGCAAATTTTTTTATAAAGCGTTTAAATTAACCAAATAACAGCTTTTTATTTTTGTTATTTGTATAAAATTTGTAGTGTTTATTTAATTCTTAATCATTGTCAATCAATGTATTTAATAGCATCTCATTCGAAAAGAGATAGACTAGCGCGCTCTCTTATAAAAGAACAAATAACAATTTCTTACATAGAAATAGGGACTTCAACCATAAAACATGAAAATGAAACTTACTAATACACTAAAAAAGAGTATGAGTACAGCGGCCTGGGGTATCCTTTGTGCGCATATAGCTCAAGCCGAAGAGTACTGGGTGAATGGTGTATCAAAAGAAACCGGCTGGTACGACGCCAACAAAACACCCACCGCAGATGGATTATGGGTTACAGGCGACCAAGGCGATGTAAGTACTTGCCATGCTGCAACAGCTGCTAATTTGATAGCTTGGTGGCAAGACCGATACAAAGGAAGAAAACTGCCGGAAGGTGTGCCTACTGATGCACAGGAAATATGGCAAACGTATAAGAACCACCAAATAGCAGATACCGCCGGTACGGTTTCCTACTCTTTCCAATGGTGGCTGACCGGAGTAAATGTACCGGAATCAGCATCCCAAGCAGCGCGCACACGCGATGGCTACGTAAGCGGCATGAATAACTCCTTTGAAGCGACAAACGGGTACTATTACGATGAATACCTCAGCCTGTTCGCCAGTGATGAAATTGATGAATCAAACGGTGCAAATACCGGCATTGCCACAGAATTGAGGTCGTTCTTCAACTTCATATCATTCGATGTCGGCAGCTTCGCAGAAGCAACAAACGAAATGACCAAAGCAATAGAGGCAGGTAAAGGCTTAGCTCTTCAATTAACCTACTCAGGCGGCTCGCACGCTCTTACCCTTTGGGGCATGCAAACAAATATCACTAAAGACGATATCAACGAGGCCGATGGCAGTCGCATCACTTCGCTTTTGGACGAAGGTGTCACCATACACAAACTGTGGTTAACAGATTCCGATGATTCGAAGCCGAAATACGGTGGCTTCACAGACCCAAGCCTGTTCTATGTTTATGTGAGAGGATACGATAGTGGATATATGACCATCCTTGACCACGGATCCAGTGATACAGAAGAAATTTCGGATCGAGGTTTATCGGGGTTCAAAGTAACCGGCATCACCACGATAGACCCCCTAGTCACTGATGACTGGTTTGAGGCGGCGGAGGCGTCAGTACCGGAGCCCACAACCGCAACATTAAGCCTGCTGGGCTTAATGGCTCTGGCATCCCGCCGCCGCAGAGACTGATTTTATAAAAAGTCCCTCCCTATCACCACCCGCCTAATGCCGTCAAAGGTATAGGCGGGTGGTGTTTTTGTAGATGCCAGAATCCGGAGTACGCCCCCTTCCCGGGTAAATTGGTGTCAAAAGGAGGCCTGCCCTTTGCCTCCTCCACCAGTGAGAGGGATGCCCCGCACACACACTCCGGCTTGCTCACCAACCAAGGCGGCAAAATCCACACCGCCAAAAACTCCAACGCCTGGATTGCCGTGTTGAAGGATAAACGCTACACCAACCACCAAAAGCAGCGTGCCTGTGCCGTTACCATCGGCCACCTGCGTCGCAGCATGGGTACGGTTGCCGCCGGCCCCTACATCACCAAATATGCCCGTGTGATGCAAAAGCTCGCCAAAAGGCAATTTTTAGAGATACCCAATTTACGATTTTCCCGTCTTCGCCCTACGGGCTACGCCGAGTCGAGCAAATTAAAAGTAAGCGGTTTACGCCGATTTTGAGCACATAATGACTATATTCCCTCCAAACTTTGGAACACATGTGATGTAACACACTTGTAACACTTCTTTGCTTGAAAAAGAGGTAGTGAGATGTTATGGTAGTGGGTAAATAATACCACACACTGCCATGAAATGCCTTTTAGTATATATTCTGTTAAGCATGCTGATGCCGTTGGCATGGGCGGGGGAATTAATGCAGCGCTCCATGGAGTGGGTGAGCGATTCCCCGTATGAAGCATACCCGGTATACTGCATTCAATTTGCGGAAGATGTAGATACGGAGACGCTGAAACCGCAAATTACGGGTGAGGGGCCGCTGCCGGTATCGAAATGGGAGAACGAGCGGGAATTACACATTTATTTTGACCCGAAAACCGCACCGGGCACACTGTATCAATTATCCTTTAGACCGCAGGATAGCTATTACCTCAACGGGCAGCCCATGGTATGCACGGAGTTCGAGTTCCGGGCACCCGCCTGCCCGCTTGAATTGGCAGAGGAGCACAGCCGGATAGAGGGCCACCCCAATGGAGCCGTGATGGTGAAATGCGCCAAAAATGTGGGTATACCGCACCTTGCGCAACTAAGCATGAGCTTTGAGTTTGTTAACAGGCGTAACGGTAAATGTGTGCAGGCAGATACACTCCACGTGCGGGTAAAAGATTTGCGCCCCCACACATTGGCACATATATATGAACATGCTACGGAGGAAGAATTAGCCGCCCTGACCCCGGATACCATTGTACCGGGCTATTTACTGGTGGTGGCTCAAGAGCCGTTGGAGGATAAATGGTACTTGCGTGGTACCCCGTTGGACAACGCTTTTGAATGGCAGGATTATACCGAATTTTATATTGAAAATGAGCTTAAGGCCGAGCTGGCTGCCCGATACGCAGAGCACAACGGACAAGAAATTTTGTGTTTGGGGGTATTGTTCAATGCACCCATAGCCTTGGAGCATGCAGCAGAAATTTTCCGCACCATGGAGATATGCTGCAACAACGTAAAAGCACAGAATACGGAGGGTGAGCTTAGCAAAAAAATAGTCATCGGCGGGCAGGAGATTACCTTGGTATTGCATGAGCACACAGACACGCACGCCATGTTCCCCACCTCAACGGCGGACCACATGGTGATACGCCTGGAAGGGCTGCAACACCTGCCGCTGAGTGTAGAGGTAACCCTACCGGCGGGTACTCAGGCAGCGCGTGGTTTAACAAACCCCAAAGCCATTACCTGCAGGGCAGATATGAATGCCCCCGAGCTTGCCCTGCCGGAGCCATACAAGCAAAGTACCTACACACCCATATTTGTTCCGCCCTCTGCCAATGGTACAGTAGAGCTGCCAACCATAGGTGCAGAGCGTTTACGGGTGCGGGCGCTGCGCTTGGATGCCCTCCGCTATTGGGAGCTGCGCCCCGTTTTGGAATCCGTAAATGATGATGAGCGTAACAGAAACACGGAGCAATTGCGCCGCTTGCTCGCTGAATCCGGTGAGGAGACGGTAACAGAGCTGCCCAAGGGCAGTTGGCGTACTCAGGTGTGCCGCCTCAAGGCAGATGCCCTGGCAGGTACCCCCGGTAAACCCGGTGTGTATGTGCTGCACGTTTGTGCGGAATCTGCCGCCAAACCGACGGCGCAAAACATAACCTCCACCCGAGAGTTTTTCTATTGCCTGCATATCACGGATATACACTTAGCTACGGCAGGCAACATTGTGCTGGCCACGCGTTTATCGGATGGCACGCCGCTGGATTTGGCAAAAGTGGATGTCATGTCCCACATGGACAAAATGTATGCTCAGACTACCCGCACAGGCCGGGAAACCCTGCGCACGGGTATTTGCGCCGTTACTCTGTATCCCCATGAAAAAGCATACACGGCCTTGGTCATGAGCGGGGATGATTATGCCGTTGTGCGCGGAGAGGCTACCCCGAAAACAGAGACCCCCGCGCTGAACCAAAATATGATTTTGCAGGCCTTTACGGACCGCAACCTGTACCGCCCGGGGGATACGATTCACCTTTTCGGCACCTTGCGCCATAAAACACCCGACGGCATGGTAGAGCCGGTGGCTCAAGATACCGAAATTGAGGCCGTATTGACGGATGCCAAGGGAGATAAAGTAACCCGCTTAACCCTCAGCTTAAATGAATACGGGGCATTTTATGCAGACATTGATATACCGCGCGATTCGCGGTTTATCCTGAGCGAAATGACCCTGCAGCTCAGTGCCACGCAAAATGCCCAATACACCTTACCCCTAAGCTGCACCACCGTGCAACGTAATACTTTTGAGGTAAAAGCCTGGGAGCAACCCACCCCGCCACGCTCTACCCATGCAGTGCTCTGCGTGCAGGCACGGGATTTTAACGGCCTGCCGTTAGTGGGCGCAACAGCTCATGTGGAGGTAAATGATGCGCACCTTGAGGGCAAAACGGATTCTGCGGGGCAGGCCATCTTCCGCCTGCCGTGGAATACGCATGACTATGGAGATGACATGTATGCAGATGTGTGGGTATGCAACGACCGCGAAGAGACAGTATATGCGGAGACGATGATACTGCACTACCATACGGCAGCCGTACAGTTGCATGCAGAAGCCGACTCCCTGCGCTGCACGGATCCCCGCACCGGAGCCCCCGTGGCTACCGAGCAGAAAGTAACCGCGCGTTTGCTGGCACGGCAAAATGAGTATAAAACATTGGCCAATGGCATTGTTATAGTAGCACGGCCAACCGTTTGTCTTGCAGAGCAAACTCTGGTGATTCCGGCTAATGCAGCTCAGGGCATTGAGTTTTCTGCGCAGGATTGGGCCGCGGCATACTCCGCGCAAATACAGGAAAATGAAGCCGTGGTTGAGCTGACCACCACAGATGCCGACGGTAATGCGGTGCAACTCAACTACTCTCTCCAAAAGGATGAGCCATCCATCAAAAAAGCGGCAGATTCCGCACCGACACTTAAACCGCGTTTGCTTGGCGTACAGCAGGATTACCTCATCTTGCAATTACCGCAACCGGCAAACCCCGACCACTTGGTGGCCACCTGCCGCAGGCCGAATGGCCGTTTAATCGTAACGGAATACGAGGCCTCCACCCAACAACTGCGCATCTTTTTGCAACCACAAGATTACGGCAGGGAGGTGCTTGTTGCCTGCAAGGTGGTATCCTGCTCCGAGTCGAAACTCTATGACAACATGCAGCTGTATGTAACGCGCGTAACCCTGCCGCTTGATACCCCACAATTGCAGGTGCAGCTGGATACCCCCCGGCAACCCGTGCGCCCGCACGGTAAAGTGCAGCTTAAAGGCCGTGTGTTATGGCCGGATGCCTCGCCCGCGGCCCATGCCCAAGTATGCCTTTTTGCGGTGGATAAAGGCATGCAGAGCCTTAGCCGTTACCATTTTAACTATACCTTACTGCCCTTCATTCAACTCAGCGAACTCTCCTGTTTGCCTGAGTGCTATGTGACCACGTATCGCCAAATGCATAATTTGCCTTTGCTGCATGTCTTGCAGGGGCATTATCATTGGTATCATTACCTGAAATGCGTGCGGCAAAAGGAACAGCTGAGAACACCGCATGACCATTTATCCATGCATTATACGCCGGTTCCGCCTCATTTGTTGTGGGCTCAGTACATAACCATGGCCCCTGCCGCCCCTTATGAAAATTGCATACAAGAGGAAGCCTGCGCACCCGACTACGCAGATGACGACATAATGGAGGGCATTGCTGTACCAATAGGTACTGAGTTGGACTGTGATTTCGGGAGCGGTGATTTGGGGGACGGCTTGGGATGGGACGAGTGGGGTGAGGAAGCAGAAGAAGAGGGCACGGATATCACCTTGAACAAAACGGCCCTATACTGCCGGGCAGACTTTACACCCACCCCCATTTGGCTGCCCAATGTACGCACCGATGACGATGGCTATTTTTGCGTGGATGCCACAGTGGCAGACACCCTTACCACCTACACCACGTATGCCGTGGCCTTAAGTGCAGATGGCCGCGCCTCCGGGCGGGCAGAGGCAGAGTTCACCGTGAATCAACCCCTGATGCTCAGCGCAGGCCTGCCCTTCTTCATGAGTGTGGGGGATTCCCTGCGCCTGCCGCTCACCGTTACCAACAACTCTGCGGCCCCCGGCACTTGGCAAGTAACGCTTCACGGTGCAGATACCCCGCAACAGGTCACCTTGCAGCCGGCAGAAAGTAAAACGCTCTACTTTACCATAACAGCCGATGCCGAGGGCGAGAAAACCCTGCATTGGCAAGCCGTGGGTACTGCGGCGGGAGATGCCCTGCGTGGCTCATTCAACGTGTATTTACCTGCCCCGGCTTTACAAGAGCAATATAACACCCTGTTACATGCCGGCAGCCCCGCCATGCTCGTGGCAGAGCCTTTATCTGACACAGTAAAACAGGGAGACAAACTCACCATACAAATAGAAGCCTCTGCCAACCCCTTGTTGCAGGTGAAAAACCTTGTGGACTACGCGCTCAAATACCCGTATGGCTGTACGGAGCAGCGCTCCTCTACCCTCATGCCGTGGCTGCTCTGCAAAGAGCTGGCACCCATTTGCCCCGCCATGCAAAAAGTATCCCCGGAGCAGGTGAAGAACGCCGTATATGCCACCATTGACACCTTGCTTGCCCGCCAATGTGAGGATGGCGGTTTATCTTACTGGGATGATGAGGAGGAATCCTGCCTTTGGGCATCTGCCCACGCGGCCATGGTGCTTACCATAGCGCAAGAGCGCGGGTACCAAGTACCACCTGCCGCCATGGATGCCCTGCGCAGCTATCTGCGCTGCCATGCGGATGATACAGATACGCTTACCCACTTCGGCCGTTACTCCATGGCGTATGCCCTGCAAGATACACAGGCACTGCAAAGTATCATCAAAGAGGCAGCATCTGCCACCACCAATGATCTTTCTTGGGAATATACCACCATATCTGTAGGGGCTTTGCAGGTATTACAGGCATTGCAGAAGAACGCACCGCAGGCAGAATCAGTATTCTGCGACTGGTTGCAGCAGGTGCAAAAGCAACAATACCTCTCCACTTGGGATACCGGTTGGTCTTTTGTGGTGCTCCACCATTATTTGAGCCTCAAAGAACAAACTGTTGGCCAAGCCACGCTGGAGCTCGATAACGGAAAACGCATCCAAATCGGCAAGAATGCCGTGACTCTGCAAGCAGAATCCTTGCGCTGTGTGGAGGGCTCCGCCTACATTAAAGTGTACGCAGTTTCCCAACAAAAACCCGGCTCCTGCACCGCAGTTTCTGACCGGGGTATAGAAATTCAGCGCCGGTATGAAGTCAGAGCAGCTCACGGCCTTTGGCAGCCTGCTGACTCTCTACACGTGGGGAAAGAGGTGCGTGTTACCGTCACTTGCAAAGTGAACACAGAATCCCCGCAATACTTGGCCATAGAGGATTACCTGCCCGCCTGCATGAAACCCATTCAAAGTTCTCTGGATGAGGGCGATTCCTCATACTTCGATTACCACGAATTCACGGAGCGCAGCGTGCGCGCATTTGTGAATGAGGACTTTGACTTTGAGGACTCTTCAATCTGCATCACCCTGCAATACCGCGCACGTGTGGTTTACAGCGGCACCGCCACGGCTCCCCCCGCCTCCGCTCAACTCATGTACGAGCCGTCTATCTACGGCCTCTCTGCCCCCACACCATTCAAGGTATCCTCCAAACCCACTGCACCATAATTGACAATTCAGGTATCTCTAAAAAACCTCCAATCCATTTATTTTGCAGTTCTCCGATGCCCCCCACAAATTGGTAGTTGTGGGGGAGAATCCGCGAGCGTTAGCGAGCCGACTTTTTGAGCCCCGCCGAGGGGCGAAAAAAATATCGTACCCGCGGGCGAATGCCCGCCGAATTTGATAGCCCCCGCATGGGGGCGAAATAGCTTAGGCAGGGGCGTAAGCCCCTGCACGTGGAAATAATAACCCCGAGCCCGGAGCGACGGAGCGAAGCGACGCAGCGTAGGCCGACAGATGTGTATAGCGTAGGG
>JAFQEF010000039.1 GCA_017399165.1 Akkermansia sp.
AGTATGGCAGGCTGTCCTATATCCGCACGTCAGACGGTGAAAGCAGGCGGGAACGAAGCGTTCCCGGAGATACAGAAAGCGCCTTTCCCGGGGGCGTTCCGGCCGGTCGGGAAAGGGCTATTGGCTGCCGCCCTCACGGGCTCTATTATTCCCCTTCACTGAGCCTGCGCAGCAGGCTCAATCTCACTGTTGAGCCTCGGCGCAACAATCTCACTTGAGCTTCCGCTCAAATCTCACTGCGGCGCATGCTGCAATCTCACTTCGCCCCGCATGGGGCGGAACCATCAACGGCGCAGCCGTTCTTCATGGCGAGCATTAGCGAGCCGAATTATTGAGCCCCGGCGAGGGGCGATATATGGTAGCCCGGCGGTGTAGCCGCGTCAGCGGCGAAACCCCGGGGAAACGGACAAACAAATAGGAACCCCGGTTGAGGGGTTCGCATCTGTTTTTGCATATTTCCCGGGGTTCCGCCGCTAAAGCGGCTCCACGCCCGGGCTATTTTATTGCGCCCCTGGCGGGGCTCAAAAATTCGGCTCGCTAATGCTCGCGGGGGCTCCCCCACAACTACCAATTTGAGGGGGCCCCGGAGTTTGCCCTGAAATTGGGATTGACTGTTTTTACAGAACCTGCTAACATACACCCGGTATGAGCACAGAACCCATCCGATTTTATAACCGATACACAGGCGAGATAGAGCAGGAAAAGATACTGGGAGAAAAGTACCTGCGGTGGATATATGGTACCACGCTCGGGCGTGTGGGGTTGCATGTGCTGGTGAAACGTGCCATTTTCTCCAAGCTGTTGGGTGCTATGAAAAACAGCCGTAAAAGTGCGGAGACCATACCCGCTTTTATTGAAGAATACGGTATTAATACGGAGGAGATAGAAAAACCGCTTGAAGAGTTTACCTGCTTTAACGACTTTTTCTACCGCAAACTCAAACCGGGAGCCCGCCCGTTGGCAGAGGGTAACGTGGTAGTACTGCCGGCAGATGGCCGCCACATGGGCTGGCAAGATGCCGCAACCATGCAAGGTGCGTTCGTTAAGGGGCAAAAGTTTGATTTGCCTGCACTGCTGGGTAGTGAGGAGCTGGCAGAGAAATACGAGCATGGCACAGTTGTGCTCAGCCGTTTGTGCCCGGTGGATTATCACCGTTTCCACTTTGTGGCAGAGGGTACGCCGGAGCCCGCGCTCCGTATTCCCGGTCCGCTTGCCAGTGTGTCTCCCTATTGTTTGCGCAGCAAATTGGCCTGGCTGTGGACTAACAAGCGCGAGCTCACCGTGCTTCATACCGAGCGCGTGGGGGATGTTCTGCAGCTTGCCGTGGGTGCCACGGGGGTAGGGGCTATTTACCAAACGTATGAGGCCGGCAAACCTGTGGCTATGGGCGCAGAGCAAGGCTACTTCGGCTTCGGGGGCTCTACTGTTATGACTTTCTTTGAACCCGGGCGTATAGAATTGGCAGAGGATATCAGCCGTAACACGGCAGAATGCCGTGAAACCTTCGCCCGCCAAGGCGATTTGTTGGGTAAGGTGGCAGCAAACTGATGCGTGTCGTATGCCGGGGGCAATACACAGCAAAGGCGAGCGCGTGCTGAAATACGCACTGCTCGCTTTTTTGGTGTTGTTATACGGGGGGTATTACCCGTGGTTTATGTACCACAACGTGCCTTCCGTAGAAGGTATGTTTCACCTCAACAGCCAGAGTTGTTCCGAGGCGTGGGATACCGCCGTCAATGGCTGGAAAACGGCTAATGCTCGCTTTGGTGAGTTTTGTTCCTATTTTCTGTATGCCGTGCCGCTGCATGTGGCATTGAGCATTATTCACCCGCTGTTCATGCTGGTGCTGGCCGTGGGGATTCAGCGCATGGGTACGGGTAAATGGCCCGCGTGGCAGGTGTCATCCCTGTTGGTGTTGTGCTATATCTCCCTGTTTATGGCTACGGCGTCTCCCATTACAGACTGGTGGCCGGATAACCTGAATTGGGTGTATCCCTGCGGGGTGGCGCTCATTTATTTTTCCCTTTGTGAGCCCCTGTTCAGGCAGGGAGGCATCAGCATGGCTCGCTATGTGGTGCTATTGTTGCTTACGCCGATAGTGGGTATGGGTAATGAGATATTGGTGCTTACCACCTTGCCCTTATTTTTGGCCCCTGCGGGGTGGTTGTTGCTGCGGCAGCGGCGCATGTTTACCTCTTGGCGTTATTGGAGCTTGGCTCTGGCGCTAGCGGCCTGTGCCGTGTTGTTCTTTTCGTCTCCGTGCTGGGCTGCACGTATGGATGCCTGTGGGTTTTCTGCCGGCCCGGTGGAGAGGCTTGCGCCGTTGGTGGATCCCATTCGCTATGCCATGCTGGCCTCGCCTGCGTATGGTAGCATTGCCGCACTCACACTGCTCATGTACCTCTTTTTCCGCAGGAAACAAGTGGTACCAACCACGCCGCCACGCCTTCGCCTTTTGCTGCTTGTGGGGCTGGGGTATGTGCTGCTTACCTTGGTGATACCCGGTTATTACCCGCACCGCGAATACCGCTGCCTGCAATTTTATGGTATCTGTGTATTTGCAGCCATGTATGCAGGGCTTATGTTGCGGCATCACGGGGTGCGCATGGCTGCATTTTTATTGCTGCCCGTGGTGGGTATTTCATTTTTTTACATGAGCGGGCAGGTGAGGGATGCCTTTATACGCTGCAAACTGTGGCAAAAGCTGGAGGCAGCTGCCACGCTGCACCCCTGCAGGGATGGTGTTCTTTACATGACCGAGGCTCAATGGAATGCTCTGGTGGCAGATGCCCATGTGCTGCATGGTCAACGCTATGACTCAGAGCTTGAGGTTGACCGCTTAGTCCTTAAAACGGATACCATACCGTCCCCCGCCGTGTTGCATTCTCACAAATCCGCCGTTACCGTATACAGCGTTTTCTCGCCCGAGGAACAGTCGCTCATCCTCCTCAGCTCTACCATACCCGCCCATTTGTTGCACAAATGCAGTGCAGATATTCTGCTTAACCGTGCCGTTGCTGCCAAGGTTGGCCTACGCGGTATTGTGGTGGTTAAGTAATGGGGGATAGTCGCTATGCTCCCTGCCGAATGGACCTTGCCGTGCAGTTTGAATAACGTAAATTGAGAGTATGAGGAGACAAGCTGTTTTTCTTGCTTGACAAATGACTATTAAATTGATAGGTATTAGAGCATGAAAACCGCATGGGCAAGTATAGCAATGGCGGTATTTGCAGCCTCCACTGTAGTGGCGGGTGTAGATGCTATGAAGAATTTTCAGCAACCGCAAAAGGGCACCCCGGCCATTATGAGCTTTGGCGGGCAAGGCGGGCGTGAGTTTATGTTGGATGGCAAGCCCTTCCAGATTCGCTCTGCCGAGATTCACCCGCAACGCGTACCGCGCGAGTACTGGCGGCACCGTATTCTGACGGCTAAAGCCATGGGCTTGAACACTATTGCTTTCTACACCTTCTGGAACCAATTGGAACAGGCAGACGGCAGCTGGGATTTCAGCGGGCGTAATGATATTGCTGCCTTTATAGACCTGTGCCAAGAGGAGGGTATGTGGGTATTGTTTCGCCCCGGCCCTTATGTGTGCGGTGAGTGGGATCTGGGTGGCTTGCCCACCTACTTAATCAAGGATGATGTAACACCTTTGCGCAATACCAAGAACCCGCAGTTTATGGAGGCGCAAACCCGTTATCTGGAGAAAATGGCAGAGATTGCCATACCCCGCCTCAGTAAAAACGGGGGACCCATTCTCATGGTGCAGTTAGAGAATGAGTACGGCAGCTACAAATCCCCGCATGATGAGCCGGCATATATTGAATGGCTCAAGGATTTTTGGGAAAAGAAAGGGGCAGGGCCGTTCTACCTGTCAGAGGGCTCTTCTAATCACCACCTGCGTTTTGTGCCCAAGGGGGTGGCTGTGGGATTGGACCCCGCCGACCGCCCTGCGGACATGCGGAATGCCCTGCGCATTGCCCCCGGGGTACCCGTGTTCTCCGGCGAGACATACCCCGGCTGGCTGCGTCACTGGGGCGAGGGTAACTGGACCCCCACCCGTAAAACGCTCAACTCCGTGCGTTGGTATATGAAAGACGGTGTCTCCTTCAACCTCTTTGTGTACCATGGCGGTACCAATTTCGGGCTCACTGCCGGCTCTAACAGCAATGAGAAAGGCGGTAAGTTTCAGCCGGACCTCACCAGCTATGACTACGGCTCACCCGTGGGTGAGCATGGCAACCTTACCAAAGAGTATTTTGAGTATCGGGACATCATCTTGGGTGCATTGCCGGAGCTGAAGGCTCCTGCGGTGCCGCAAACACCGCCTACCATGGAGGTAGCCGCATTCACACCCGATTTTATGTGCAACCTTACCCAAATTGACTGGCGTGCCGAGGGAGAGAGTGAGCACCCCCGCACCTTGGAGAGCGTGGGGCAAAACCAAGGCCTTGCCGTATACTCCGTAGAGGTGCCTGCCGGGGCAGAGGCAACGTTGCAAGCCCCTGTGCATGACTACGGTGTTGTGTATATGGGGCAGGAATACGTTGGTACCATCAACCGTATGGATGGTACAAATGGCATTACTCTGCCTGCTCGCAAAGAGCCCACTACCGTGTATATTTTGGTGGATACGTTCGGACACGTCAATTTCTGCTCCTATATGGAGAAAGACCGCAAGGGCATTGTAGGCCCTGTTACACTAGGGGGGAAGTTGCTTACCGGGTGGTCCATGCGTGTGCACCCGCTTACCGCCGTGCCCGTTGAAAAGCCGAGTGATTGCCCGTGCTCTGCGAATGTACGCGGTGGCATGTTCAAGGCAACGGTTCGCTTGGAGCAAGTGCAGGACACCTTCCTGGACATGGCTGCTTGGCCCAAAGGATATTTGTGGGTCAATGGGCATTTGCTGGGCCGTTACTGGAACATTGGTCCGCAAGAACGCCTCTATTGCCCCGCTGAGTTCCTGAAACAGGGGGATAACGAAATCGTGGTGCTGGACCTCTTTGCAGACCGCAACAATCCCCCCGCCATCTCCGGCAAGACAGAGCGTAACATGGAGGTGAAAAAGGAGACCAAGTCTCTGAATAATCAGTGGGATTAAAGTGCCCCACCTTTACCGAGATACCCTCGTTGAATGATTCAATATATGGGATTTCGGTGAGCAAGTATTCGCCATTTTATTAGGTTATGCAAAAAGCCGCTGTCTTCATTCGGAAGACAGCGGCTTTTTAAATTGATAAAGAGCAGGCGGGGTATCAGTTTTTTTCGTTTTGCTCCCGTTTTTCTGCGCGTTTGTTCAGAATGTGAACCAGCAGCACGGGCAGGCCGAATACAATGATGAGTATGAGGGGAATGACCACCCAAATAAAGAGGTTGAGGTAGCGGGAGCAGGTGGGGTCCCCGGCATCGCTACCTATCTTCCACCACTTGTACATGAGGGTGGGGCTCCACTCTGCGGCTGAGCCCGGCAGAATGTGGCTGAGGCCGCGGTGAGCCATGGCTTCCACCACGTTGCGGTCGGAGGCTACGCGGTACCATTCATCTGCCTGTTGCTTTGCGCCGACGCGCTCGTAGTAAAGCGCCAGTTCATAAGGGGCGCGGCCTACATACCAAGCTTGCCCCTCGCTGTGGCGGGCTGCCACTTGTCGCAGCATTTCTACAGCTAATTCCTCGTTTTTTTCAATACCCTCGCCATGCAGTTTCATGAGGGCGGCGTGCATGCGTGCCTCGGGGTTGCCCATGGATGCCGCACGGCTGAAGAGTATGTAGGCATCTTTTGCATTACCGGCGTTTTTAAGCTGCAAAGCCTTGCAGTAGATGGCGGGGGCAATGTTGAGGGAGTCCGCAATATCCAGGTATTTTTTTGCAAGTTCTGCGTTGGGGGTAACGCCGTTTTTGCCGTTTAAGTAAGAGTCTGCCAGCAGCCAAGCCATTTGCCCGGCGTTGCGGTCTGCCTTGCTCAGCGCGGCGCTGTCTGCTGCGGTATCCGCAATTTGCGCAGCATAGCTCAGGGCCTTGGGTAAATCTTGAGGCACGCCGATTCCCTTGGCGTATGTTTGGAACAGGCGTTCTCTGGCGGCGGGGGTGTCTGCTTGCTCCAAATGGGCAATGCCGGCAGCGGCATTTTGCTCCGTGCCGAGGCCCTCTTGCTCCATGTTGCCGAGAATCTCCAGTGCAATGCGTTGCTTTTGTGTCAGCTCCTTGCCGGGCTCAATAGTGGCTACCACGGCTTGGTGCAGTTGGTAGGCTTTGGTATAGAAGTTCTTGCTATCCTCGGGGCTGTAGTTTTTGAAGTGTTCTCCCAGAATGATGGCAGAGGTCGCATCCCCCAGCTCGCAGGCGCGGGAGAGCAGGGTAACAGCCTTTTGCGGGTTGGGTTGCAGGTAAATATCCCCACGCAGGTATTGCAAGCCCAGCTCTCGCATGGCGGCTATGTTGCCGGACTCCGCCAGTGCCTCTTTTAAGGCGATGACGCGGTGGAACCAAGCCTCTGCCTGTGCAACCATGCCCTTTTGGGCGTATGCCGCGTATACTTGGTAGGCTGCATCAAGCTCGCCTGCATCCGCTTGTTGTTTGAGCTCGGCAAGCTCTGCCTCCAGCTCTGTGTTATCACTGTTGTATTGCGGTTGCAGAGTGGCTGTTTGCGGGGCCGGGGTGGCGGGTGTCTCCTGTGCCCACAACAGGGGGCTGCTCAATAATAATAAAAAGATTCCTGCGTGTTTCATGGTGTGGTGGCGTATGGGGTTCTGACGCTGCGTACCTGCTTTTTGTTCAATATAACACAGCCCTGCGTTGGGGCAGGGCCGTGTTTAAAAATCTTTAGCGATGATCAGGGCGTCGCTTGTTGAAGGATCGGAAGCTCTTGCGGGCTCCGCCGCCAAAGCCGCCACGGCGTTCACCGCCCTCGCGGTTGCCGAAGGAGCGGCGCTCACCACCAAAGCCGCCACGGCGTTCACCACCCTCTCGGTTGCCGAAGCTGCGGCGCTCACCGCCAAAGCCGCCACGGCGTTCACCACCCTCTCGGTTGCCGAAGCTGCGGCGCTCACCACCGAATCCACCACGGCGTTCACCACCCTCTCGGTTGCCGAAGCTGCGGCGCTCACCACCGAAGCTGCCACGGCGCTCCCCGCCCTCGCGGTTGCCGAAGCTGCGGCGCTCACCACCGAAGCTGCCACGGCGCTCCCCGCCCTCGCGGTTGCCGAAGCTGCGGTGCTCTCTGCCGAACCCACCGTTGCGGTTGTCGAAAGAATCTCTCTTGGCGCGGGGGGCCTTGCCGAAGGGGCGGCGGCCATTATCGCGCTCGGGCTCAAAGGCCTCGCCATCCGTAAACTTGGTGGAGGATTCCAACGCCTCCTCCTCGGTCTCGAAGTCTGCGAGGTTAAAGATGTAATCATCATCCTCATCTGCCGGGGAGGCCTCCTGTTGATGTTGCGGACGAGGTTTGAAAACTTGCTTAGCACCCAGCAAGCCCTTGCGGCGGCGCGGGTTGGTGGAGGCTTGGGCAATCTGCTCGGCATCAAGCAAGGTGGCATGGCCGGGCTCTAAATCACCGCCCCACAGGGAGCCGATGCGAACACGCACCAGTTTCTTAACACGGAAACCCAAGCATGAGAACATTTGGCGCACTTGGCGCTTCAAGCCTTGCTCCAGCACCACACAGGCGCGGCGAGCGCTCAGGCGGGATACATACTTGGCTTTGGCTTGGCCCTCAGGTATGCGCACACCTTTCAGCAATTGAATCAACACGCTGCTGTCAAATGCTTGGTCCAGCGTTACCCAGTACTCTTTTTCAATGCCGCCTTTGGGGTGGCCGATGCTTTGGCTGAGCACGCCGTTGTTGGTGAAAAGCAACAAGCCCTCGCTGTCGGCATCCAAACGGCCTATGTAGTTGGCGTAGCGGTATTTGGCCGGCAGCAGGTCATACACCGTGCCGATGGCTCCTTGGGCGTCTCTGCTGCATACATAGCCACGCGGTTTGTTGAGCAGTACCACTACCTCCTCTTTGGGGGTGGCATGGCGGCCGTCCACTTTCACAAAGTCTGTGGGCAATACGCGCAGCCCGGGGGTATCCACGGCTTTGCCGTTCACTTCCACTCGCCCCTCGGCTATCAGTCTGTCTGCCGCGCGGCGGGATTCATAGCCACAGGAGGCCAAAAATTTGTTGAGGCGTACGCTGCCCTCCGGGGCAGGCGGGTATGTGTTCTCTTCTGTCATGGTGTGTATATGTGTGCGCGCTCTCGCGCGCGTGTGTAAAGGTGTGCATGAAGAGCCTCGCGGTATGGCACCGTGAGGCTCCGGAAAATGTTGTTTTGTAAACCCTCAGCAGTAGAGGGCCGGCGAGAACGGCATCAGGCCTCGAACTTGGTCTTGGGCAGACCGATGGGGCTCTGACCCTGCTTCCACTGACCGCGTTCCTTCATGAGCTTAACACGCTCAAAACGCTTGAGGACAGAACGCTTACCGCCAACGGTACCGGTTGCTTTAAGTGTGGAGTGCTTGGACATATCTGTGTGTGTTGTAAAAGGTTTACCCGCATCACTGCGGAATGGTGGTCGCCATTTATACCTTATTTGTTTCTCTTTGGCAAGCCAAATTTGTGTCTTTTTTTCCGAATCCTGAATTTTCAGGTATAAAATCACCGCTGCGAAGGTGGCAGCGGTGATGTTGAAGGGAAATTAGAGGCCGATCTTTTTCAGACCACCGCGCACGGCTTTGCCCGTGGCTTTCTTGGCCTTCTTTTCGGCGTCTTTCTTAGCTTTGGCTTGAGAAGCCTTGGCATCTGCCTTGGCTTTTTGCTGAGCAGCTTTGGCATCTGCCGCAGCTTTGGCGGCCTCTGCCTTCTTGTCTGCTACGGCCTGCTCGGTGTTGCTCTTTGCGTTCTCGATGGCCTCCTTGGTAGCATTTACCTCTGCCTGCACAGCCTCGGCTTTGGCTTTAACGGCATCCACCTCTGCCTGTACGGTTTCTGCTTTTTGCTGAATACCGTTAAGGGTATCAGCCACACCGCTCGTGGCGTTTTCCTTGCCGGCGGTCAAGCCTTGGGCGGCCTCCGTTACTTTCTCCTGAATGGCGGCTTCCGTTTGGTTCTTGGCCTCCTGCACGGCGGCGTCTTTCACGGCGTTCAGGAAATCAGACTCTGCTGCACCTGCAACAGCGGCGCACAATACAGCCAGTATGCTTAATTTTTTCATGATTTGTGTCTATGTGGGGTGAAATTGTTATTATGTCGGGCATTTGTGCCCGTCGCGCGGGTATCCTACCATATATTATTGTTAAACGTCAAGCCTTCACGGTGTCAGCATTGGCGATTAAAAACGTGTCTTGTAGCGGCGGCGTTTCAACTTTATGATTTACTCTATGGCGGGGGTGTGTTACACTCCCCGTGGTAAGATGGATTTGTTTACACCATACGGAAAATCTGAGGAGACGGAGCAGGGGAATACTCAAATGAGTATGCCCTTGGCGGCGCGCATGCGCCCCGAAACGTTGGAGGAGGTGGCAGGCCAAAAACACTTGCTGGCAGAGGGCAAGTTGCTGCGCCGAGCCATTGAGACGGACCGTTTTTCCTCGCTCATTTTCTACGGACCGCCCGGGGTTGGTAAAACGACGCTGGCCTCTGTCATTGCGCGGCAAACCAGTGCTTACTTTGTGATGCTCAATGGTGTGGAGTCTAACGTGAGCGATATACGCGATAAGATAGCAGAGGCTAAAACGCGTTTCACCCTGCACGGGCAAAAGACAATTTTGTTTGTGGATGAGCTGCACAGGTTCAATAAAGCGCAGCAGGATGTGCTCTTGCCGCATTTAGAGCGCGGCACGGTACGCTTTATCGGAGCCACGACAGAGAACCCGTATTTTGCCATCAATTCTGCCATGTTGTCGCGCTCCCAAATTTTCCCGTTGGAGCCCGTGCCGGATGCCGAGATTATTGCCTTGTTGCACCGTGCGGTGGCAGATGAAAAACGCGGCCTGGGTAACATGAAACTGACTGTGGCAGATGATGCCATGGCGCATTTGGCCCTCAAGGCAGATGGCGATGTGCGCAAAGCGCTCACCGCGCTGGAGGTTGCTGCCATGTCCACCCCGCCCGAGGCCGACGGTACCGTGAGGGTGACTTTGGAAGTGGCAGAGGAGTCCATCCAAAAAAAGGCCATTAAGTATGACCGCGCGGGGGATGGCCATTATGATACCATATCTGCCTTTATCAAATCCATGCGCGGCAGCGACCCCGATGCTGCGCTCTACTGGCTGGCATTTATGCTCAATGCCGGTGAGGATATTCGTTTTATAGCGCGCCGAATTGTCATTTGTGCCAGTGAGGATGTAGGCTTGGCGGACTCCAATGCGCTGCGGGTGGCACTGGCGGCAGCTCAGGCTGCGGAGATGCTGGGCATGCCCGAGGCCCGTATACCGCTGGCGCATGCCACGGTTTATGTGGCAACCGCCCCCAAGAGCAATGCTGCCTACATGGGCATTAACGCCGCCCTCAAAGATGTGCAGGAGGGTAAGACCTTGGCTGTGCCGGATCACTTGGCCACGCCTACCCGTAAAAAATTGGCGCGCTTGCGTGGCGTGTCTGAGGAAGATACCACCTACAAATACGCCCATGATTTCGGGGATGACCACTTTGTGCCCCAAGCCTACCTGCCGGAGGGCAGGGTATACTACACCCCTACTACCAATGGTATGGAGCTACGCATTACCGAGCGCCTGAACTACCTGCGGCAAAACTTCAATAACCGAAAGTCCTAGTATAACGTCCGACAAATAAATAGACTGTTTTGTGTCCGTATGCGAGCCAAATTTCAGAGCCCGTGAAGCGGGCGACATTTCAAATAGCGAGTGGTGGAGCCGCGCAGCGGCGACTCGTCACGGCGTAGGCTTGCCGAAGACGGAAACCACTCGAATTAATTAATTATAAAGGGAACCCGTGAAACGGGTGACACTTAAGTCATGTTAAAATCCATAGAGATAGATAATAAAAAAACGCTATGAAAATCTGAGCACATAAGCATAGGTGTCAACTCGGAATCGAAC
>JAFQEF010000040.1 GCA_017399165.1 Akkermansia sp.
CACCGGGCTCCCGCTGGCACCTACCGAGGCTGTGGAGAAGAGCATGGTCTACACCTGTGGTCACGTCACACTTAACAACTAACCGACACTAACCCATGAACGTATACATCGAAGCACACTTCAAGCAGGTAAAGGAGAACGAGTACAAACGAGTCGAGGTCAAGATTGACGAAGACCTCATCCCCTGGGGCGTACACAAGTTCCTAACCGCTCGATATGGGGAAATAACCAACCTTAGCTTCTATTTCACCAGAGAGGCTGATAATTAACTTTTAAGCCTCGTTCCAAGTTCTAGCACATTACTGTTTAGAACAAAATAAAATTGATTTGCAACGGGTTATTCCGAAAACAAATAGTAATATTCCTTGAATGTGTATTTATACCACTTATACTTCTCATTCAAGGAAAATATATTGTATGAAGATCGAAACTTTTCTTCTACGGTTTTGGTTCTGATGCGTTCAGTCATGATAATCACCAGATAATCATATATATTTTCATTTAGTAAACAACTCTTTAGCCTTCTTGCTAACAATTGCCTGACCTTATCTCCGCTAGTCTTAGTTGAGTAAAGAACGAATGTAGAAGTAGCGTCAGCTGAAATAAAATCTAATTCCTTCAAGGTACTACCTAAGCAGTCATATATCTCTTGATATATTTCCCTATCTTCGCTATCAATCCGAAAATTTACAGTAATTTCATACGTTGTATTCATAACATCTCGAGTATAGGCTTTTTCTATAATTTGTCAACTTGTTTTGCACTGAGAGTCCTGTATGTGAATCCTGCACACGAAGGTGAAGATAAAAAATAGGGAGTTCTAATAAGGGAAAATTGATCTGATTAAAAGCCGGTACTTAACCGGCTGAAAAGGGGAGTTTTATTCACCCCGGCGCTTGGTAGGTAGCCCGAAGAAGTTGTTACCTCCGATTTGGTAGCCGGTGGCTTTCCAGCTGATGTGGGTGAGGGTGGGGTAAACCTCGCCATTCCACTTGTAGCCGCTATCGAGTACGTCTACCTCAATCAACTTGCCCTTGTAGATGCGTATCAACTGGTCGCCGGGGTCCAGTTTGATGTCGTTGCTTTTGGGCGTGATGCTTACCGGGGCTTGGCCAGTCTTTTTCAGATTGTAAGTGGTCAGCTTGATTTCGACCACCTCGGCAGCTTCCGGTTTAGTAGGCTCAACGATGGATTCCTGTGCCGGGGCTTCGGCTGTCGGCTCCACGTCCGTCACGGGCTCGTTTAATTCTTCTGCACGTTCGGCTTCGCGGGCTTCTTCAACCTCCTGCCACAGGGCGGCTTCGATTTCAGCATCGCTGAGAGCATCTGCCTGAGGCTGCTGCGCTTCATCGTCCATCAGCCACGGGGGAATGACCTCTACGCGTTGAAGCGCCTCGTTGGTTGACCTGCGGCGAGGTTTGCGCTCAGGGGCGCTCAGCGTGACCTTGAACAGCTTTTCCACCATTTCCCGGTGTTTGGCATGTGGTAGCGTATATTCGCCGGATATGACCAGCTCTGTGAGCGGTTTGGCAATCTTGCGGTCTTTGGTGAAAGCCCCGCGAATGTGCTGGCACAGGTAGGTGACTTTCTTGTTTCGCTTTTCCACGAGGGCGCGGTAGGTGGTTCCGCTGGCGCTCTTTACGCGGACTTCGATGTCTGCGCTTACCGACTTTGCTTTGCTTGTCTTCTTATTCATAAAAACAGGGGGTAAAAAGTTCCTTTGTATAGTATAAGCTATTTAGTATAAATATGCAAGGTTTTTATTACTTTTTCTTTTGTGACTGTGAATAAAAATCGGATGACTTTTTCCGTTATGAGAAAATCGTCACAAAAGACTCATTTTCAACACTTACACGACAAGCAATGTGATTTGACTGATAGACAACGATTTTTTGCTATTTAAGCCACGGATATTGAGTCGATTATATGTAATGTGACTGGAACCGCACGAGTCTAAGCGAGTCCTTTTGGCTACAAAACGGGGGCAAAATGGAGGCAAAATCAGCCCGGGAAGTCCGGTTTGCGTTATGAGTTGTGTTTTTATAACCCGCTGAAATCTAGGCACAAAAAAGGAGCGGTCGTTACCATTTTGTCTTGGTTGCGACCGCTCCCATAATAGCAGGGAGGTGATTTGAACACCCGACCAAAGGCTTATGAGTCCTCTGCTCTACCACTGAGCTACCCTGCCGTTTGGCAGCGCTGCAAGCGCGTGAGAAGAATATACACGAAAAGAAGTTACTTGGCAAGACTAAATTTGATTTTTTTTGAGAAAATGTGAAAAAATGTGTAGTGTGGCCAGAAAATGCCGGGGGCTGACGAAGATAGGGCGGGGGATGCATAAACATTTGTTTGACACGTGCGGGGCAAGTGGGTACAATGCGGGGCATGAAACTGGTAAGCTGGAATGTGAACGGTATACGCGCCACTTTGGGTAAGGGCTTGGCCGAGAAAATGGATGCCCTTGCGCCGGATGTGCTCTGCCTGCAAGAGATTAAAGCCCGCCCCGAGCAGGTGGCGGACCTGTGGCTGGCCGCCTGGCCCCATGCGGTATGGAACCCTGCGCAGCGCCCGGGCTATTCCGGGGTGTTGATATTATCTCGCGTGGCGCCGCTGAGCGTAAGCACCGGTATAGGTATAGAGGCGCACGATACCGAGGGCCGCGTGGCCACCATGGAGTTTGAGGATTTTTATTTGGTGAATTGCTACACGCCCAATTCCCAAAATGAGCTGGCACGCCTGCCGTACCGTCAAGAGTGGGATGCCGCTTTCCGGGCCTATGTCAGCGGGCTGGCAGAGAAAAAGCCGGTGGTGTTCTGTGGGGATTTGAACGTGGCCCATCAAGAGATTGACCTCGCACGCCCGGATGCCAACCACTTCAGCGCCGGCTTCTCGGATGAAGAGCGCGCGGGCTTCACCCAACTGTTGGGGGCAGGCTTTGCAGATACTTTCCGTAGTTTGCACCCGGATGCGCGAGATGCTTACTCTTGGTGGAGTTTCCGTGGCGGTGCACGTGCCAGGAACGTGGGCTGGCGTATAGATTACTTCTGCGTGAGCGAGGGGCTGTTGCCCCGCGTGAAAAATGCGAGCATCCATGCAGACATTACGGGGTCTGACCACTGCCCGGTATCAATAGAGCTGGAGGCCTGAGCCCCCCCCTTGCCACATAGCTAACGGCACCAACCTCAGCCCGGAGACCCCCGAAAGATGCAGAGCGCGCAAGAGACCCCACCCCAACCCACCGCCGTGGCACGGCCGTGGTGGCGGCGTTTGGTAAAACGCCTTATGGTGTGGTACATTGCTGCCATGTTGTCTCTGTTTGCGGTGGCATACATCTTTTTTGCGGAGCCGCTGCGTATCACGGTGGAAGAGGTGCCTGTGACCATGCGTGGGTGGGAGCAGGGGAGTGCCCCGGCTCGTGTGGTATTGCTGGCAGATTTGCACGCCGGGTGGCGAGATGCCGCATGGCTGGACCGCATTGTGGCGTGCACGCTGGAGCAAAAGCCGGAGGCTGTGTTGCTGCTGGGGGACTACTTCTGTGCCCTCAAACCCGGGGAGTCCATGCCCGCCCGCCAAATAGCGGCTCATTTGGCACCGCTGGCCAAGTGCTGCCCCGTGTATTATGTATGCGGCAATCACGACATGGGCAAAGCCGGGGCAGAGCTGCGCCGTGAGTTTAAAAAAAAAGGTTTTGTGTGCATGGAGAACTCTGAGCACGTGCTCACCTTTGCCAATGGGCAAAGGTTGCGCCTGCGCGGGGTTGCCTTTATGGCAGAGCCGTTCAAAATTACCCCCCGCACCGGCCGCTGGCAAGAGCAACGCTTTGCCAAAGAGAAATTGCCGCAAGACATGCCTTTGCTCGTGGCCACGCATAATCCGTATTATTTCCTCAACCATCGCTTGTGTGTGGACCTTGCCGTGGCGGGGCATACTCACGGCGGGCAGGTTTGCCTGCCCGGTGGCAGACCTTGGGCAGCACTCGCCCCCTGGACTCCCCACACTGCCCGTGCCGGTATGCACCACAACAAGAGCGGTTGCCCGGTTTATGTTTCTCGCGGGCTTGGTCTCAGCCGCCTCCCCATGCGCCTCTGTTGTCCGCCGGAAATCACCGTCCTGCTCTTGCAGGGAAAATGATATTGGTGCGAAGAAGCGCCAATCTCACTTCGCCCCCATCATGTTCGCCTGCAAGGGCGAACTATCATGCCCCGCTATCACGTAAAACTATCATGCGAGCAACGCGAGCTATCATGCAAGGCGCATGGCGCCGCGCAGTAAAAATGATGTTGTAGCGGGCAAAATGCCCGCATGAAGGGTTCGCGTGCGCTCACATGAAGGGCTTGCTATCGCTCACATGAAGGGCTCGCTATCGCTCACATGAAGAGTTCGCCCTTACGGGCTCACACCAAACATTATTTCGCACATTCCAAATGTATTTGACTTTTTATCTGCCACGTGCTAAAAATAATGCCGCATGAAGGATACTTTTACTCAATTTTTTCGCTTAGGGCTCATCATATTGGCCTTGGGTGCCGTGTTGTATTGGGTGGAGTGTACTTGGTTTGCGCCTGCACGTGTAATATGTGAGCAAGAGCAGCTGGATGCCGAGGGCAAGGGTCACATCTGCTGGCAAACGCTCCTGCAACGCTACCCTGCAGACAAAATTATTTGGATAGATGCCCGCAGCGAGGCAGATTATGAGAAAAACCGTCTTGCCGGTACCAATGCCTACCCCATTCGCCCCGGTGCCCAAAAGGATGAACTCTTCCTGAACGTGGAGGAGCGCCTCTTCAACGCGACGGATCGCGGGGAGTGCATTGTCGTCTTTTGCACCGCCTCTTGCACCGCGTCGGATGAAATTTCTGCCTACCTGCGTACGGAGGGTGGGTTGGATGCCCCCATCTACGTGCTCCAAGGCGGGTGGGATACCATCAAAGCCGAGCAACCGGATATGCTGCTGGTAAGATAACCCTAAGGCAAGGGAAGGTAATTTACGAATTTTGGGCATCTCTAAAAACTCAACAAAAACTATTTATCTTGCATCCTACGGATCTCCGGTGCCCCTACAAATTGGTAGTTGTGGGGAGAAGGCGAGCGTTAGCGAGCCGACTTTTTGAGCCCCGCCGAGGGGCGAAAAAAATATCGTACCCGCGGGCGAATGCCCGCCGAATTTAATAGCCCCCGCATGGGGGCGAAATAGCTTAGGCAGGGGCGTTCCGTCTTCGGGCTGAGCCCTACGCCGTGACAAAGAAGCCCCTGCACGTGGAAATAATAACCCCGAGCCCGGAGCGACGGAGCGAAGCGACGCAGCGTAGGCCGACAGATGTGTATAGCGTAGGGCGTAAGCCCGGAGCGGAGCGTGACTCGGGGTTAACACCCCTCGTGGGGATTGTGTCGGCCTCCTCGCTTTGCTCGTCGGG